>NZ_JBIVMI010000001.1:387480-698532 GCF_044753005.1 Kitasatospora sp. NPDC088548
CCCGCCCCGCCGCGCCGCGGTCGCGCCCCCCCCCCCGCCCCCCCCCCCCCCCCGCCCCCCCGGCGCCCGCCGGCCCCCCCCCCCCCCCCCCCCCCGGGGGGGGCCCCCGCCGGCCCCCCCCCCCCACGGCGGGCGCCCCGGCGCCGCCGCCACCACGGCGCGCCCCGCAGGAGTGACGGACCTCGCTTGACTCGCGCCTGTCCCGTCGGGAAAGATCCGGCACATGGACTCCGGCGCCACTCTGGTCTGCCGCCTGCACGTCGATCTGCGACGCCAGGCGAGTTCCATCTGTGCCTGTTGACCTTGCCTTTCCTCGCCGGTCCCACCCTGTGACGTCTCCCAGGGCCCGCGCCGCGCACCCGCTCCCGTCTTCCTGACGCGCCCCGCCCCACGCATCGTGCCGCCCCGTCGGCAGGTCCGAGCCCCGGCCCGGCCGCGTCCCGCCCTTCACCTCCTTCGCCTTCTCCCTTCCCCGAGGACGCCCACATGAGCCTGGACCTCGCTCCCGACAACCCTGCCGCCACGGCCGCCACCGGTCACCGCACCCGCACCCGCACGGCCACCACCGAGGAGACCCGCGCCCCGCTCTCCCCGAACGCCCTGCGCAAGATCGTCCGGGAGCTGGCCGAACGGCCCGACCAGTGGATCCACCAGGTGCGGCTCTCCACCGACGAGCGCTGGTACCGCCGGCTGGCGGCCGACGACGACCACGAGGTCTGGCTGATCAGCTGGCTGCCCGGCCAGTCCACCGGCTTCCACGACCACGGCGGCTCGCGCGGCGCGTTCACCGTCGCGCTCGGCGAGCTGGAGGAGCTGTCGCTCGGCGGGCCTGACCAGGGTCTGCTGATCCGCCGCATCCCGGCCGGCACCGCCCGCGCCTTCGGCCCCGAGTACGTGCACGATGTGCGCAACACGGCCTCCGGACCGGCCGTCACGCTGCACGCCTACTCGCCGCCGCTGAGTTCCATGGCGCACTACGACCTGCGGGCCGGCGGGCTCGTCCGCACCTCGGAGGAAGGACCGGAGCAGTGGTGACCACGATCGACGACCTGGTGGAGCGCGCCCGTGAGGGCGTCCACCGGCCACGGGCCCGGGAGGCCTACCAGGCTCAGCTGGACGGCGCGCTGCTGGTGGACATCCGGCCCGCGGCGCAGCGGGCGGCCGAGGGGGAGATCCCCGGCACGCTGATCATCGAGCGCAATGTGCTGGAGTGGCGGCTCGATCCGACGGGCAGTCACCGCATCCCGGAGGCGACGGGGTACGACGTGGAGGTGATCGTGGTCTGCTCGGAGGGTTACGCCTCCAGTCTGGCCGCCGCCTCGCTGCGCGAACTGGGGCTGCGCCGGGCGACGGACCTGGACGGCGGTTTCGTCGGCTGGGCCGCCGCCGGGCTGCCGACGCGCCGGGGCGGCTGACCGGCCGTCCGCTCACGGCAGGCCGCAGCGCGGGCCAGGACAGCGGATCAGGGCCGCGGATCAGGCGGCGGATCAGGACGCCGGAAGAGGACACCTGAGCACCCGTCGGGCGGTTAATCACGGACAGGAGATGATCGAGGTCATAGTCTGATCAGAGTTTCCGCCGGTCCAAAGCTGGGCAGCCACGCGGGCGGAAGAACGCCCGGGCGGTTGATACGACGGGACGGCGGTGTCACCCACGCCGCTCCTTCGTTGACAAACCGCCACCGACCGACAGACCGACACGATCGGCGCCGCCATCCAGGGGCACCGAGACGAGGAAACTCCCCGTGATCAGATTCGACGGCGCCGGAAAGCGCCACCCCGACGGCACCATCGCCGTCGGGGGTCTCGACCTGGACGTCCCGACCGGTCGGATAACCGTCCTGGTCGGGCCCTCCGGCTGCGGCAAGACCACCCTGCTGCGCATGGTCAACCGGATGGTCGAGCCGACGTCGGGCCGGGTGCTGCTGGACGGCACGGACGTCGCCGAGCTGGAGCCCGCCAGGCTGCGCCGCGGCATCGGGTACGTGATCCAGCAGGCCGGGCTCTTCCCGCACCGCAAGGTGATCGACAACGTCGCCACCGTCCCCTACCTGCTCGGCTGGGACCGCAAGAAGGCCCGCGCCCGGGCCGCCGAGCTGCTGGAACTGGTCGGGCTCGCGCCCGAGACCGCCAAGCGGTACCCCTTCCAGCTCTCCGGCGGTCAGCAGCAGCGCGTCGGCGTGGCGCGGGCGCTGGCGGCCGACCCGCCGGTACTGCTGATGGACGAGCCGTTCAGCGCCGTCGACCCGGTGGTCCGCGCCGGGTTGCAGGACGAACTGCTGCGCCTCCAGTCCGAGCTGCACAAGACGGTGCTGTTCGTCACCCATGACATCGAGGAGGCCGTCCGGCTGGGCGACCAGGTCGTGGTGCTGCGCGAACAGGGCCGGATCGCCCAGCTCGCCGACCCGCACACCCTGCTGACCTCCCCGGCCGACGACGGCGTGGCCGCCTTCCTCGGCCGCGACCGCGGCCTGCGCGGCCTCGGCCTGCGCCCCGCCACCGGCGTCGCCGTCCGCCCGGTCGCCGACGGGCTGCGCTACGGCGGCTGGGAGCTGGCGCTGGACGACGAGCGCCGCCCGATCGGCTGGATCGACCGGGACGCCGCCACCACCGTCCTGCACCCGGCGGCCGGCTACCGGCCCGAGGCCGACACCCTGCGCACCGCGCTGGACGCCGCCGTCCTCTCCCCCGCCGGGGCCGCCGTCGCGCTGGACGCCGACGGCCGGGCCCGCGGTACGGCGAGCCGCGAGGCCGTCCTCGCCGCCCTCGCCGGGGCGGGCACGCCGGCACCGGAGCCCGCGCCAACGCCTGCGCCGACGCCCGCACCCACGAAGACCCCGGAGGCGGACGGAGCCACCGGTGGACGATGAACCGATCGTCCGCTGGTACTGGATCGGCGACCATCTCGGCTATCTGGGCCACCTGCTGGCCGACCACGCCCTGATCGCCCTGCTCCCGGTGCTCATCGGCCTGCTGCTGGCCGTCCCGCTGGGCCTGGCCTGCACCCGCTATCCCCGGCTCTACCAGCCGCTCGCCGCGGTCTTCAACGTCGTCTACGCGCTGCCCTCGCTGGCCGTCTTCGTGGTGCTCATCCCGTACACCGGGCTGGCCACCCAGGCCACCGTGATGATCCCGCTCACCTTCTACGCGCTCGCCGTGCTGCTGCCGACCACGGTGGACGGGCTGCGCGCCGTCCCGGAGGCCGTCCGCCAGGCGGCGACCGCGATGGGGTACGGGCCGTGGCACCGGCTGGCCGCCGTCGAGCTGCCCGCCGCCGTGCCGTACCTGCTGGCCGGACTGCGGGTCGCGGCGGTGTCCAGCATCTCGCTGGCGAGCGTCGGCGCGCTGGTCGGGCGCGGCGGGCTCGGCTATCTGTTCATCGACGGCTTCCAGCGCACCTTCCCGACCCCGATCGTGGCCGGCATCGTGCTGATCGCCGCGCTCGCGCTGGTCGTGGACCTGCTGCTGGTCGGCACCCGGCGGCTGCTCGCACCGTGGGCCGTCCGGGAGAAGGGGGCGGCCCGGTGAACTGGCTCTCCTGGCTGGGCGACTTCTTCTCCGCCCCGGACCACCGCAGCGGCCCGGACTCGATCGTGCACCGGGTCACCGAGCACCTGCTGCTCTCCGGTGAGGCGCTGCTGTACGCGGCGCTGCTCGCCGTCCCGCTCGGCCTGCTGATCGGCTACACCGGCCGCGGCGCCACCGCCGTGACCTCGCTGGCCGGCGCCGCCCGCGCGCTGCCCACCCTCGGGCTGGTGACGCTGGCGGTGCTGCTCGCCGGCGTCGGCGACACGGCCGTGCTGATCCCGCTGGTCGCGCTCGCCGCGCCGCCGTTGCTGGTGGCCGCCGTCGAGGGGGTCCGCAGCACCGACCCGGACGTCCGGGACGCGGCCCGCGGGGTCGGGCTGACGCACCCGCAGGTACTCTGGCAGGTCTGCCTGCCGTCCGCGCTGCCGACCCTGCTGGCGGGCTTCCGCACCGCGACCGTGCAGGTGATCGCGACCGCCACGGTGGCCGCGTACGTCGGCCTCGGCGGCCTCGGCCGCTACGTCATCGACGGGCTGGCCACCCGGAAGTACGCGGTGACGGTGGGCGGCGCGCTGCTGGTGGTGCTGCTCGCGGTCGGCGCCCAGCTGTTCTTCTCCCTGCTCGCCCGGTACGCGCTCCCGCCCGGGCTGCGCGCCCAGCGCCAGGCCCGCTGAACCTCCCACCCCTCCCGAAAGGACACGTATCACCATGTCGACATCCGCACGCCGCAGAAGCGGTCACCGGGCTCTCGTCCTCGGCGCCCTCGCCGCGCTCGCCCTCGGCGCCACCGCCTGCGGCTCCTCGGGCGGCGACCCGCTGAGCGGCTCCTCGTCGGCGCCCGCCGGCTCGGGCGGCTCCGGCTCGACCGTGGTGGTCGGCTCGGCGAACTTCCCCGAGAACGTGCTGCTCGGCTCGATCTACTCGCAGGCGCTCAAGGCCAAGGGTGTCAAGGTCGAGGAGAAGTTCAACATCGGCAGCCGCGAGGTGCTCTACGGCCAGATCCAGAACGGCAGCCTGACCGTGCTGCCCGAGTACAACGGCTCGCTGCTCGCCTACCTGGACGCCAAGTCGACCGCCGCCACCAAGGACGACGTCAACGCGGCGCTGGCGAAGGCCCTGCCGGCCGCGCTGGGAATCCTGGACTCCTCGCCGGCCGAGGACAAGGACTCGCTCAGCGTCAGCCAGGAGACCGCCGACAAGTACGGCCTGAAGAGCATCGCCGACCTGTCGGCGAAGGCCGGCGAGCTCACCATCGGGGGCCCGCCGGAGTTCAAGTCCCGCCGCGAGCAGGAGCTCAAGGACGTCTACGGGCTGACCTTCAAGGAGTGGAAGCCGACCGGCGACACCACGGCCAACGCGGTGAAGGACGGCTCCGTCCAGGTCGGCAACGTCTTCACCACCGACCCGAAGATCGTCCAGTTGAAGCTCGTGCCGCTGACCGACCCGAAGGACATCTTCGGGGCGCAGAACGTCACTCCGCTGGTCAACAAGGCGGGTGTGGACGCCACGGCGACGGCCGCGCTCAACGCGGTGTCGGCCAAGCTGGACACGGCGGGTCTGACGGCGCTGATGAAGCGGGTCGCCATCGACAAGGAGGACCCGTCGACGGTGGCCAAGGACTGGCTCAAGGCCAACGGCCTCGGCTGAGCCCGGGCGACGGCTCGGGGGCGGCTCGGGGGGAGGTCTCCCGGGTCGCCGCCGGTTCTCCCGGGGGATCTTCCCCTGAGCGCCGCGGACATGACAGTGTGGCGGAATGCGCACTCGTCTTCTCGCCGCCACCCTCACGGCATTCGCCGCGGTGAGCCTAGCCGCCTGCTCCAGCTCCGGCTCCGGCACCACCTCGGCCGGACCACCCTCCGGACCGACCCCCGCCGCGTCGACCACCCCCGACGCATCCGCACCCACGTCCGCACCCGCCGGCGACGCCACCACCCCGCCGCCGCCCGCACCTGCCACCGGCTCGCCCGACACGCCCGCCACGGACGCCGCCTCACCCCCGGCCCCCGGCACGCCCGACGCCCCCGCGGCGTCCAAGCCCGCGCCGCCGGCCGACGCCGGACTGCCCACCAAACCGGACGCGGGCCTCACCACCAGGCTGGTCGCCGCCCTGGACGCGATCGACCCGGCGATCGTCGGCGGAAAGCCCGAGCGGGCCGTCGACCGGGCCCGCAACCAGTGCCAGTCGATGTACCAGTTCCCCAAGGACCGGGCCAAGTTGGTCGAACTGGTCAACCAGCGCTTCACCGCGCCGGACCACCCGCAGGGCTTCGGCGGCGAGAAGGCCGAGAAGATCCTCGACGCGCTGCGCACCACCCTCTGCCCGCCGGCCTGAGCCCGGCCGTCCGCCCACCACCCCGAGCAGCCCGGCGTCCTGAGCGCCGGGCGACCGTGGCCGCGTGCTCCGACCGGGCACGCGGCCACGGCATGGCCTGATCCGACTGCCGTTCGCCAGCGGCCCCGAGGTCCCGCCCGATCCTGGTGATCGGGCGGGACCTCGACGTTTCGGCGCGCCCGATGACGCGCGGTACGTCAGCGGCGGGCGCGGAAGGTACGGCGGACGTCGGCAATCCGGACGTCGGCCGGATCGGCCCCGGTCAGGCCGCCAGGGCCGCCGGCCCGTCGGCGGTGCTCCGGCGGCGGCGCAGAGCGGCCTGCGGAACGACCTGCGCGGTGGCCCGGACGGTGACCCGCGCGGCGGCCCGGGAAGCAGTCAAGTCGGCGGCACAGCAGTCGAGTTCAGCCAGCAGGGCGCGCAGGTTACGGGCGTCGGCGAAGGTCCAGGCGGTGTCGGACAAGGTCGTCACAGAGGTCTCCTCCAAGAGAAAAGGGACAGGCGTGGGCGTTCTCGGGTCAGATGCACGGACGGGCGGCGTACGGCGACGGCCGGGGCGCCGACAGGCGCGCCGACACGTGCGGATGCGGCAGCGAGTGCGGATCGGGATGTGAATGCGGATCGGGCGTGAATACGGATGCGGCCGCCGTTTCCGGCGACGGGTGGCACGGGCCGGCCGCCGTTGGGCGGCGGATGGGGCTCACCTGCTCGGGCGGTGGCCGCCCTTCCTGTGGAGATCGCGCATGTGACCGATCATGTCCGAACGGCGTCGGCCGTCGCAAGCGGATTTACCGCCGGTCACCGGCGGCTTCGGGGGTACGGCAACGGCCCCGCGGCGGCCGATCAGCTCTGTTGACGAACTGTTAGGAGTCTTGACAGACGACTGGTCTAGTCCAACCATAAGCATGTCGATCCGACCGGGATGCACTGTGGGGGTGTGACCACCGGCGGCTGAGGCACTGCCCTGCCTTGTTCCGCTCCGCCCCCGACCCGCACGGCCTACGTGCGTCTTCGCACCGCCGTCGCTCCGCGAGTACGTGGGCTTCAGCACGTCCGCATGTCCACGCGCCCGTCCGCCCGCACACCCGTCCGTCGACAGCTCCACCCCTGCACGCCCGCGCGACTCCCCACCCGCGCGGGCGGCGGTTCCGTACCACAGAGGTTCCGCAGCACCGTTCAATATTTCACCAACGTCCTGCCCCACCAAGTCTGTTGGAGAATCCATGCGTCTACGCAGAACGATCCAGGCCGCCCTGACAGCCTGTGCCACGCTGGCCGCGTCGGCCGGGCTGGTCGCCGTCGGGACGGCCTCCGCCGAGGCCGCCACCCCGCTGCCGACCCGGGTCTTCGCGCCGTACTTCGAGTCCTGGACCGGCCAGAGCCCGGCCACGCTGGCCGCGCAGTCCGGTGCCAAGCACCTGACCATGGCGTTCCTGCAGGCCGCCACCAAGGGCTCGTGCACGCCGTACTGGAACGGCGACACCTCGCTGCCGGTCTCCTCGTCCTCCTTCGGCGCCGACATCGCCACCATCCGCGCCAACGGCGGCGACGTCATCCCGTCCTTCGGCGGCTACACGGCCGACAACACCGGGACCGAGATCGCCGACAGCTGCACCGATGTCAACCAGATCGCGGCGGCCTTCGAGAACGTCATCACCACGTACGACGTCAGCCGGATCGACCTCGACATCGAGGACAACTCGCTGACCAACACGGCCGGTATCGACCGCCGCAACAAGGCGATCAAGCTCGTGCAGGACTGGGCCGCCGCCAACGGCCGCTCGATCCAGTTCTCGTACACGCTGCCGACCACGACCAGCGGCCTGGCCTCCAGCGGCCTGGCGGTGCTGAAGAACGCGGTCAGCAACAACGCCCGGATCGATGTCGTCAACCTGATGACCTTCGACTACTACGACGGCGCCGCCCACGACATGGCCGCCGACACCCAGACCGCCACGACCGGTCTCTACAACCAGCTGGCCAAGCTCTACCCGACCAAGACCCCGGCGCAGCTGTGGGGTTCCATCGGCATCATCGAGATGGTCGGCATCGACGACTACGGCCCGGCCGAGACCTTCACCGTCGCCAACGCGACCACGGTCTACAACTGGGCGGTCTCGAAGGGCATCAACACGCTCTCCTTCTGGGCCCTGCAGCGCGACAACGGTGGCTGCCCGGGCACGGCGGGCAACGACTACTGCTCCGGGATCAACCAGAACACCTGGGACTTCACCCACATCTTCGCGCCGTTCACCAGCGGCACGACGGTGGGCAACGACTTCTCGGTGGCCGTCAACCCGGGTTCGGGCTCGGTGGTGGCCGGTTCGTCCACCAGCGCGACCGTCTCCACCGCGGTGACCACCGGTTCGGCGCAGAGCGTCAACCTCTCCGTCACCGGCGCCCCGGCCGGCGTGACCGCCACCGTCACCCCCGGCAGCGTCACCGCCGGCGGCACCGCCACGCTCTCCGTCGCCACCACCGCGACCGCCACACCGGGCACCTACCCGCTCACCATCACCGGCAACGCCGCCTCCGGCAGCCACACCAGCACGTACACCCTGACCGTGACGGGCACTCAGCCGGGTAACGACTTCTCGGTGGCGGTCAACCCGGGCGCCGGTTCGGTGGCGGCGGGCTCGTCCACCAGCGCGACCGTCTCCACCGCGGTGACCACCGGTTCGGCGCAGAGCGTCAACCTCTCCGTCACCGGCGCCCCGGCCGGCGTGACCGCCACCGTCACCCCCGGCAGCGTCACCGCCGGCGGCACCGCCACGCTCTCCGTCGCCACCACCGCGACCGCCACACCGGGCACCTACCCGCTCACCATCACCGGCAACGCCGCCTCCGGCAGCCACACCAGCACGTACACCCTGACCGTCACCGGGGTCACCCCGCCGACCGGTCTGGTGAACGGCGGCCTGGAGACGGGCAGCCTGGCCCCGTGGACCTGCCAGACCGGTGGCGCCGTGGTCTCCACCCCGGTCCACTCCGGCTCCTACGCGCTGCAGGCCGCGGCCACCGGCGCCCAGACCGGCCAGTGCTCGCAGACCGTCACCCTGTCGCCCAACACGGCCTACACCCTGACCGGCTGGGTCCAGGGCAGCTACGCCTACCTCGGCGTGAGCGGCGGGGCCACCGCGAGCGCCTGGACCAGCTCCTCCGGCTGGACCAAGCTGACCGTCCCGTTCACGACCGGCGCCTCCGGCACCGTGACCGTCTACCTGCACGGCTGGTACGGCCAGGGCAACGTCTTCGGCGACGACTTCTCCATCGCCTGACCCACCCGGGGCCGAGCCACTCGGGCCCGACCACCCGCCGGGGGGGGGGGGGGCCCCCCCGCCCCCCCCCCCCGCCCCGCGCGGGGGGGGGGCCCCCCCCCCCCCCGCCGCGCCCCGCCCCCCCCCCCGCCCCCCCCCCCCCCCCCCCCCCCCCCCCCCCGGCGGCCCCCCCCCCCCCCCGCCCCCCCCCCCGGCGGCACGTGTACGCGGCACGCGTGCCCGACCCCGGTCGGCGCACGGGCCCTCCGTCAGACCGCCCGCGCCGCCTCCGGGCCCGGGGCCGCAGGGCGCCAGGGGCGGCAGAGCGCCAGGTAGGAGGCGGTGGCGAGGAGGGCGCAGACCAGGACGACGACGGCGAGCAGAACCGCGGAGGGGCTGCCGCCGAGGCTGCTGAGCGGGGCGACAAGGGCGCCGCAGAGGAAGGTACCGGTACCGATCAGCGCGGAGGCGGAGCCGGCGGTCTGCGGGGGGACCAGGCTGAGCGCCTGGGCGGCGGAGTTCGGCAGGACCACGCCGAGGCTGCCCATCATGACGAACAGGGCCGGGCAGACGCCGAGCAGTCCGGCGTCCCAGACGGCCGTCACCAGGACCAGCGCCACCCCGGCCGCCACGGCCGTGCCGAGGCCGGCCAGCATCAGCGCGCCCGCGGTGAAGCGGCGGGCCAGGACCCGCCCGTTCAGCTGGGTGACGGCCACGATCGCCAGCGAGTTGAGGCCGAAGAGCAGACTGTAGGTCTGCGGCGAGACGTGGTAGACGTGCTGGAGCACCACCGAGGAGCCGCTGATGTAGCCGAACAGCGTGCCGAAGGCGAAGGTACTGGTCAGGACCAGCCCGAGGAACGGCAGGTCGCGCAGGAGCCCGCCCATGGTGCGCAGCGTGGTGGTGAGCCCGCCGCGGTGCCGGTTCGCGGGCGGCAGGGTCTCCCGCAGGGCCGCGAAGGCGACCAGGCTGAGCAGCAGGCCGAGGGCGGTGAGGGCGCCGAAGGTGCCGCGCCAGGAGGTGACGCGGAGCAGCTGGGCGCCGACGACCGGGGCGAGGATCGGGGCGAGGCCCGATATCAGGCTGATCGAGGCGAGGAAGCGGAGCATCGCGACGCCCTCGAAGCGGTCGCGGGCGACGGCGCGGCCGATGACCAGGCCTGCGGCGCCGGCGGCGCCCTGGACGAAGCGGGCCGCGATCAGGACGGGCAGGGTGGGGGCGAGGACGCAGACCACGCTGGCGAGGGTGTAGACGACGAGGCCGGCGAGCAGGGGCGGGCGGCGGCCGAGGCGGTCGCTGAGCGGTCCGAAGAGCAGCTGTCCGGCGGCGACGCCGAACATCGAGAAGGTGAGGGTGAGCTGGACGGCGGCCGGTTCGGCGGCGAGGTCGTCGGCGATCGCGGGCAGGCCGGGCAGGTAGAGGTCGGTGGTGAGGGGTCCGAGGGCGACCAGGCCGCCGAGGACGGCGATGGTGGTGCGGCCGGGGGCGGCGGCGGATCCGGTGGTGGTGGTCGTGGGGGCGGTCGACGTGTCGCCGGTGGCGCCGGCGGTCGGACCAGGCATGGGGCTCCTCACAGGACGGGGCAGGGTTGGTACTCGCTCCGTCCTATCGCAGCGGCCCGGGGTCCGGATACCCGGGGTCCGCCGCGTGGATCATCATCCGCCCCGGCGCTCGGCGATCCGCCCGGCGCTCAGCGCGCGCCCGTTCAGTGCTTGGCCGGCCGCTCGGCGCGCAGGGCGGCCTGGACGGCGGCGCCGTCCTGCCAGGCGTAGAGCTGGTCGCCCGTCAGGGTGACGTTGTAGTGGCCGCAGGTACCGCTGACCTTCGAGGTGACGCTCTCGGGGAACCAGCCGGCCCTGAGCGAGACCGGCGCCGGGTGGACGCCCTTGCCCGGCAGCGTCGTGGCGCAGCCGGCGGGCAGCCGTCCGTCGGGGAGGGTGGCGCGCAGCAGCCGGTCGTCGCCGGTGGTGGACATCAGGTAGCGGACGGAGGAGGCGTTGTCGGGCAGCCAGTCCGGCATCGAACGGCGGTCGGCCTTGGCCTCGGAGCCGGTGGAGTACGAGGCCTGCTCCTGGTGGCGGTCGTCGTACCAGTCGGCCACGCGCGGGCCGACCGCGACGACGGCGACGGCGACGGCCATGCCGGTGCCCGCGACTCCCAGTGCGACCTTGCTCACGATGCCGTTCATGCCCGCCCTGCCCTCTTCCTGTGTCGGATCCCGCCGCGCCGGTCCCGTCCGCCCCGGGCTTCCGTGGCCCGGTGTTCCGGTGTACATCCATCGTGACCGGTGTGTGCTGCCGGAACGTCACCACGAGGTCGTGACCATGTCTCCATCCCACGGGGTACGGTCTCCACCTTCAGGGGTATACCCGGCCACCTGATGTCAGGGTCGCGCGCCCTGTAGAGCCTGGCTCAAGTCCGGCCGGGGCGCAGCCCGGCCGGTCCACCCGGGCGGCCCTGCCGGATCGTCAGAAAGCGGCTGGGACGGGCCGGGCGAGCGGGAAGGGGCGGCCGTCCAGGGTCCAGTGCGGGTCGATGGGGCGGCCGAGCGAGGCGTACACCTGGGCGGCGACGTCCGGGTGACGGATCTCCCCGGTGGGCGGCGCGACGGGGATGCCGGGGCCCGCGCAGGCCACCCAGGCGGTGCGCTCCTCGGTGGTGCGGCCGCCGTGGCCGCCCGCGTCGACGTGGCCGTGGTCGGTGACGACGATGACCGTCCACTCCTCGTCGGGGTAGCCGGCCCGGCCGCGGACGGCGTCCAGGAGCCGGCCGAGGCGCTGGTCGGCGGCGCGCATGGAGGCGCGGTACTCCTCGCCACAGCCGAGGAAGTGGGCGGTCTCGTCGACCGCGCCGAGGTAGACGAAGGACGCCTCCGGGTCGGCGGTGCCGAGGACGTGCACGGCCTCCCGGGTGACCTCCTCGTCGACGGTCTCCCAGGCCTCGGGGGTGTCCTCGGCCGGGGCGACGTAGGAGAGGCGGCCGGGGGCCCGGAACAGCGGGCCGCCGGACTCGCCGATGACCAGCGGGTCCCAGCCGGCCGCGACGAAGGTGCGGCGGCGGTCCTGGCGGGCGAGGCGGGTGGCGAAGTCGGGGAAGACGTCGAGCCGGTGGCCGGCCAGGTGATTGCCCCAGACGCCGTGCTTGGCGGGCTCGACGCCGGTGACGATGGTGGCCCAGCAGGGGCCGGACATGGTGGGGGTGGACTCCGCCACGGTGACCGGCGCCAGGAACCCGGCCTCGGCGACCTCCGCGAGCCTCGGCATCGGGACCTGCTCCAGCAGGTCGTACCGGACACCGTCGATTCCGACGACGAGCACCCTGGGCCGGGACGGCGCGGCTGTGGACATGGTGGGGGGTTCCTTTCGGTGGTGCGCATCCGGCCGCACCCCGCGGGCGCCGCCGACCGCGTCATGGTCCACGGCGTCGCGTACCGGCAGGTGGAGCGGAGGGGAACGAGGGGTGTCCGGGCGGCGTCGGACGTCCCGAGGGGCCGGCACCGGCCTGGCCCGCACCGACCGGGGCGGGCGCCGGTGCGGCGGGCCGGCGCGGGCCCTCCGGGGCGACGAGGGGGCGTCAGCGGTAGGCGGCCTCGCCGGTGATGGCCTCGCCGAGGACGAGGGTGTGGATCTCGCTCGTCCCCTCGTAGGTGAGCACCGACTCCAGGTTGTTGGCGTGCCGCAGCACGGGGTACGCGGTGGTGATGCCGTTGGCGCCGAGGATCGTCCGGGCGCTGCGGGCGATCTCCAGCGCGGCGCGCACGTTGTTGAGCTTGCCGAAGCTGATGTGCGCCGGGCGGGCCGCGCCCTCGTCCTTGAGCCGGCCGATCCGCAGGGCGACCAGGTAGGCCTTCTCCACCTCCAGCATCATCTCGACCAGCTTCTGCTGGGTGAGCTGGAAGCCGGCGATCGGGCGGTCGAACTGGACCCGGCTCCTGGCGTAGTCGAGCGCGGCGGTGTAGCAGTCGCGGGCGGCGCCGACGGTGCCCCAGAGGATGCCGTAGCGGGCCTCGCCCAGGGAGGACAGCGGTCCGCGCAGGCCGCTGACGCCCGGCAGCACGGCGTCGGCGGGCAGGACGACCTCGTCGAAGACGAGTTCGCTGGTCACGGAGGCGCGCAGGGAGAGCTTGCCGGGCACGTCGCGGGTGGTGAAGCCGGGGGTGCCGGGCTCTACCAGGAAGCCGCGGACGCCCTCGTCGGTCTGCGCCCAGACGACGGCGACGTCCGCGATCCCGCCGTTGGTGATCCACATCTTGCCGCCGGAGAGCACCCAGTCGCCGCCCTTGCGGCGGGCCCGGGTGCGCATGGCGGCGGGGTCCGAGCCGACGTCCGGTTCGGTGAGGCCGAAGCAGCCGATCAGCCGGCCGGCGGCCATGCCGGGCAGCCAGCGCTGCTTCTGCTCCTCCGAGCCGAAGGCGTGGATCGAACGCATCGCCAGCGAGCCCTGGACGGAGACGAAGCTGCGCAGCCCGGAGTCGGCGGCCTCCAGCTCCATGCAGGCGACCCCGTAGGCGACGGCGCCGGAGCCGGTGCAGCCGTAGCCGTCCAGGTGCATGCCGAGCACCCCGAGGGCGCCCAGTTCGGGGGCGAGTTCGCGGGCCGGGAAGACGCCGCGCTCGAACCAGTCGCCGATGTGCGGGCGGATCCGCTCGTCGGCGAACTTCCGTACGGTGTCGCGGATCAGCCGCTCCTCGTCGGTGAGCAGGTCGCCGACGGCGAGCAGGTCGGCCGGGTCGATCCGGGTCGGCTTCGTCATTGAAGCTCCTTGTAGTCTCGGCGGGGTACCGGCGAGTATTCCGCACGCCGCAGGGTTCGGGCGGGCGGGGAGCGAAGGAGTGACCATGTACACGATCAGCAGGGTGACGGCGGACGAGCTGCTGGACTCGGCCGTGCCGCTCGCCGGGCTGCTGGTGGACACCGTCGGGGCCGGTGCCTCGCTCGGCTTCCTCTCCCCGCTCGACCCCGCCGAGGCGGCCGCGTGGTGGCGGGCCCTGGCGCCGGACGTCGAGGCCGGGCGGCTGCTGCTGTGGACGGCCCGGAGGGACGCCGACGGCCTGATCGCCGGCACCGTGCAGCTGCGCCCGGCGGCCTCCGCCAACGGCCGGCACCGGGCGGAGGTCTCCAAGCTGATGGTGGACCAAGCGGACCGCGGCAAGCGCCTGGCCGGATACCTGCTGGCCGCCCTGGAGTTCGCCGCCGCCGACCTCGGCATCCGGCTGCTGGTGCTGGACACCCAGACCGGGAGCCCGGCCGAGCGGATGTACGAGGCCGCGGGCTGGACGCGGGTCGGCATCGTGCCCGACTACGCCACCGACCCGGCGGGCGTAGCGCACCCGACCACCATCTTCTTCAAGTCGCTGACCCCTGCGGCACCGTAGCCCGCGCCGCGGTCCACGTCGGTACGATGATCCTTTTCGGGAGCCGGGCAAGGGGTGGGACATGGCGCGCTGGGCACTGGTCGTCCAGGAGACCGAGGGCCTCGGCAACGACCGGATCTGGGGCCCCAAGGTGCTCGCCGAGGTCGAGGGCACCCGCGCGGAGGCGCTCGCCGAGCTGAAGCGGCTCGTCCCGGCGTACACCCCGCAGCACCCGTTCAACAGCCGCCGGCGCACCCTGCTCCGCGACGGCGACACCTATCTGCTGATCTGTCAGGGCAGCATGCGCGACTACCACTGCGAGTTCACGGTGTGGGAGCTGCTCTGGGACAGCGAGCGGCCCGAGATCCAGCGGGAGCGCCTGACCGACGGCACCACCGGCTGAACACGACGGGCCCCCGACCGAGCCCGGGGCTCAGACCATCAGTGATGCCAGGGCAGCCGAACCGGCTCAGCAGGAATACGCCCGGCGACGAGCTCAGCGGCCAGCTCGACGAGACCGAGGGGGTAGATGGTGTCGCTGCCGGCAGCGAGCTCATTCAGTGTCCACCAGCGGTACCCCGCATGGTGTTTGCGCTCATGCGCTTCCTGCCCACCGACATCGACCTGGTGGGCCGTGACCCGACAGTGAAAGAAGTCGTCCTGGAAAACGCCCTCGGCCCACCCGAGGTCCGCATACCCGGACGTCTCCGCGACCTTTGGCCCGAGAGCCTCCGCGTCGACGGACAGCCCCGTCTCCTCACGCAGTTCCCGGGCCGCCGCCTCGGCCAGGCTCTCGTCGCCCTCCACGCCCCCGCCAGGGGTGCACCAGCCGTGGCCACCCTCGGGGTCGTCCGGATCGACATGGAACTTCAGCAGTAGCACCCGGTCCGCCTCGTCGACCAGCACCACACGGGCAGAGCGACGGCGATAGCCTTCTCGATCAGACACTCCGGCAGGGTAGCCGGGAAGACGCGAGTGCGCCGCCTTCGAGGCGGCTCGGCGACGGGCCCGGGACTCCGTCAGGCGACCCCGCAGAGCCGGAGCAGCGCCGTCGTCGCCGCGCCCGCGACCACGACGACGGGGAAGGGCGCGCGGCGCAGCGCCAGCACCCCGGCGACCAGGACGCCGGCCGGGCGGGCCCAGCCGGCGAAGCCGTGGCCCTGGGTGAGCGCGCCGGTCGCGACCAGGGCGACCAGCAGGACGGCGGCGGCGACGGCGAGCAGGTGGCGCAGCCGGTCGGAGATGGTGAGCCGGTGGCCGAGCGTGGGCCCGGCGACGCGGAAGGCGTAGGTGCCGGCGGCCAGCAGGAGGATGGCGAGCAGGGACATCAGCGGACCTCCTCGGTCAGGGGTTCGGGCCGGTTTCGGACGAGCGGGTCCCTGGCGGGCCGTCGGTCCGGGTCCGGGCGGGTGTCCGCGACCGGCTCGGCGTCCACGGCCGACACGGCGTCCGCGGCCACAGCCGCGTCCCCGGCCGGACCCGCCGCCAGGTCCGCGCTCGGCGCCTTGGGCCGTCCGGCGAGCAGCAGCCCGAGGAGGGAGAGCAGCACGGGCAGACCGGCCGGCAGGAACGGCGTGGCGGCGACGGCCAGGACGGCACCGAACAGGGCGGCGGCGCGGGTGCGGCGGTCGGCGAGCGAGGGCAGGACGAGGGCGAGCAGGACGGCCGGGAAGGCGGCGTCGAGTCCGAGCGCGTCGGTGTCGCCGATCAGGCCACCGGCCGCCGCGCCGAGCACGACGGCGACGTTCCAGACCGCGAACAGCGCGAGCCCGCAGAGCCAGAACGCGGCCCGCCGTCGGCGACGGTCGGGCTGGAGCAGGGCGAAGGCGACCGACTCGTCGGTCATCACCTGCGCGCCGACCAGCCGCCGCCACCGGGGGCCGTCGAACACGTCGGCGACGGTGAAGCCGAACGGCAGCAGGCGCGCGTTGAGCACCAGGCCGGTCGCGACGGCGGCCAGCGCGCCGCCGCCCGAGAGGACCACGCCGACGGCCGCGAACTGGGCGCCGCCGGCGAAGACGAGCAGGGACATGGCGACCGGCACCCAGAGAGGCAGGCCGCCGGAGACGCTGATCGCGCCGAAGGAGGCGCCGACGAGCGCGTCGGCGAGGCAGACCAGAGCGATGTCACGGAGCGTGGCACGCTCCAGTGTTCGGATCATCGAACGCATGTCCAGTAGAGTGAACCCCATGACCGTCGTTCGTCAAGACGAACGCCTGGACCTGTGGAGCGAACGCATGAGCGCGGGCAGCAGCGGCAACACCTCCCCCGCCGGCTCGGGATCGGATCTGATCGGGCTGATCGCGGCGTCGATCCGGCGCGAGCGCGAGCGCGGCGGCCTGTCGATGGCCGAGCTGGCCCGGCGCGCCGGGATAGCCAAGTCCACGCTCTCCCAACTGGAGTCGGGCGTGGGCAACCCCAGCGTGGAGACGCTCTGGGCGCTCGGTGTCGCGCTGGACGTGCCGTTCAGCCGACTGGTCGACCCACCGCGACCGGTGGTCCGGGTGATCCGGGCCGGCGAGGGGCCGGTCACCCACTCGGAGCGGGCCGACTACGCGGCCACGCTGCTGGCCTCCTGCCCGCCGAACGCCCGACGCGACATCTACCGGATCGAGGCGCAGCCGGGCGAGACCCGGGCCTCCGACCCGCACATGCCCGGCACGGTGGAGCATGTGCTGCTCGGCGCGGGGCGGGCGCTGGCCGGGCCGTCGGACGCCCCGGTGGAGCTGGGCCCGGGCGACTACGTCAGCTACCCGGGCGACGCCGCGCACGTGTTCCGCGCCCTGGAGCCGGGCACCCTGGCGGTGATCGTGATGGAGCACGTCTGAGCGGGCCGCCGGCCGGCCGGGGCGGTCGGCGGGTCGGCCCGGTCCGCCGACCCGCCGCTCAGTTGCTCAGTTGCTCAGCCGCTCAGCCGCTCAGCAGGCCGTCCAGGAAGGCGTTGCCGAACACCCGGTACGGGTCGTGGCGGTCCAGCACGGCGACCGCCTCGTCCCAGCCGGGCCCGCCGCCCTCGCGGTGGCCGGCGGGGATGACCCGGCCGAGCACGTCCGGGTCGGCCCAGGCCGCGTCGGCGGTGTAGGCCCAGCCCTTGGACCACTCGACGCGCAGGCCGGCCCGGGTGCCGTCGAAGGTGCGCAACAGGTACTGCTCCAGGTCGCGGCAGAAGCGGTGCAGCCCGGGGGTGCCGGGGAGGCTGAGCACGTCGAGCCAGACGGCGGTGTCCCACTCGGGGCGGTCGGGGCGCGGGCGCAGCGCGGAGAGCAGCGGCGGCCGGGCGCCGGGCACACCGCACCAGGCCGGGTCGTCCAGCCCGGTGACCCGGATCTCCACCGCGCCGTTCACCGGGAACTCCCCACGCGCCTGGTATTCGGCGAGCAACTGCCGGTAGTGGGCGGTGAATTCGCTGACGACCCACTGGAGGTCGGCGCGCCGGGCGAGGACGGCGTAGCCGTTGGCGGTGACCCGCAGGGTGGTCGGGCGGACGTACTGCAGCAGGGTGCGCGAGGGGCCCCAGAGGTCGGAACGCAGGCCGTCGGCGAGCAGGTGGGTGAGGAGTTCCCCGCTGAGCAGGTCACGGAGCAGTCCGCCGGAGAGCAGGACGTCGGTGATGTCGCCGGTGAGGGCCACCTTGGCGATGAGGTACTGGAGTTGACCGAAGAGCGGGGCCGATCCCCAGGTACCGGCGACGAGTTCGCCGGCCAGCCGGGCGACCGGCTCCGGAATGCTGTCCGAGAAGGGGTAGTTGTAGGGCTCGGCGACGGTGCGCGCGGCGAACGGGCGGTTCGGGGTGACGCTCCAGGTCTTCAGCCAGGGGTAGTCGGTGTAGGCGAACCAGATCGCCTCGGCACGCCCGTCCCGCTCGACGAAGTCGGCGAAGGTACGGGGGCGGCCGGCGGCGCCCGGGCGGGCGAAGAGTTCGCTCGCCGGGATGTCCAGCCGGCTGACGCAGCGCAGCGGCCGGTCGGCGCCGGCGCGGAGCACGACCTCGGTGACGAAGGCCCGGCCGAGGTGGACCAGGAAGGCGGCGCTGTCGGCCTCGGCCCGGTCGAAGGTGCGCAGGGTGTAGCGGCCGGTGGCCGGGTCGTGGACGACGGCGGTGAGCCGGGTGACCTGGTTGCTGAGCGAGCCGTAGCCGTGGCCGTCGGGGCGGGTCTCGCCGGCCGCGGGGACGGCGGTGCCGTGGCCGCCGACGGCGAGAACGCCCCCGACGGTCAGCTCGCCGGGGGCGGGCACGGCGGTGAGGCCGAGGCCGCGGGTGGCCAGGTGGGCGAGCAGGTCCTCCATGGTGGCGCCGGTCTGGACCCGGACGGTGCCCGGGGAGTCGGCGGCGATCGCCGTGAGGTGGCGGCCGGTGTCCAGCAGCAGGACGCGGGCGGCCTCGGGGGTGCCGGCGGCCACGGTGAGCGGGGACCAGCCGTGCCGGCGGCCCTGGGCCCGCAGCCGCCAGCCGTTGGCGTGCGCCCAGTCGGCGAGGGCGGGGACCTCCTCGGGGGTGCGCGGGGCGCAGGTCCAGAGCTGGTCGGTTCGGATCTCGCCGGACCAGTTCTGGTAGACCCGCTGGTAGAGCTCGGTGCCGGCGGGCAGACCGGATGGGACAGGCGTGCTCGCCTCGGCATCGTCCGGTCCGACGGTGCCGCGCAGCAGCCACGCCGCTCCGCCGAGCGCCGCGGAGGCGCCGAGAAGCTGCCGCCGGCTCAGGCCCGCCCGGTGGTCCTGGTCGGTCCGGTCCCGCTCGGTCCGGTGTTGTGCGGCCTGGTGTTGTGCGGCCTGGTGCTGACCGACCTGGTGCTCCGGCCGTCGTGCTGTGGTCATCGTGTCCGCCCCCTGCATGGTGATCGCCCGGCCCCTGGCGTGCCGGCGTACGCCGGTCTTCGCAGGAGCGTACGAATCGGTGTTCGCCGGTATGACCGGAACGGCTGCCACCATCACCCGATCGGGTGCACATTTGGGGGCGGCGGCGGACGCGGGCCGCGGAGTAGGGCGGTCCGGCAACGCCGTCCACCGGGGTTGTCCGTGGCTGAGGGCGCCGCCTAGGTTGGCCTTGATCGCCCGCCCTGCCCGATCGCTCCGGAGGCCCCGTCGTGCCCGCTCCCCTGACCGTCGCCGTCGTCCAGCCCACCGCCGCCGAGGCCGCCCGGCCGGACACCGTGGCCGTGAACGCCGAACGGCACGCCGCCGCCGTACGGGAGGCCGGGACACGGCTGGTGGTCTTCCCGGAGCTGTCGCTGACCGGCTACGACCTGGCCGCGCCCGCCGTCGGCCCGGACGACGCCCGGCTGGCGCCGCTGGTCGCGGCCTGCGCCGGGACCGGTGCCACCGCACTGGTCGGCGCGCCCGTGGCCGATGCCGACGGCCGCGAGTACATCGGCACCCTGGCCGTCACCGGCGCGGGCGCCGCCGTCGTCTACCGGAAGATGTACCTCCACGGGTCCGAGGCCGACCGGTTCTCCTGCGGCGGGAGGCCCGTCGTCCTGGAGCTGGACGGCTGGCGGCTCGGGCTGGCGATCTGCGCCGACGCCGCGGAACCCCCGCACGCCGAGCGGACCGCCGCGCTGGGCATCGACGCCTATGTGGCCTCCACGCTGTACGGCGACGCGCCCGAGGCGGTGGCGCGCCGGGAGAGCCAGCTGCGCGACCGGGCCGCCGCCCACGGGGTGTGGGGCGTGCTGGCCACCACGGCGGGGGCCAGCGGCACGTACCCGCGGACCTCCGGCGGTTCGGGTGTCTGGGCCCCGGGCGGCGCGCTGGTCGTCCAGGCGGGTGCCGAGCCGGGCGAGGTCGTCCGTACCGAGCTGCGGTAGGACCGGCCCAGGGGCGGAACGCGGGGGCGGGCGTCCGGGGCGGACGTCCGGAAATACCCGGGGCCCGCGCGCGGCTGTCGTGATCGGAAGCCGTTCAGTGGCCGATCAGGAGGTGCAGCGCGTGATGGGTGACGAGCAGGAGTACCGGACCGAGCACGACTCGATGGGCGAGGTACGGGTACCGGCCGCCGCCAAGTGGCAGGCGCAGACACAGCGGGCGGTGGAGAACTTCCCGGTGTCGGGCCAGCGTCTGGAGCGGGCGCACATCGCGGCGCTGGCCCGGATCAAGGCCGCCGCGGCCCGGGTCAACGCCCGGCTCGGGGTGCTGGACGAGGAGACGGCGGAGGCGGTCGCGGCCGCCGCCGAGGAGGTCGCCCAGGGCCGCTGGGACGCCGAGTTCCCGGTCGACGTCTTCCAGACCGGCTCGGGGACGTCGTCCAACATGAACGCCAACGAGGTGATCGCCACCCTGGCCGGCGAGCGCCTGGGCCGCCCCGTCCACCCGAACGACCAGGTCAACGCGAGCCAGTCCTCCAACGACGTGTTCCCGTCGTCGATCCACATCGCGGCCACCGCCGCCGTCACGCACGACCTGGTGCCGACGCTGGAGCACCTCGCGGAGGCGCTGGAGCGCAAGGCGGCGGAGTTCGCCCAGGTGGTCAAGGCCGGCCGGACGCACCTGATGGACGCCACGCCCGTCACCCTCGGCCAGGAGTTCGGCGGGTACGCGGCGCAGGTCCGGCACGGGCGCGAGCGGCTGCTGGCGACCCTCCCCCGGGTCGCCGAACTGCCGCTCGGCGGCACGGCGGTGGGCACCGGGATCAACACCCCGCCCGGGTTCGCCGCGGCCGTGATCGAGGAGGTGGCCCGCGCCACCGGTCTGCCGCTGACCGAGGCCCGCGACCACTTCGAGGCGCAGGGCGCGCGGGACGGCCTGGTCGAGCTGAGCGGCCAACTCCGCACCGTCGCGGTCGGGTTCACGAAGATCGCGAACGATCTGCGGTGGATGGGCTCCGGACCGCGCACCGGCCTCGGCGAGATCAACCTGCCGGACCTCCAGCCCGGTTCGTCGATCATGCCCGGCAAGGTGAACCCGGTGCTGCCCGAGGTGGTGCTGATGGTCGCGGCGCAGGTGATCGGCAATGACACCACCGTCACGGTGGCCGGTGCGAGCGGGAACTTCGAACTCAACGTGATGCTCCCGGTGATCGCCCGCAATGTGCTGGAGTCGGTCCGGCTGCTGGCCAACAGCGCCCGGCTGCTGGCCGACCGGACGGTGGACGGCATCACCGCCAACACCGAACGGGCCCGCGAGTACGCCGAGTCCTCACCCTCGGTGGTCACCCCGCTGAACCGGTACATCGGCTACGAGGAGGCGGCGAAGGTCGCCAAGCAGGCGCTCGCCGAACGCAGGACGATCCGTCAGGTGGTGCTGGAGCGCGGCTACATCGAGCAGGGCAGGCTCACCCTGGAGCAGCTGGACGAGGCGCTGGACGTGCTGCGGATGACCCGGCCGTAGGAGGCGGCCCCAGGAGGCGGCTTCGGGACGCGCACCGGGGCGCGGAGGGCGGCCTCGCCGCTCCGCGCCCCGGGCTCCGAGCTGTTCGGGGATGTCAGCCCTTCACTCGCTCGCCGGCCTCAGCTCTTGGCCCGGCCGGCCCGGCCACGCCGCATCGACGCCCCGTTGGCCGTCATGGTGGCCATCGAGATCGCCGCGAGACCCAGCAGGAACATCACGGCGCCGACGATCAGGCAGACGACGATGTTCTTCCCTCGGGCGACCGAACCGGAGATCACCCAGGGGGAGATCATGGTCCAGAGGCCGAGCGCCGTTGCCGCCCACGCCCGGGCGTGGGTCCGCTCGTAGGCCGATCCGTACCCGGCCATCAGCACGCAGTAGGCCAGGCCGACGATCAGGCAGGTGACGGTCAGCGTGTTGAACGCGGTGAAGCCGACAATCCATGGCGAGGCCGCCAGGAAGAGACCGGCCAGCACGGCCAGGGCCTCGACACCCTGGGCGCGCGGGGTCGACGTGACCCGCTCGTAGTGTTCCCGCAGTTCGACGATGTCCGGGTGATGCTCCATGCCCATCGGAATCTGGGTAGACACCGATACCACCTCCTAGGTCCGAACATGGAATCGCTTGCCCCGTACCCATTCTGGCGCTTATCTAACGTTTTGCACCTGCTCGCCCGAAATGATCGACAACCCTCGCATCACGCCGGTGACCTGCGTCTCACCGCGCCCGGCCACCATTGCCTATGCAACTAATTGCACAGCAGGATGCCGGCCATGGCACTGGAGCACGCGATCCTCGTCTCACTACTGGAGCAGCCGGGCTCGGGCTACGAACTGGCCCGGCGCTTCGACCGTTCCATCGGCCGCTTCTGGACCGCCACCCACCAGCAGATCTACCGGGTGCTGCGGCGGATGGA
The DNA here is from genome assembly GCF_044753005.1 of Kitasatospora sp. NPDC088548. Taxonomy (NCBI): domain Bacteria; kingdom Bacillati; phylum Actinomycetota; class Actinomycetes; order Kitasatosporales; family Streptomycetaceae; genus Kitasatospora; species Kitasatospora sp. NPDC088548. The sequence goes on from NZ_JBIVMI010000001.1 coordinate 410,189, forward strand.
GGCGGACGGCTGGATCTCGGCCGAGGAGGTCGCCCAGGACGGCCGGCCGGACAAGAAGGTGTACTCGGCGGCCGCTCCCGGCCGGACGGCGCTGGCCGACTGGCTCCGGGAGCCGGTCGAGGCGGAGACCGTCCGGCACGAACTCGCGGTCAAGATCCGCGCGGCGGCCTTCGACGACCCGGCCGCACTGATCTCCGAGGTCGAGCGGCACCGCGCGGGCCACGCCGCCCTGCTCGCCCGCTACCTGCACGGCGAGCAGCGCGACTTCCCCGAGCCGGGCGCCCTCGACGACCGGCAGCAGTTGCAGCACGTGGTGCTCCGCGGCGGCATCGAGTACGAGCGGATGACCCTCGCCTGGCTGGACGACGTGCTCGCCACCCTGCACCGTCTCGCCGCCGGTGGCCGCTCCACCCCTGACCGCTCCGTCTGAGCCCCGCCCGGCCTGGACACGCGCCGCCCAACTACCGTCCGAGGGGCACGTGGTGACGTTCGGACTCTCCGAACGCCGCCACGGCGCCGACATCCACTCGACCGATCCGGCTCCCATGTCAGCGAGTTCCGCCTGGAGGACTACCCGGTGCGCGCCGAGAACGTGCCGCACACCGGCCGGGCCGCCTTCGACGCCGCACTCAACACCGTCGACGTCGGCGAGTTCAACCCCTGCGCGGCTCCCATCGGCATCGGCGAGCACGCGATGCACGAGGTCGTCACGCACGCCCACGACCGGGCGCCGTACGGCAAGCGCGTCACCGGCTTCCCGTATGTGCGAAGGGAGTCGACCGACGTCTACGAGATGCGGCCGTAGGGCGGGCGGGGGTGCCGGCGGCGGCCGGCACCCCCTTCCGTCAAGGCCCGTTTCAGCTTTCAGGTTTCAGAAGGTGAGCTTCCAGCTGTCGATGTAGCCGGTGTCCTGCGGGCCCACGTCCTGGACCTTGAGCTTCCAGGTGCCGTTGGCGGGCACCGCCGAGGCGTTCACCGTGTAGGTGGTCTGCACGTTCGGCACGGAATCGCTGCCGCTGGAGTTCTTCAGCCGGAAGGTGGTGCCGTTCGGCGCGACCAGGTCGATCACCACGTCGCCGCGCCAGGTGTGCTTGATGTCGACACCGACCTGGAGGGCGGCCGGCGCGTTGCCGGTCCGGCCGGTCACGGTGACGGCGGAGGTCACCGCCGGGCCGTTGTCCGGGATCTGCACGTCGGTGGTGTTCTCGAAGACGGTGCCGGTGGGCGGCGTTGTGGTGTCGCCGGCCGCGAGCGTCCAGACCGCGTACGCGATGGCGTCGCTCATCCGGTCCAGCGCGGTGTCGTTGACGTTGGCGCTGGTGTCGCAGGAGGAGTGGTAGCAGCGGTCGAACGGCTGACCCGCCGTACCGCCCCACTTCGCCGCCTGAGCACTGGTCTTGGTGTAGTCGGCACCGCTGAACAGGCCGCCGACGCGGATGCCCGCGTTCTGGAACGGGGCGTGGTCGGAGCGGCCGTCGCCCTCGAAGTCCTGCTCGGTGCTGATGCCGAGGCCCGCGAAGTAGTCGCGGAACAGCGCGTCCAGCGAGGCGTCGTAGCGGTAGGTGAAGTAGCCCGGGTTGGGCGAGCCGATCATGTCGAAGTTCAGATAGCTGTCGATCTTCGAACGTTCACTGGCGGGAAGGCTGTTGACGTAGTTCCGGGAGCCGACCATGCCGTACTCCTCCGCACCCCACCAGCCGAAGCGCAGGTGCTTGGCGGGCTTGAGCCCGGCCCGGGAGACGGCCAGCGCGGTCTCCAGGATGCCGGCCGAGCCGGAGCCGTTGTCGTTGATGCCCGGACCGGCGGTGACCGAGTCCAGGTGGGCACCGGCCATCACGACGTGCGAGGTGTCGCCGCCCGGCCAGTCGGCGACCAGGTTGTAGCCGGTCGATCCGCTGTAACTGAAGGTCTGCAGCGTGGTGGTGAAGCCCGCCGCGTCCAGCTTGCCCTTGACGTAGTCGATCGAGGCCTTGTAGCCGGACCGGCCGTGGGCGCGGTTGCCGCCGTTGGCGTTGGCTATCGACTGCAGCTGGGCGAGGTGGGCCTTGACGTTGGCCACCGGGATGTCGGGGGCGGCGGTGGCGGCCCCGGGGCCCGGGGCCGCCAGAGTCACGGGAGCCGCGGGGGTCGCGGGGGTCGCGATGGCGGCGGGGGCGAAGAGGGCGGCGGCGAGTGTGACGACCGCCCCGGTCGACAGGGCGGACAGGCGCAGGCGGGATCGCCGCGAGGCGCGCTCGGTCAATGGAGGCTCCAGATTCTGGTGGGGCAGAACGGAAGCGCGGCGCCTCGCAGGCGGAGACCGGCCCGGGCCGGGTCGGTCTCGGGTCGGGGATCCGACGAGCGGATCCGAGGAGCGGGTCCGGTGAGCGGATCGGGGTCGGGATCCGGTTCAGGATCCGGTGAAGTGCGAGACATGGCCGCGAAGTTGACGCGACCATGATGATTGGGCCAAGCCCCGGTTCCGTCAAGGGGTCCGGGACGGCCGTCCGACACCGCCGGTGGTCGGACCGCCCGCTTCGGGCACGACCGGTGTCCTGGGCGGTACCGCTCGGACGAGGGCGCCGCCGTCATGGCCGAGCGCGGCGAAGCCGCCGCCCGACTCGTCGGCGCGCTCGGCCGTCGAGCGCGGACCGGGGCCCGAACCGGGCCGGCGGCCGGTGCGGCATCGGCGACGTCGAACGCCAGCCGGACACGGGACATGACACCCCCCGAACACCCTGAATTGACGCCTGTCGATGCAGCCTTGCGCCCTGGATCGAAAAACGTCAACATAGAAGTATGTCGAAACAAGAGCTCGTGGTGCTCGGCCAGGACATCGACGGATGCTGCCCGGGCCTGTTGACCGCGCCCCTGGACGAGGACCAGGCCGACGGACTGGCGAAGGTGTTCAAGGCCCTGGGCGACCCGGTCCGTCTGCGGCTGCTGTCGATGATCGCCTCCCGTGCGGGCGGGGAAGTCTGCGTCTGCGACCTCACCCCGGCCTTCGACCTGTCCCAGCCGACGATCTCCCACCACCTCAAACTGCTGAAGCAGGCCGGACTCATCGACTCCGAGCGGCGCGGGACCTGGGTGTACTACCGGCTGCTGCCGCAGATGACCGACCGCCTCGCCGCGATCCTCACCCGTCCCGCAGAGCAGCCGCTGCCCGAGCCCGCTGAACCTGCCGAGCCCGCCGGGCCCGCGTCATGAGCACCGAAGCCGCCACCGCGGGGCGGGTCGCCGGACGGCTGTCCTTCCTGGACCGCTTCCTCGCCGTATGGATCCTCGTCGCGATGGCGGCCGGCCTGGGCCTCGGGCGCCTCACCCCCGGCCTGGGTGACGCGCTGGCGAAGGTCACGGTCACCGGTGTCTCACTGCCGATCGCGCTCGGCCTGCTGGTGATGATGTACCCGGTTCTCGCGAAGGTCCGCTACGACCGCCTGGACACCGTCACCCGTGACCGCCGCCTGCTGATCCCGTCCCTGGTCCTGAACTGGGTCGTCGGCCCGGCCCTGATGTTCGCGCTCGCCTGGATCTTCCTGCCCGACCTGCCCGAGTACCGCACCGGACTCGTCATCGTGGGCCTCGCCCGCTGCATCGCCATGGTCGTCATCTGGAACGACCTGGCCTGCGGCCACCGGGAAGCCGCGGCCGTCCTGGTCGCCCTGAACTCCGTGTTCCAGGTGCTCGCGTTCAGCCTGCTCGGCTGGTTCTACCTCTCGGTGCTCCCGGGCCTGCTCGGCCTGGAACAGACCGCGCTGACCGTCTCCACCTGGGACATCGCCCGGAGCGTCCTGATCTTCCTCGGCATCCCCCTGCTGGCCGGGTTCCTCACCCGCCGGATCGGCGAGCAGGCCAAGGGCCGCGCCTGGTACGAGTCCAGGCTGATCCCGCGGCTGGGACCGTTCGCCCTGTACGGGCTGCTGTTCACGATCGTCGTGCTCTTCGCCCTCCAGGGCGACGCCATCACCTCGAAGCCGCTCGACGTCGCCCGGATCGCGCTGCCGTTGCTGGTGTACTTCGCCGTGATGCGGGCCGGGTCCATGGCCGTCGGCCGCGCGGTCGGACTCGGCTGTCCGAAGGCCACGACGCTCGCGTTCACCGCCGCGGGCAACAACTTCGAGCTGGCCATCGCCGTCGCCATCGCCACCTTCGGTGCCACCTCGGGCCAGGCCCTCGCCGGAGTCGTCGGGCCCCTCATCGAGGTACCCGTGCTGATCGGGCTGGTCCAGGTCGCCCTGGCCACCCGCCGCTTCTTTCCCCGGCCCGCCCTCACGACGGCCGGAACGGCCGTCACTCCGGAAGGTTCCGCCCGTGTCTGAGTCAAGGCCGTCCGTCCTGTTCGTCTGCGTCCACAACGCCGGCCGCTCACAGATGGCCGCCGCGTTCCTCACCCACCGCGCGGGCGACCGCGTCGAGGTCCGCTCCGCCGGGTCCGCCCCGGCCGCCACCGTGAATCCGGCCGTGGTCGCGGCGATGGCCGAGGTCGGCGTCGACGTCTCCGCCGAGACACCGAAGGTACTGACCGTGGAAGCCGTCCAGGCGTCCGACGTGGTGATCACCATGGGCTGCGGCGACACCTGCCCCGTCTTCCCCGGCAAGAGGTACCTCGACTGGACGCTGGACGATCCGGCCGGGCAGGGCACCGACGCGGTCCGGCCGATCCGGGACGAGATCGACCGGCGCATCCGCGGCCTGCTCACCGAACTCCTGCCCGGGCGCAGCTGACCCCCGTCGCAGCCGGCCCTCGTCCGGCGGCATCGCGCCCCTCGCCCGAGGGCGTCGCCGGGCGCCCTCGGCCGGGCGGCGGCCCCGCTTCAGGGGGAGGGTGATCAGCAGGGCGAGTCCCGTTCGCTGTTACCCCCTCCCCGCCCGCGCCCTCCACCACCCACGTGCCCCGCCCGCCGACGTACGGTGGAACTCGGAGGCCGCGCCATGCACGTCACCGGTACCCACTTCACCGACCGCACCGACGCGGGCCGCCGGCTGGCCGCCCACCTGAGCCATCTGCGCGGCCCCGACACCGTCGTGGTGGCCCTGCCGCGCGGCGGGGTGCCCGTGGCCGCCGAGGTGGCGGCGTCCCTGGGCGCCCCGCTCGACATCTGCGTGATCCGCAAGCTCGGTGTGCCGTCCCAGCCCGAGCTGGGCATGGGCGCGATCGGCGAGGACGGCGTCCGGGTGCTCAACGAACAGGTGCTGCGACTCGCCGGCGTCACCTCCGCGCAGCTGACCCGGGTCGAGGAGCGGGAGCGCGCCGAGCTGGAGCGCCGGGCCCGCCGCTACCGGGGCGACCGGCCGCCCGCCGACCTGCACGGGCGCACCGTGGTCGTGGTCGACGACGGCATCGCCACCGGCTCCACCGCCCGGGCGGCCTGCCTGATCGTCCGGGCCAGGGGGGCGGCCCGGGTGGTCCTGGCCGTCCCGGTGGCACCCGAGGACTGGACGGACCGGCTCGCCGGGGCCGCCGACGAACTGATCTGCGTGGGCACGCCGTCCCCGTTCTTCGCGATCGGCGAGTTCTACGGCGACTTCACGCAGACCGAGGACGCCGAGGTGCTGCGCCACCTCGCCGAGGCCAGGGCCGCGCCCCCGCCCGCCACCGCCGCGGTGGACCGCGAGCTGACCCTGGCGGCCGACGGCGTCGAGCTGGCGGGCCGGCTGACCGTACCGGCCGCCGCGAGCGGCGTCGTGGTGTTCGCGCACGGCAGCGGCAGCGGCCGGCACAGCCCGCGCAACCGCCAGGTGGCCGCCTTCCTCAACCGGGCGGGCCTGGCCACGCTGCTGTTCGACCTGCTCACCGAGGACGAGGAGCCGGACCGTCGGAACGTGTTCGACGTGGAGCTGCTGGGCGCCCGGCTGACCGCCGTGGCCCTGCGGATCCCCCGGCAGCAGGCGACCCTCGGTCTCCCGCTCGGCCTGTTCGGCGCCAGCACCGGCGCCGCCGCCGCGCTCTGGGCGGCGGCCCGGCTGGGCGACCGCGTGCGGGCCGTGGTCTCCCGGGGCGGGCGACCGGATCTCGCCGCGACCGCGGACCTCGCCCGTACCACCGCGCCGACCCTGCTGATCGTCGGCGCCCGGGACGGCGCGGTGATCGACCTGAACCGGCAGGCGCGGGCACGGCTGCGCTGCGAGAGTGAACTGGTGCTGGTGCCGCACGCCGGCCACCTGTTCGAGGAGCCGGGCACCCTGGACCGGGTCGCCGAGCTGGCCCGGGACTGGTTCCTGCGCCGCCTCCCCGACCCGCTCGCCTCCCCCGGCGACCCTGCGGGCCCCACCGACCCCGCCCACCCCACCACCCCTGACGGTCCCGCCCCCTCCGGCCCGGTTATGCAGACCTCGTGAAACCACCCCGAACGGCAGTGCACTTTGTGCAGCCGGACCTTGGATTCTCTGATCACGTTGTACACATTGAACAGTGAAATCCCGACCTGTTGCCCAACGCCCCAGACAGGAGCAAGCTCTCCGCTCAGCCGCACCGCCACCCCTGCGGCGCGGCCGCCTCAAGCGGATGCCTCAGAGCCGAGGCCTCGATGTGGAGGAACGACCGATGACCCCGCAGTCCCACACCCTTGAGCTGACCCCTGAGGAACGCGAGGCCGGTCTCGACGCCGAGCAGCTGCGCCGCCTCGTCGGCCTCGTCGAGCACGACCCCGCCACGGACCCGTTCCCGGTCATCGCCCAGGACGCCGTCGTCTTCGTGGTGGGCAACGCGACCCAGACGGCCCACTTCTACCAGGCCGTGTTCGGCATGGAGCTGGTGGCCTACTCCGGCCCCGAGAACGGCCGCCGCGACCGCAAGTCCTTCGTGCTGCGCTCCGGCTCCTGCCGGTTCGTGATCAAGGGCGGTGTCGCCCCGGACAGCCCACTGCTGGACCACCACCGCCGGCACGGCGACGGCATCGTCGACCTGGCGCTGGAGGTGCCGGACGTCGACAAGTGCATCGCGCACGCCCGCGCCCAGGGCGCCACCGTGCTGGAGGAGCCGAACGACGTCTCCGACGAGCACGGCACCGTGCGCCGCGCCGCGATCGCCACCTACGGCGAGACCCGGCACTCCCTGATCGACCGCTCCCGCTACCACGGCCCGTACCTGCCGGGCTACGTGGCCGCCGAGACCCGGGTGACCCGCCCCGCCGGGCAGCCGAAGCGGTTCTTCCAGGCGCTGGACCACGCCGTCGGCAACGTCGAACTCGGCAAGATGGACGAGTGGGTGGCGTTCTACAACCGGGTCATGGGCTTCGTGAACATGGCCGAGTTCGTCGGCGACGACATCGCCACCGACTACTCGGCGCTGATGTCCAAGGTCGTGGCGAGCGGCAACCACCGGGTGAAGTTCCCGCTCAACGAGCCGGCCATCGCCAAGAAGAAGTCGCAGATCGACGAGTACCTGGAGTTCTACGGCGGCCCGGGCTGCCAGCACCTGGCGCTCGCCACCAACGACATCCTCAGCACCGTCGACATCCTGCGGGCCAACGGCGTGGAGTTCCTCTCCACCCCCGACTCGTACTACGACGACCCGGAGCTCCGTGCCCGGATCGGCAAGGTCCGGGTCGAGGTCGAGGAGCTGAAGAAGCGCGGCATCCTGGTCGACCGGGACGAGGACGGCTACCTGCTGCAGATCTTCACCAAGCCCCAGGGCGACCGGCCGACCGTGTTCTTCGAGTTCATCGAGCGGCATGGCTCGCTCGGCTTCGGGAAGGGCAACTTCAAGGCGCTCTTCGAATCCCTGGAGCGCGAGCAGGACCGCCGCGGCAACCTCTGATCGACACCCCTGATCAGAGCGGAACCGACGAACGGCCCAGGAGGAGCAGGACGATGGCGTACTACCGGCAGCTGGGCAGCATCCCGCCCAAGCGTCACACCCAGCACCGCACACCCGAAGGCGGGCTGTACTACGAGGAGTTGATGGGCGAGGAGGGGTTCTCCTCGGACTCCTCGCTGCTCTACCACCGGGGCATCCCCTCAGCCGTCGTGAACGCCGTGCCGTGGGAGCTGCCGGACCAGTCCACGGTGCCCAACCACCCCCTGCTCCCCCGCCACCTCAGGCTGCACGAGCTGTTCGCGGACCAGGAGTGGAAGTCCGCGGACGTGGTCGGCAGCCGTCGGCTGGTCCTCGGCAACGGCGACGTGCGGATCTCGTACGTCGCCGCCGGGGCCCCCAGCGAGCTGTACCGCAACGGTCTCGGCGACGAGTGCGTGTACGTGGAGTCCGGCTCGGGCACGGTCGAGACGGTCTTCGGCGCGCTGGAGGTGGGCCAGGGCGACTACGTGGTCATCCCCCGCGCCACCACGCACCGCTGGGTGCCGGCCGGCGACGAGCCGTTGCGCGCGTACTGCATCGAGGCGAACAGCCACATCACCCCGGTGAAGCGGTACCTCTCCAAATACGGGCAGCTGCTGGAGCACGCGCCGTACTGCGAGCGGGATCTGCGCGGCCCGGCCGGCCCGCTGCTGGCGGACACCGCCGGCGACGTCGACGTGCTGGTCAAGCACCGCGGCCCGAACGGCGTCGCGGGCACCCGGTACACCGTCCCGCACCACCCGTTCGACGTGGTCGGCTGGGACGGCTGCCTCTACCCCTACGCCTTCAACATCCGCGACTACGAGCCGATCACCGGACGGATCCACCAGCCGCCGCCGGCCCATCAGGTGTTCGAGGGCAACGGGTTCGTGATCTGCAACTTCGTTCCCCGCAAGGTGGACTACCACCCGCTCTCCATCCCCGTCCCGTACTACCACTCCAATGTGGACAGCGACGAGGTCATGTTCTACTGCGGCGGCGACTACGCGGCCCGCAAGGGCTCGGGCATCGGCCAGGGCTCGATCTCGCTGCACCCCGGCGGCCACACCCACGGCCCACAGCCGGGCGCCTACGAGCGCAGCATCGGTGTGGAGTTCTTCGACGAACTCGCCGTCATGGTGGACACGTTCCGGCCACTGGAGCTGGGCGAGGGCGGCCGGGCGAGCGAGGACGGCAACTACGCCTGGACCTGGTCGGGCCGGGGGCCCGGGCGATGAGCGCGGTCCCCGAGCTGTTCCGCGGCCTCTTCGACGACGCGGCGGTGTTCCCGCCGGGGAACCTGCCGGTCGCCGAGGCGGTGCCCGCCCATCGTGCGTACCGTGCCGCCTGGTACGCCGACGCGGTCGGCCCGCTCCTCTGCGGAGCGGGCCGGCTGGGCGAGTTGGCCGGGGCGACCGCCGGATCCGGCGGCGCCCTGCGGGTCGGGCTCGTACTGCCGGGGGGCAGTGCCGAGCTCGGCCCGGCCCTCGCGGCCGCCGCGCCCTTCGAGGTCGCGGGCGTCGAACTGGCCACCCGCGACGCCCGCGAGGCCGTCGCCGCGCTCGACCTGCTGCTGCCCCCGGACGTCCCGGCCGCCGTCGAGCTGCCGCGCGAACTCCTGCGCGGCGACGGCCTGGACGAGACCCTGGACATCCTCGTGGACAGCCCGTACCGGGCGAAGTTCCGCACCGGCGGGCTGGTGGCCGGCGCCTTCCCGGACGAGGACGAGCTGGCCGGCTTCCTGACCGGCTGCGCCCGGCGCGGGCTGCCGTACAAGTGCACCGCCGGGCTGCACCACGCCGTGCGGCACACCGACCCGGTCACCGGCTTCGAGCACCACGGCTTCCTGAACGTCCTGCTGGCCGCGCGGGAGACCGACCGGGCGGCCGCCGCCGAGGTGCTGGCGGAGCGCTCCGGCGCGACCCTGGCCAAGGCCGTCGGCGAGTTGACCGGACATCAGGTTACGGTGATCAGGAACTCGTTCACCGCGTTCGGCACCTGCAGCATCGCCGAACCCCTGGACGACCTGGCCGGGCTCGGCCTGCTGTCGCCCAGTCCACTGCCCCAGGAGGAGCGTTGACCACCCCCCGCAGCTGGCTCGCCGGCGCGCAGGACTCGCCGTTCGGCGTGCACAACCTGCCGTACGGCGTCTTCACCGCAGCCGACCAGCCGGACCGGCGACGGATCGGTGTCCGCGTCGGGGAGTTCGTCCTCGACGCCGGGGCCGCCGCCCGCGCGGCCGGGGCGCCGTCCGTCCTGCTGGACGCCGACTCGCTCAACCCGCTGCTGGGCGCCGGGCGCCCGGTCTGGACGCGGGTGCGCGCCGAGCTGACCGAATGGCTCACCGACGAGTCGTACCGGGACGCGCTCTCGCCGCTGCTGCTGCCGCTGGCCGAGGTGGAGCTGCACCTGCCGTTCGAGGTCGCCGACTACGTCGACTTCTACGCCTCCGAGCACCACGCCACCAACCTGGGCCGGATCTTCCGCCCCGGCTCGGACCCGCTCACCCCCAACTGGAAGCACCTGCCGATCGGTTACCACGGCCGGGCCGGCACGGTGGTCGTCTCCGGCACTCCGGTGGTCCGTCCGCACGGGCAGCGCAAGGCGCCCGCCGACGCGGCGCCCTCGTTCGGCCCGACCCGCCGGCTGGACATCGAGGCCGAGGTCGGCTTCGTCGTCGGCACCCCGTCCGCCCTCGGTACACCCGTCACCCTGGACGGCTTCCGCGAGCACGTGTTCGGCGTCTGCCTGGTCAACGACTGGTCCGCGCGGGACATCCAGGGCTGGGAGTACGTGCCGCTCGGCCCGTTCCTCGGCAAGTCCTTCGCGACCTCGGTCTCGCCGTGGATCGTCCCGCTGGAGGCCCTGGAGCACGCCCGGGTCACCCCGCCCACCCGGGACGTCGACCCGCTCCCCTACCTGGACGACCGGGACGGCGAACCCTGGGGCCTGGACCTCGCGATGGAGATCCGGCTGAACGGGCACCCGGTCTCCCGCCCGCCGTTCGCCTCGATGTACTGGACGGCCGCCCAGCAGCTCGCCCATATGACGGCCAACGGCGCCTCGCTGCGCACCGGGGACCTCTTCGCCTCCGGCACCGTCAGCGGCCCCGAGGTGGACACCCGCGGCGCGCTGATCGAGCTGACCTGGAACGGCGAGGAGCCGCTCAAACTCCCCGACGGCACCACCCGCACGTTCCTGGAGAACGGCGACGAAGTCGCCATCACCGCCACCGCCCCGGGCCCCGACGGCAGCGTCGTCGGCTTCGGCGAGGTGACGGGCCGGGTCGTGCCGTAGGGCCTGGTCCGACACCGCACGCGCAACCACTGTGCGAGCGGGGGGGGGGGGGGGGGGGGGGGGGGGGGCCCCCCCCCCCCCCGCGCCCCCCCCCCCCCCCCCCCCCGCTCGCCTCGCCCAGTACGGTGGCGGCAGGATCTTCGGACGAACGACGGCCGACCACGAACGACCAACGACGAACGGGAGCAGGCCCGATGAGCGCAGAGGTGCAGGTCTACCGGGACGGCGGGACCGGGCGGATCGTGCTCGACCGGCCGAGGGCGCTCAACTCGCTCACCCACGGCATGGTCACCGCCGTCCGGGAGGCGCTGGACGGCTGGGCGGCGGACGACACCGTACGCGCCGTGGTGCTGACCGGCGCGGGCGAGCGCGGTCTCTGCGCGGGGGCGGACATCCGCGCGATCCACGACGACGCCAAGGCGGGCGGGGCCGGTTCGCGGGCGTTCTTCCGGGACGAGTACCGGCTCAACGCGCTGATCGCCCGCTACCCGAAGCCGTACGTCGCGGTGATGGACGGCATCACCATGGGCGGCGGCGTCGGCCTCTCCGCGCACGGCGCGGTGCGGATCGTCACCGAGCGCTCCACCGTGGCGATGCCCGAGACCCGGATCGGCCTGGTGCCGGACGTCGGCGGCAGCCGCCTGCTGGCGAGCGCCCCGGGCGAGTTGGGCACCCACCTCGGACTCACCTCGGCCTCGATGGGCCCCGGCGACGCACTGCTCTGCGGCTTCGCGGACCACTTCGTCCCCTCGGCGCACGTCCCGGCCCTGCTCGCCGAGCTCGCCGGCCTCACCGAGCGTGCCGGGCTCACCGACCCCCGCGACCTCACCGGCGCGGTCGCCGCGCACGCCGAACCCGCGCCGCCGGCCGCGCTGGCGGCGCAGCGGGAGTGGATCGACGCCTGCTACGCCGCCGACACCGTCGAGGAGATCGTCGAGCGGCTGTTCGGCACCGGCGTCCCGGAGGCCAAGGAGGCCGCCGAGCAGCTGCTCGCCAACTCGCCGACGGCCGTCAAGGTCACCCTCGCCGCCCTGCGCCGGGCCCGTACGCTGCCGTCCCTGGAGGCGGTGCTGGACCAGGAGTACCGGATCTCCTGCGCGGCCCTGGCCGGCCACGACCTGGTCGAGGGCATCCGCGCCCAGGTCGTCGACAAGGACCGCGACCCGCACTGGTCCCCGGCGGACCTGTCCGCCGTCACGGACGCGGAGGTCGCCCGCCACTTCGCCCCGCGCGAGGACGACGAGCTGGGCCTGGCCTGAGCCGGTCGCCCCGGCGCCCCGACCGTCCCGGCATGCCGACCGCCCCGGTACGCCGGCCCGCCCCGGTACGCTGGCCGCCCGCACCCCTCCCCGCAGGAGCCCGCATGACGCCCGGCCACCCGGTCCACCAGCAGCTGCCGGACGACGGCGATCCGCTGTCGCGGGTGCCGCTCGGCGAGCAGGTGCGCGGGCTGCTGCTGGACGGGCTGATGAGCGGGCGGTGGCAGCCGGGCGACCGGATCGTGGAGCGGCGGCTGGCGGCCGAGCTGAACGTCAGCCAGGCCCCGGTGCGGGAGGCGCTGCGGGCGCTCCAGGCGCTGGGCCTGCTGGACTCGGAGCCCAACCGGGGCGTGCGGGTCCGCGAGATCAGCCCGGCCGAGCTGCGCGAGGTGTACGAGGTACGGGCGGTGCTGGAGCGGCTGGCGGCGGAGCTGGCCGTGGAGCGGCTGGGCGGGGACACCGCCGCACTGGAGCGGCACGCGGAGCTGATGGAGCGGGCGGCCTCGGCGGGCGACCCCCTCGGGCAGGCCCGGCACGGGGTGGCGTTCCACCGGGAGATCGTGGCGGCCGCCGGGAACGAGGTGCTGCTGCGCACCTGGGAGGGGCTGGGCGTGGAGGTGTGGACGGTCCTGTCACTGCACCGCGTCCGGCCGGAACTGCACGAGAACGCGGCGGACCACCGGCCGCTGATCGAGGCCTTCCGCCGGCAGGACCGGGAGGTCGGCCGGCTGCTGGCCGAGCACGTGCTGGAGTACGCCGGGTCGCTGTAGGCCGCGTCTCGGGCGGCTCCGTCCCGGACACGTCCCGGCTCCGCCTCGTCGCGTCCCCTCCCGACATAATAGTTCGTATAGAAATGATCGATCATCGCTCACATTACCGCCCAGTAACGGTTGACTCGCCCATCCGCACTCCCTACCTTCCGTAGAGAGGAATGCCGTTCCACATCCTGGAATCGGCGCCAGACGCATACCCGGCAACGACGCACACCCGGCAAAGGGGAACCACCCGTGTCCCAGCTCGACCAGCTTCCCGACCACGACCCGGAGGAGGTCGCGGAGTGGCGCGCCTCGCTGGACGCCGCCAGCGACTTCGGCGGACCGCATCGCGCCGCCCACCTGCTGCGCCGCCTCGTCGAGCACGCCGAACTACGGCGCCTCGACGTGCCGCCGCTGCTGGAGACCCCGTACGTCAACACCATCCCGACCGCCGCCGAACCGGCCTTCCCCGGCGACGAGGCGATGGAGCGGCGGATCACCGCCTGGAACCGCTGGAACGCCGCCGCCATGGTGACCAGGGGCAACCAGCGCGGCGGCCTGGGTGGACACATGGCCACCTACGCCTCCGCCGCCTGGCTCTACGAGGTCGGCTTCCAGCACTTCTTCCGCGGCAAGGAGACCGACGGCTCCGGCGACCAGCTCTACCTCCAGGGCCACGCCTCGCCGGGGATCTACGCCCGGGCGTTTCTCGAAGGACGCATCGACGAGGCCCAGTTGGACCGCTTCCGGCAGGAGGCCGGCGGAGGCGGCCTGCCGTCGTATCCGCACCCGCGCCGGCTGCCGTGGTTCTGGGAGTTCCCGACCGTCTCGATGGGCCTCGGCCCGCTGTCCGCGATCCACCAGGCCCGGTTCAACCGGTACCTGACCGCGCGCGGCATCAAGGACACCTCCCGATCGCACGTCTGGGCGTTCCTCGGGGACGGCGAGATGGACGAGCCCGAGGCCACCGCCGCCCTGGCGCTGGCCTCCCGCGAGGGGCTGGACAACCTCACCTTCGTGATCAACTGCAACCTCCAGCGGCTGGACGGCCCGGTACGCGGCAACGGCAAGATCGTGCAGGAGCTGGAGCGGCAGTTCCGGGCCGCCGGCTGGCACGTCGTCAAATCGCTCTGGGGCGAAGCCTGGGACCATCTGCTGGCACGAGACACCACCGGCGCGCTCGTCCGCCGGCTGCGCGAGGTGCCGGACGGACAGTTCCAGACCTACGCCGCCTCGGACGCCGGCTATCTGCGCGACCACCTCTTCACCGGGCCGGGCGACCCCGCGCTGCGCGCTCTCGCCGACACCCTGGACGACGCGCGCCTGCTGGAGACCGTCGCCACCTCCCGGGCCGGCCACGAGCCGCGCAAGGTGTACGCGGCGTACCGGGCCGCGCTGGAACACCGGGGCGCACCGACCGTCGTGCTGGTCCAGACCGTCAAGGGCTGGACGCTCGGCCCGGGATTCGAGGCCCGCAACGCCAACCACCAGATGAAGAAGCTCTCCGGCAGCGAGTTCCGCGCCATGCGCGATCTGCTCGAACTCCCCATCCCCGACAGCGTGCTGGGCGAGGGTCTGGTCCCGTACGCACACCCGGGACCGGACTCCCCCGAGGCCCGTTACCTCCGCGAACGCCGTGCCGCGCTCGGCGGGCCGGCGCCCGCCCGCCGGGTGCGCTTCACCCCGCTGCCCGAGCTGCCCGACCGGCCGTTCGAGGCGCTGCGCAAGGGCTCGGGCAGTCAGGAGATCGCCACCACCATGGCCTTCGTCCGCCTGGTCAAGGAGCTGATGCGGGACGGTGCGACCGGCCACCGCTGGGTGCCGATCGTCCCCGACGAGGCCCGGACCTTCGGCATGGAGTCGCTCTTCCCCACCGCCGGCATCTACTCGCCACTGGGCCAGACGTACGACCCGGTGGACCGCGACCAGCTACTGCACTACAAGGAGTCGGCGACCGGCCAGATCCTCAACGAGGGCATCACCGAGGCCGGTTCGATGGCCTCGCTGACGGCCGCCGCCACCGCGTACGCCACCCACGGCGAGGCGGTGATCCCGTTCTACATCTTCTACTCGATGTTCGGCTGGCAGCGCACCGCCGACCAGATGTGGGCGCTGGCCGACCAGTTGGGCCGGGGCTTCCTGGTCGGCGCCACCGCCGGGCGCACCACCATGACCGGCGAAGGGCTGCAACACGCCGACGGGCACTCGCAGTTGATCGCCTCCACCAACCCGGCCGCGCTCTCCTACGACCCTGCGTTCGCCTACGAGATCGCGGTGATCGTGCGCGAGGGCCTGCGCCGGATGTACGGGCCGGACGGCGAGGACGTCTTCTACTACCTCACCGTCTACAACGAGACCCGGTCGCAGCCGCCGATGCCCACGGGCGAGGGCGTCACCGAGGCCATCCTGCGTGGCCTCTACCGCTTCCGCGAGGCCGACCGCCCGGGGCCGGACGCGCCCCGGATCCAGCTGCTCGCCTCCGGCACCGCCGTGCACTGGGCGCTCGCCGCGCAGCGCCTGCTCGGCGAGGAGTGGGGGGTGGCGGCGGACGTCTGGTCGGCGCCGTCCTGGACGGAGCTGCGCCGCGAGGCGCTCGCCTGCGACGCCGCCAACCTGGCCGGGGCCGCCGCCGGGACGGGCGGCACCGCCCGCGTCCCGTACCTGACCCGGGTCCTGGCGGGCGCGCCCGGACCGGTGCTGGCCGTCAGCGACTGGATGCGTGCGGTGCCGGACCAGATCCGCCCCTGGGTGGAGCAGGACTGGACCTCGCTCGGCACCGACGGCTTCGGCCTCTCCGACAGCCGCGCCGCCGCCCGCCGCCACTTCGGCGTGGACGCCGAGTCGGTCACCGTGGCCGCGCTCGCCGCGCTGGCCCGCCGGGGCGAGGTCAAACCGGAGGCCGTCCAGCAGGCCGCCGGGCGGTACGACGTCCGGTTCTGACCGGCCGCGCGGGCCGCGGCCGGATCCCGGCACCCGTGACGACCGTCTCGCATGGCAAGACTGGCGCGAGGCGACTCGTGTCGTAGATCGTTGGGTGGTCAGGGCGCACCCACGTGGTGCCGAGCAGCGACATGGGAGTCAATGGCGATGACCGAGACCTACGAGACGATCCTCGTCGAGCGCAAGGGACGGGTCGGGCTGATCACGCTCAACCGGCCGAAGGCGCTCAACGCGCTGAACACCCAGCTGATGAACGAGGTCGTCACGGCCGCCACCGCCTTCGACCGGGACCCGGAGATCGGCTGTCTGGTGATCACCGGCTCGGAGAAGGCCTTCGCGGCCGGCGCCGACATCAAGGAGATGCAGGGGAACACCTTCCCCGGCGTCTACCTGGACGACTGGCTGGGTCCGTGGGACCGCCTCGGCGAGCTGCGCAAGCCGGTGGTCGCCGCGGTGGCCGGGTTCGCGCTGGGCGGCGGCTGCGAGCTGGCGATGCTCTGCGACATCCTGCTGGCGGCGGACACCGCGAAGTTCGGGCAGCCTGAGATCAAGCTCGGCGTCATCCCGGGCATCGGCGGTTCGCAGCGGCTGACCCGGGCGATCGGCAAGGCCAAGGCGATGGAACTCTGCCTGACCGGCCGGATGATGGGCGCCGAGGAGGCCGAGCGGGCCGGTCTGGTCTCCCGGATCGTCCCGGCCGACCAGTTGCTGGCCGAGGCGCTGGCCACCGCCGAGACCGTGGCGGCGATGTCCACCCCCGCCAGCATCATGATGAAGGAGAGCGTCAACCGCGCCTTCGAGACCACCCTCGCCGAGGGCGTCCGGTTCGAACGGCGGCTGTTCCACGCCACGTTCGCCACCGCCGACCAGAAGGAGGGCATGGCCGCCTTCGCCGAGAAGCGGCCGCCGTCCTTCACCCACCGCTGACGGGTTTCAGGTGACGGCCGACGAATGACGGATAACAGATAACAGATAACAGATAACAGATTTCAACATCTGTTATCTGTTATCCGAAACCTGTCGCCCGTCAGCTGGCCGCCGGACCGGCTACCGCCGGACCCGCCCACCCGTCAGCCCTCCCCCACCAGCGCCGTGTTGATGCGGGCGAGCCCGCTCCGGGTGGCGGCGACCACGATCCGGTCGCCGGGCACCAGCCCCCGGGTGCGGTCGGCGTAGTTCCACCGGTAGGCCCCGGGGCTGTCGGCCGGGCGGACGGCGATCACCCGGACGCCGCCCGGGTCCTCCAGGTCGTGCCGGTTCATCCCGACCAGGCCGCCGCCCTCCTCCGCCCGCAGTTCGGCGATCAGCAGCACATGCCGGAACACCGAGAGCGTGCCGAGCACTTCGCGCCCCATCAGGGCGGCGGCGAAGGCGGGTGCGGCGAGGTAGGAGACCGACCGGGACGCCGCGTTGTCCAGCGTGGCGTACACGTGCCGGGCGAAGTCGTCATTGAACAGCCGTACCACCACCCGGATTCCGGGCTTGCCGTGACGCGCCTCCAGAGCCGCCTCCAGGTTGGTGGCGTCGTCGCCGCTGACCGCGACCAGGGCCCGGCCGTGCTTCAGCCGGGCCCGGCGCAGCTGCTCCTCCAGTGGGCCGTCACCGACCACCACCGGGATGCCGAGCGCCCGGACGGCGGCGATGCCGCGCGCCTGCGGGTCGCGTTCGACGCAGACCACCGGCACGCCCAGCCCGTGCAGTTGGGCGGCGACCCGGGTGCCGACATTGCCCAGGCCGAACACGATGACGTGGTCCCGGGTACCGGCGCCGGGGTTGCGGGGCTGGCCGCGCCGGCCGGAGCCGAGCACCTCGACCATGATGGCGGTGGCGACCGGGGCGAAGGTGATGCCGCAGAAGGTGATCACCACTTGGGCGACCCGCTGCCAGGCGCCGCCCGTGCCGGTCCCGGCGGTCGCTTCGGCGGGCTGGTCGGGCTGGGCGGCACCGGCCAGGTCGAGCAGCGAGACGTAGAGCGACCAGCCGAAGTCCCGGTTGAGGTACCAGAGCAGGCCGAAGGCGAGCAGCACGGCGGCCAGTGCCGTGATCAGGACCAGCCGCAGCCGGGCACTGGTGAAGAAACGCAGCGTGTCGAGCAGCCGCCAGCGCAGCCGGCGCCACCAGCCGATCAGGACCGGCGGCTCGCTGGGCAGCGCCTGCAGAGCCGCCACCCCGCCGACCGCCGCCTCCGGCTCCCCGGGCCCGCCCTCCTCCACCCCGGTCTCCGCGGCCGGTGGCGGTCTCCGGGCACCACCGGGACGGATCGGCCCGTCGTCGCCGAACTCCCTGGCCAGCCGGACGAACGCGGCCGAGTCCCCGTCCTGGTCGGGCAGCAGGCGGATCCGGCTGAGGTCCTGTCGGTCGATCTGGTCGGCGACCACGCAGATCCGGCCGGAGTCGATGTCGCCGTCGTAGGCGATGTGCAGGAAGCGGTCGCCGACCTGGACGGAGTTGGGGCGTGAGAGCGCGGCGGCGGCGAAGGCGGGCGCGGCGGTGGCGGAGCCGGAGAGCGCGGCGCCGTTCTTCAGCAGGTGCTGGATGTTCTCGCCGAGGCGCTGGTTGAACATCCGGAGCACGATGCGGATGTCCGGGTTGCAGCCCTGGGCGCCGAGCGCGGCATGGATGTTCTCCTCGTCGTGGCCGTCGACCAGCGCGAGGCCGCGCGCGGTCTCGACCCGGACGGCCCGCAGCGCCTCCTCGGTGATGCCCGCGCACTCGACCACGGCGGCCACTCCGGGCAGTTGCTCGATCCACGGCGCGTGGTCGCGGGTGCGGTCCGGGAGCAGTACCACCACCGGAACCTCGTAGTGCTCGACGAGTTCCAGGACCAGCCGGTGGGCCAGCGCGTTGCCCCCGCAGACGATGTAGTGCTGGCTGATCGGCTCGACCGGAGGGGTCCCCCACCCTTCAGAAGTCATACCGCAGGACGGTATCGACGCCGGGTGAGCGGAAGATGTCATTCGGGTGACTGAGGAGCAATCAGTTCCGCTGCCGTTCGACAGACCCCGCCGTCCCCCGAACGGGCGTATCCGACGGGCGGAACCCCGCACCCGTGGCGATCATGAAAGACGTCCCCTGCCCCGTCGCTTCCCCCCGCAACCGCTCACCCCGCTCCCCCGATCCCCCGCCATCCAGCCATCCAGCCATCAGGAGTACGCCACCGTGGTCTCCCCACTCATCACCCCCGACGGTTCCCCGGTCGCCGGACCGCTCGGAACGCTCGCCAAGGCCGCCTGGCAGGTCCTGCTGCTCGCCGGACTCGCCTCCCTCGCCCTCGGGATCATCGTCTTCGTCTGGCCGAAGCAGACCCTGCTGGTGGTGGGCGTGCTGTTCGGCCTCTACCTGCTGATCATCGGCATCGTGCAGCTGGTCGCCGCCTTCGGCACGCACGCCACCACCGCGATGCGCGTCCTGGCCTTCATCAGCGGCGCGATCTGCGTGCTGCTGGGGCTGCTCTGCTTCCGCAGCGCCGTGCAGTCGCTGCTGCTGCTGGCGATCTGGATCGGCATCGGCTGGCTGTTCCGCGGTATCACCCAGCTCGCCGCCGCGGCCTCCGACCCGGACATGCCCGCGCGCGGCTGGCAGGCCTTCGCGGGCGTCGCCAACACGCTGGCCGGCGTGCTGCTGATGATCTGGCCGGTCGGTTCGATCGCCGCCCTGACCGTCCTCGCCGGGTGCTGGCTGGTGATCCTCGGTCTGATCGAGATCGTGACGGCCTTCCAGGTCCGCAGCCGGGCGAAGCAGATCCCGGCCGGCGTCTGAGCCCGCCACCGAACCGGAGCCAGTGAGCCGGACCCGGCGAGCCCGGCTCACCGGGAGCGCCCTGGAGCGGCGGAGGAGTTCCGCCGCGGCGAGCCCCTCGGCCACGGTCAGGCAGTACATCTCGGTCAGGACCGGGCACCGCTCGCCGGGCCAGGTGCAGTCGGTCGCGTGAGCGGTCATGGCCCCGATGCCGGCACCGGGGTCCGGCGGCCCGTCAGCGCCAGACGGCCGCGTCCGTCCCCCAGCGCCCCGGCGGCCGGGCCCAGTCGGTGGGGCCGCCCTCGTAGGCGATCGGCGGGAGGGCGTGGCGCAGCCGCCCGTACGGGGAGCCGGTCTCGGCGAGCCAGGGGGCGGGACCGTACGGGCCCCCGGCCGTCCCCTCCTCGGGCCGGATGCCGCGGACCAGCCAGGACGCGGTGCCGGCCAGCGAGAACCGCAGGTGACGGCCGCCGGGCCGGCCGGTGCGCTGGTCGGTGAGGGCGCGCAGGACGGCGGCGGCGATCAGGTAGCCGGTGCCGTGGTCGAGGGCCTGGGCGGGGAGGACGCCAGGGCGGCCGTCGGCGGCGGCCGTCAGGGCGGCGATGCCGGTCCCGGCCTGGACCAGGCTGTCGAAGCCTCGGCGGTCGGCCCACGGGCCGGTCCAGCCCCAGGCGCAGAGCTGGGCGACGATCAGCCCTGGTCGGCGTTCGAGCAGGGCGTCGGGGGCCAGACCGTGGCGGTCGAGGGCCCCGGGGCGGTAGCCGCTGACCACGACGTCGGCCGTGGCCAGCAGGTCCTCGAAGGCGGCGCGGTCGGCGGGGTCGGCGAGGTCGAGGCGGGTGGAGCGCTTGCCGAAGCCGGTGTCGGCGTGGGCGTCCTCGTCCTCGGGCAGGTGCGGGGAGTCGATCCGCAGCACGTCCGCGCCGAGCAGGGCGAGGGTGCGGGTGGCGACGGGGCCGGCGGTCACCCGGGTGAGGTCGAGGACCCGGAGGCCGGCGGCGGGCAGCGGGGCGGCGGGCAGCGGGCGGGCGGGGGCGGCGTCGACGGTCCGGGACTCGATCAGGGGGTGGGTGGACTCGCCCGGGGGTGCGACGGCGACGGCGAGCGCCCCCGCCTCGTACGCGCGCTCCTGGATCCGGACGGCGGACTGCGCGCGCAGCGTCTCGGCGAACTGTTCGGGCGCGGTGTCCGGGGGCAGGCCGAGGGCGGCGAGCAGCCGGACCCTGTGGTGGGGGTAGTTGGCGTGGGTGCGGACCCAGCCGTCGGCGGCCTGCCAGAACCCGGAGAACGGGGCGAAGCCGACCAGGGCGCGGCCGTCGATCCGGAGGTGACGCTCGCTGACGAAGGCGGTGGCGACGGCGCCCTGGTCCACCCGGACGGCGGGAACGGGGCCGCCGTCGCGGTGGGCGGCGAGTTCGGCGGCGGCGAGCGAGCAGGCGGCGACGGTCGCCCGGGCGAGCTGCCGGACGGGCAGTCCGGAGGCCAGGACGGCATCGGGGCCGCGGAACGAGACCCGGTCCAGCAGCCCGGCTGGCCCGCCGACGGCGGCCCAGGCGTCCGCGGTGGGCCGGTCGCCGCCGGACCCACCGGACCCACCGGACCCACCGGACCCACCGGGCTCAGCAGGTTCGGCGGGCTCAGCGGGCTCAGCGGGCAGCGGGCGGAACGAACGCTCGGTCATGCCCGCATTCTGCTCCGGATCTCAGGCGCTCGCCGTGACGCCCGCCACCAGCATCAGCAGCACCGCCGAGACGGCGGTCAGCCGGCGGGCCGCCCGCGGAGTGCCGCCGAACCGGCCGCCGAGCCGCCCGCTGGCATGCGCCACCAGGCCGTAGACCAGGGCGCAGGCCAGCACGTTGAGCGAGCCAAGGACGAGGACCTGCCCGCCGAGCGGCAGGGCGGCGGCCGGGTCGACGAACTGCGGCACCAGGGAGAGGTAGAGCAGCAGGCCCTTGGGATTGAGCAGGGCGGTGAGCATGCTCTGGCGCAGCACGGTGGCGGTGGGCTGCGGCCGGGGCGCGGCGAGGGCGGTCGCGGCACCGCCCCGGCGGAGGGCGAGCAGCATGGTGACGGCCAGCACCAGCAGGTAGGCGGCGCCGGTGAGGCGCAGCACGGGCAGGGCGGCGGGGACGGCGCGCAGGGCGGCGGCGAGTCCGGCGCTGGAGAGCAGGGTGTGGACGGCGTAGCCGGCGCAGACGCCGCCGACGGCGGTGAGGGCGGCGCGGCGGCCCTGGCCGAGACCGCGGGCGGCTATGTAGAGCCAGTCCGGGCCGGGGGTGCAGACCAGCAGCAGGTCGACCCCCAGGAAGAGGAGGAGGGCGTGGGTGTCCATGGGCGGTGACCTGTCGTGCTCGTTCGGGCGGTTTCCGGTCACTGACAGTAGCCGGATGAGGCTGGCATCCGATGGCCACTTCATGCCCTTCCGGGCCCGGTTTTGGCAGAATGTTGCGCCATGGACCGAATCGACCGCAGAATCCTCCACGAGCTCCAGCAGGAGGGTCGGCTGACCAACGCGGAGCTGGCCGCCCGGGTGGACCTCACCCCCTCGCCGTGCCTGCGCCGGGTACGGCAGTTGGAGCAGGACGGCGCGATCCTCGGCTACCGGGCGCTGCTGGACGGGGCGGCGGTGGGGCGGGGCTTCCAGCCGTTCGTGACGATCACGATGCGGCACGAGGACCGGGAGACGGTGGCGGAGTTCGAGCGCCGGGTCGCGGAGCTGCCGGAGGTGGTGGAGGCGCACCGGCTGTTCGGCGAGCCGGACTACCTGCTGCGGATCGCGGTGGCGGACATCGCCGCGTACGAGCGGTTCATCACCGATGTGCTCTCCGGGCTGCCGGGGATCGCGCAGGTCAACTCGCATCTGACGATGAAGCGGGTGAAGGCCGACCGGGGCATCCCGACCGGCGGGTAGGACGCCCCGGCCCCCCTGGAAGCCCCGGCCCCCCTAGAAGGTGAACCCCAGTGACCGGACCCGGTGGTCGAAGCTGGACGGGACCAGCTCCGGCTCGCCGACCGAGCGCACCTCGGGGAGCCGGGTGAACAGTTCACGGAAGAGCACCTTCATCTCCTGCCGCGCGAGGTGCGCACCCAGGCAGTAGTGCGGGCCGCCGCCGCCGAAGCCGAGGTGGGGGTTGGGGGTGCGGGTGAGGTCGAAGGCGTCCGGGTCGGGGAAGACGGCCTCGTCGCGGTTGGCGGAACCGAAGAAGAGCACCACCTTCTCGCCCTCGCGCAGCAGGGTGCCGCCGGGGCCGCCGAGTTCGTGGTCGGCGGCCAGGGTCCGGCGGAACTGGATGATCGGGGTGGAGTGGCGGACGATCTCGTCCACCGCGCCGCCGAGGTGGCGGTCGAGGTCGCCGAGCAGCAGGGCGCGCTGCCCGGGGTGGACGGTCAGCAGGTGCAGGCCGTGGGCGAGCGCGTTGCGGGTGGTCTCGACGCCGGCGACCAGCAGCAGGGAGAAGAAGGCGCCGAGTTCCCGCCCGCTCAGCCGGCGGCCGTCCACGTCGGCGGTGACGAGGGCGGAGATCAGGTCGTCGGTGGGCCGGCGGCGGCGCTCGCGGCCGAGCTCGGCGACCATGCCCTGCATCCTGGCGAGGGCCCGCAGCCCGCGCCCGGGGACGCGGATGCGGCTGCGCAGCGGACGGGCCACGCCGGTGTGTTCGGAGGCGTGGTTGACCTGGTCGAGGATGGCGCGGCGGGGCTCCTCGGGGATGCCCATCATGTTGCAGATCACCTGGAAGGGGAGTTCGGCGGCGACCGAGGTGACGAAGTCCTCGGGCCGCCGCCGCACCACCCCGTCGACCAGCTGGGCGGCCACTCGGCGGATGTCGTCCTCGACCCGGGCGATCAGGCGCGGGGTGAACGCCCGGGAGACGATCCGGCGCAGCTGGGCGTGCCGGGGGTCGTCCAGGTTGACCATGGAGTCGCCGAACAGCAGCCGGACCCAGCGGGCGGGTTCGGGGGTGGTGACGCCCGGTCCGCTGAGGAAGACGGCGGGGGTGCGGCTGGCCTCGACCACGTCGGCGTGCCGGACCAGGGCGTGGAAGCCCCTGGCGCTGCCCGGGCGGCCGGCGGCGGGGCGCTCGCCGAAGTACACCGGGGCGGGCAGGGCACGCAGTTCGGCGAAGGCCGCGGCACGGTCGGCGGCGGGCAGCCGCCAGAAGCGGGGGTCGGCGAGGTCGACGGCCGGGGCCGCGGGTTCGGTGACTGTGCCCATGCCGGGCCTCCTGTCCGGTCGGTGCCCACCTGACGTGCTGTGACGAGCACATTTAGGGAGCACCGACCGAATGGTGTCAAACCGCAACGACCGTACGATTGAAGGATATTCAGACGGTCGCATGCAGGGTTCGGCCGCGGACGCGCGAGGTGATGTCCGTGCCGATGCACTCCACGAGGGAGAACACCGACAGCTCGGCCGTGGTGTCGATCGGACGGACCACCGCCGCGAGATCGTCCTCGCGATAGTCGTGAATCAGCCAGTACACCGTTCCGCCCGCCTCTCCGCGCCCACCGGCCCGTGCCGCCGCCGACCCGACGGCGCTCCGCCGCGGGGTGCCCGAGCGCTACGGGCGGGCACGGGCGGCGGTCCCGCGCCAGAACGGACAATCGAGTACTCGTCAACCGTACGAACCGTCTCTACCGCGCGACCTCCGGGGGTCCGTCGGCCCGGCCCGGCCGGGCGGGCCGGGCATACTCCCACCGGCATGGAACCGGCCAATACCGGAGGGGGCAGTACGGGGCGGTGGGGGCGGGTGCGACGATGAGTGCCATCGTGATGACCGACCGGATCCGCTCGCTGCGCGCCGTGGTCTTCGCCGCGCTGTGCGTGGCGCTGGCCGCCACGGCGCACGTCGCCATGGCCGGCGCGGGGGTCTCCCCGCCGGTGCTGGTGGGCGCGTTCGGCCTCACCCTCGGATTCACCTGGCTGCTCGCCGGGCGGCGACGCGGGCTCGGCCTGATCAGCGTCTGGATGGTCGCCGCGCAGAGCGCGCTGCACCTGGTGTTCGAACAGGCCGGGGCGCTCACCGCCGGCGGCACCGGTCTGGGCCGGCTCACCACGACGGACTGGACGGCGCTGCTGCTCTGCAATCCGGAGCGGGCGCCCGCCGGGCTCTCGCCCACCGATCTGGCCAGGATGGCCGGGATCGATCCCGACATCCCGCCGACCGAGGGGCTGCGCGCCGTGTCGGGCCTGCACCGACTGGGTTCGCACGGCGCGGCGGGTGTCGAGGCATCGAGGATGTCCGCGGGCATGCCGGGGATGTCCTCGTCGGGGATGTCCTCGTCAGGGGTCTCCTCGGAAATGGCCTCAGGGGTGTCCTCGTCCCATCTGCCGGGAATGGGCGGGATGCCTGGCCACGACATGTCGGCGCACGGCATGTCGGCCGGGATGATCGCCGCCCATGTGCTGGCCGCGTTCGCCTGCGCCCTGCTGCTCTGGCGCGGCGAGACGGCACTGGCCAGAATGTTCGAACTGCTGGGCGCGCTCGGCGCCGTGGTGGCCGGTGTGCTGCTGGTCCCGCTGCTGGCGCTGTTCGCCCGCCCGCAGGGGTACGAGCCCCCGGCCTCGCCGAGACCGGCCGAGCAGCGGGCCCGGCTCCCCCGGCTGGTGCTGCTCTCCCATGCCCTCGTCCGGCGCGGCCCCCCGGCGTTCGCGTCCGCCCTCTGACGCGCCCGCCGCCCGGACTCCGCCGATGGTCTCCGCCGCCGCGGGCAGGTCGCCCTGCGCCGCGCCGTCCCCTGACGGCCGCGCGCCGGGGCCCGGGCCCGCGCCCGCCGTCTCCTCCGGGACGCGGCTCCCCGCGCCCGCCCACCGACGCCGCCGGTGCCGTCCGCAACGGCACCGCGCCCAGACCTTGACCTCAGGACCTTCCATGCCTGACTACGACGGCGCACCGGCCTCGCCCGACGCCACCGTCCTACCGCACCGGCCCGCCGTCCCCCTGCCCGGGACGACCGACCGAGACGCCCACCGCACCCACGCAGACCGTCGCGCCGGGGCCGGCCTCCCTGCCGGAGCCGCCCGACGTACCGGAGCCGTCCTTCCCCAGACGGGCGAAGAGCTGCGCCGACCACTGGGCCGAGGGCCCGTCGGGCAGACCCGTCAGGGCCGACGCCCGCAGGCGTTCGGCCTGTTCCAGCCACTCCCGGCAGGCCGCGCACCGCGCGACGTGCTTGTCCAGCCGCCGGTCCGGCACACCGGCCGGCTCACCGTCGAGACGGGTGGACAGAGCGGTACGGAAATGGGCGCATCTCATGCGACCATCGTCCCGCACCGCCCGGCGGCCCGATCCGGCCGGGTGGGAGGCCGCCGTGGATGACGACCAGCTGACCGCGCTGGCCCTGGCCGCCCGCGAGGGCCGGGCGGCCGACGTCGAGGCGTTCGTCCGGGCCACCCAGCGGGACGTGTGGCGGTTCGTCGCCCACCTCACCGATGTGCAGTCCGCCGACGACCTGGCCCAGGAAACGTTCCTGCGCGCCCTGCGCAGCCTGCCCGGCTTCGCCGGACGTTCCTCCGCCCGGACCTGGCTGCTGTCGATCGCCCGGCGGACGGTCATCGACCGCTACCGCACGGCCGCCGCCCGTCCGCGCTGCGCCGCCCTGCCCGACTGGCAGGAGGCCGCCGAGCGGCAGAGCATCCCGCCGACCGCCGGCTTCGAGGACGGGGTCGCCCTCGGGGACCTGCTCGACCGGGTGCCGGCGCAGCGCCGCGAGGCCTTCGTGCTCACCCAGGTGGTCGGCCTGAGCTACGCCGAGGCCGCCGAGGTGGCCGGCTGCCCCGTCGGCACCGTCCGCTCCCGGGTCGCCCGCGCCCGGGAGGAGCTGATAGCCCGTCTCCGGGCGGCCGAGGCCGCCGATGCCTCGGCTCCGGCGCCGTCCGCCGAACTGGCGGCCGTCTGCTGACCGCACAGATCTAGAGCCCACCCGGGCGGCGCGCCCCGTACGGTCACCCCGTCGGAGCGCGCCGCCCTTCGCATGCCCGGACGACGGCACAAGTGGTGGTCGGACGGGCCGCGACCGGCCGACGAGCGGGTGGCGGGCAGGCGACGAACCTGTCGGCGGACGGTCAAGATCGGCCACCGAAGCAAGAATCCGGCCAACCGCAAGAATTCCTTCAAGTGTTCGGAACTGAAGCCCGCACACCTCCGACTGCTCTACCGGAACCCGCCGCCGAGGTGGTGTCCGGAACAGTGCGGGGGAAAGGAAGGAAGACCATGGCAGCGCAGCAGCCGCTCGCCACAGGTGGACTGAGTGGCGGCCAGGCAGAGCCGAAGGACCGGTGGAGCCTGGTCGTCGCGGCCGGCCTGCTCTCGTTCGTGGCGATGCTCGACATGAACGTGGTCAACCTGGCGCTCACCGACATCGCGGACAGCCTGCATGTCTCCTCCACCACCGCGCAGTGGGCCGTGCTCGGCTACCAGCTTCCGCTGGTCGCCCTGCTGCTGCCCGCCGGGCGCTGGCTCGACCAGGTCGGCACCCGGTCCGCGCTGCTGCTGGCGGTCAGTTGCTTCGCGCTCTGCAGCGTGCTCGCCTCCGTCGCCCCGTGGGCGAGCTGGCTGATCGCGGCCCGGCTGGCCCAGGGTGCCTTCGGCGCGGTGCTGTTCGTGCTGATGCCGGTGCTGGCCGCCACCGCGGTCCGGCCCGAACTGCGTGGCCGGGCCATGAGCGTGCCCGCCACCCTCGGCCCGCTCGGCGCCGTCACCGGCCCGGTGATCGGCGGGCTGCTGCTCGACCACGCCGGCTGGCGGGCCATCTTCCTGGTCAAACTACCGGTCTGCCTGGCCGCGTTGCTGATCGCCCGGCGGGACGCCCCGCGCGGCGGCAGGCTGCGGCTGCCCGACCGGGGCTCGCTGGGTGACGCCGCGCTGATCGGCTCGGCAGTGGCCGCCGTCCTGCTCGCGCTCACCCTCGCGCCCGACGCGCCGCTGTGGCTGCTGCTCGCGCTGCCCGCCGCCCCGCTCGTGGTCTTCTGGGCGCGCCGGCCCGGCGGTCGGCCGGTCATCGAGGTGCTGCGCGCCGCCGGCACCGCCGGGGTCAACGGCTCGGTGCTGGCGCTGGCCGCCGGCTTCGCCGCCAACCACTACCTGCTCGCCCAGCACCTCCGCCGGGACGACGGGATCAGCGCCACCGACACCGCTCTCACCATGCTCGCCTTCCCGCTGGGCATGGTGCTCGCCGGCCGCTTCGGCGGACGGCTGGCGGACCGCTGGGGCGCCCGGCCCACGGCGCTGACCGGCGCGGCCGTCACGGCGTTCGGCATGCTGCTGCTCGTCCCGCTGGACGCCGACTGGTCCTCGCTCGACATCGCCTGTCGGCTCGCGCTCGCCGGGGCCGGCATGGGCCTCAACGGCGGCCCGGTACAGGCGCTGGTGATGAGCTCCTCACCGCCGAAGCAGCTGGCCACCGCCGGCTCCGCCGTCCAGCTCGCCCGCAGCCTGGGCTTCGCCCTCGGCCCGGCCCTCGCCACCGCCGCCACGATGTTCGGCGGCACCGGCACCTCGGGCATCCGGGCGGGGCTCGTCCTGGCCACCCTGGTGGCCGCGCTCGCGGTGGCCCTTCTCGCCCTGCGCCACCGCACCAACGGCACCACCCGGAGCACCCCGTAACGCCCGGCACCATCCCGTCACACCGGTACGAGCCGCACCACTCGGGGACCCACCGCACCACCCGGCACCACCGCGCAACACCCCAGCACCACAGGCACCACCGACAACCCGACCGGAGGAACACCGCACATGACCGACACCGTGCACGATCCGACGGCAGGCAGGCCGGCCGGCGATGCGGCCGACGCCCCGAGCTGCCCCTTCGGATACGACAGACTCCCCGACCCGGTACCGCTGTACGGGCCGGAGTACAAGAGCGACCCCTATCCGCTCTACCAGCGGATGAGAGAGGCGGGCCCGGTCCACCGGGTCGAGTTCCCGAGCGGGATCGCCGCCTGGCTGGTGACCGGCTACCGGGCCGCCCACGAGACCCTCAGCGACCCGCGGCTCGGCAAGAACCACTCCCTGGGCAACGACGCCTGGCGCAAGCTCGCCTCGATCATGCCCGAGCCGCAGCACTCCCAGCTCCAGGTGCACCTGCTCCACCAGGACCCGCCGAAGCACACCACGATGCGCAAGCTCGTCCTGGACGCCTTCGCCCCCCGCCGGGTGGAGGCCCTGCGCCCGCGCATCCAGGAGCTCGCCGACGCCCTGGTCGACGAGTTGCCCGAGACCGGCGACGCCGACCTGGTGGCCGGCTTCGCGGCGCACTACCCGTTCCGGGTACTGGCCGAGGTCATCGGCCTGCCGCAGGAGCTGGCCGTCCGGTTCGACCGTGACTGGGGCAAGGTCGTCCAGCCGGTCGGTCCGCAGGACCCGGGCCGCCCGGCGTACGAGGGCCGGCTACGCGGCCTGCAGACGTACATCGCCGACGTCGTCACCCACAAGCGCGCCCACTACGACCCCGCCGGGCCCGATGTCGATCTGCTCGGCAGGCTCGTCACCGCTTGCGACGAAGGCGAGTTGAGCCCCGAAGAGCTCGACTCGATGGTGTTCCAGCTGCTCGTGGCCGGCCAGGAGCCCGTCACCAACCAGATCACCACCATGCTGATCACGCTGCTGCGCCACCCGGAGCAACTCGCCCGGCTGCGCGACGGAATCGCCGGAAACCCGGGCCTGCTCCCCCGGGCGGTGGAGGAACTGCTGCGCTACGACTCCGCGTTCGAGCTCACCACCTGGCGCTTCTTCGCCGAGGACAGCGACCTGCACGGGACCACCATCCCGGCCGGGGACTCGGTGATCATCTCGCTCTGTGCCGCCAACCGCGACGGCGAGCAGTTCCCGGACGCCGACGTCCTGGACTTCGACCGCACCCCCAACGCCCATCTGGCCTTCGGCCACGGCATCCACTTCTGCCCCGGCGCCGCCCTGGCGCGGACCGAACTCCAGGTAGCCATCGGCACGTTGATCACCCGGCTGCCCGGGCTGCGCCCGTCCGCCGGGCCCGGCCAGGAGATCGACGCACTCACCTGGGTGCCCGCCGTCCTGGCGCGCGGGGTCAACCAGCTGCCGGTCGCCTACGACAAGCGGGTCTGACCGGCCCCACCAACTCCCCGGCACCCCCTCAGCGTCCCGGCAACCAGTGCCGGGGCGTGGCTCCGCCTGCCCCGAAGCCCGTAACCCATTCCGTGGAGGACCACCATGCCGCCCGCCGGCACCGTTATCACCGACACCCAGTCCGCCAGCACCACCGGCCCCGTCACGGACCCGCAGTCCGTGGAGCGGCTCTGCGACGAGATCCTCGACCTGCTGCTGCCGCACCGCCGGGCCTCCGACCCCGAGGTCGACGCCACGCCCGCCGACTTCCCGCTCCAGCGGGAGCAATTGGCGGACTTCATCACCTCCGGCGACCCGATCCTGTTCACCCTGCCCGGCTTCCCGTGCAAGTCGCCCAACCTCGCCAAGGTGCTCAGCCACCTGCCCGACGAGGGCGAGCGCCTCTCGCTCACCTTCCTGAACGGGCTCTGCGAGGAGATCGGCAAGCTCTACGAGCCCGGCGCTCAGATACTCATCTGCTCCGACGGGCACATCTTCGGCGATCTGATCCACGTTCCCGACGACCACATCGACCAGTATTCCGACGAACTGACCGCGATGATCGAGCGCGAGGGCCTGAACCACCTCGCCACCTTCGACCTGCGGGCCGTCCTCGGCGACCTGCCGTTCGACGAGAAGCGCGCCCGGGTGCACGCCAAGTACGCGCCCACCAAGGAGGAGCTGCGCGAGCAGGTGCTCACCGACGAGGAGACCGCCCGCCTCTACCGCGGGATCACCCGGTTCCTCACCGAGGACACCTTCGGCTTCGAGGGCACCAAGTCCGCCCTGCAGCGGGACTGCCGCCAGCGCGCCTACGGCGTCATCCAGCGCAGCCGCGCCTGGGGCGACCTGATCGCCGAGCATCACCCCCGCTCCTTCCGCCTCTCCATCCACCCGCAGAAGGTCGGCGTGCTGAAGTTCGGCATCCGGCTGCTGGAGGCCGCCGACGTCTGGATGACGCCGTGGCACTCCTCGGTGCTCCACCAGCCGGACGGCCGCTGGGAGCTGCTGCGCAGCGAGGAGGCCGCGAAGGTCGGCCGCCTGGTCGAGCGCAACGGCCGCCCCAGTCACTTCGAGACCTCCTGACGGTGGCCGGCCGGCGCTGAGGCGCCGGCGGGCGTGCGGTGGTCGAACGCGATCAACGGGTCACCGGTGAGCGGATGTTCGACCACCGCCGCCCGCACGCCGAACACCTCGGCGAGCAGGTCGGCGGTCAGCACGTCACGCGGCACCCCGGACGCCACCAGGGTGCCGCGGTGCAGTACGTGCAGCCGGTCGCAGACCGAGGCCGCCGCGTTGAGGTCGTGCAGCGCGATCAGCGTGGTGCGGCGCTGTTCGCGCAGCAGGGTGAGGAGTTCCACCTGGTGGCGGACGTCCAGATGGTTGGTCGGCTCGTCCAGCACCAGGACGTCCGGCTGCTGGGCCAGCGCCCGGGCCAGCAGCACGCGCTGGCGCTCGCCGCCGGACAGCTGGGCGAACTGACAGGACGCCGACTCCGTCATGCCGACCCGCACCAGCGCCTCGGCGACCACCCGGTGGTCCTCGGCGTCGTCCGCGGCGAACGCCCGCTTGTACGGGGTGCGGCCCATCGCCACCACCTCGCGGACGGTCAACTCGAAGTCCCCGCCGCGCTCCTGGGGCAGCGCGGCGATGTGCCGGGCGGACTCCGCGGGGGTGAGCTCGGCGAGCTCCCGGCCGGCCAGCAGCACCCGGCCGGCGCTCGGCCGCAGATGCCGGTAGACCGTGCGGAGCAGACTGGACTTGCCGCTGCCGTTGGGGCCGACCAGACCGGCGATCTCCCCCTCCTTGGCGACCAGGTGGACGCCCGCCACCACCGTCCGCCCGGACAGGGTGACGCTCAGATCCTCGACCGCGATCCTCAACTTCGCTCCAGACGTCGGTCCAGCAGGTAGAGCAGGGTGGGCGCGCCGAGCAGGGCGGTGACCACGCCGATCGGGAGCTCCTGGGTGTCCAGCGCGGTGCGGGCGATGGTGTCGACCACCACCAGCAGCACCGCCCCGGTGAGGGCCGAGAGCGGCAGCAGCCGGCGGTGGTCGCCGCCGACCAGCAGCCGGCAGACGTGCGGCACCATCAGGCCGACGAAACCGATCGCGCCCGAGACCGCGACCAGGACGCCGGTCAGCACACTGGTGACAACGAAGATCTCGCGGCGCAGCCGGGTGACGTCCACGCCGAGCCCGGCCGCCGTCTCGTCGCCCATCAGCATGGCGTTCAGCCCCCGGGCGCGGGCCTGGAGCAAGGCCAGACCGAGGGCCACCGCGATGGCGGGGACGGCGAGTTGGCCCCAGACCGCGCCGCTGAGACTGCCCATCAGCCAGAACAGCACGCCCCTGGTCTGCTGTTCGTCGCTGGTCTGCAGCACCAGGTAGCTGGTGAAGCCGGTGAGGAACTGGCCGATACCGATGCCGGCCAGCACCAGGCGCAGCGGGGAGAAGCCGCCGCCGCGCCTGGCCAGGACCCAGACCAGGGAGAACGCGGCCAGTGCGCCGGCGAAGGCGGCGAGCGAGACGGTCAGGCCGATGGCGCTGCCGAAGTTCATCTCCAGGCCGAGCGAGGTGCCGAGGACGATCACCGCGACCGCGCCGAGCGAGGCCCCGGAGGAGATGCCGAGCAGATAGGGGTCGGCGAGCGGGTTGCGGACCAGGGCCTGGACGGCGGTGCCGACCAGGCCCAGGCCCGCCCCGACCATCGCCGCCAACAGGGCACGGGGGACGCGCAGTTGCCAGACGATGAGGTCCCGGGTGCCGGCCTCGGGCGCGCGTCCGGTGAGCCGGTGGGCGACCACCGACCAGACCTCGCCGGGCGGGATGTCCACCGACCCGAAGGACACCGCGGCGGTCAGCGCGAGGACCAGCGCGACGGCGAGCCCGGCGGCCAGCGGACCGGCCCGCAGGGTCCGCGCCCGGCTCCTCTTCTCGGTCAGGGCGGCCGTGGTCACCTGCTACTGCCCGTTCTTGACGAGGGTCGGATGGACGGTGGCGGCGATCTGCCGGACGGTGTCGGCGTCGCGTACCCCGGCGATGGTGGTGACCTCGGAGCCGATCCGCAGGAAGCGGCCGTCCTTGACCGCCTTCAGCCCCTGGGTGGCGGGGAAGCCTCGCAGGAAGGCCTCCGCGTCGGCGAAGGCCTTGCGGTTGTCCTCCTCGCTGCCCCGGTTGCGCACCGCGAGCTGGATCCAGTCCGGGTTCTTGGCCACCACGTCCTCCCAGGAGACCTGCTTGAAGTCGGCGTCGCAGTCGGCGAAGACGTTGCGCGCGCCGGCCAGGGTGATCACCGCGTTGGCGACCTGCCGGCCGCAGACGGCGACGGGCTGCTTGACGCCGCCGTCGAAGTCGAAGAGGAAGTAGCCGGGCCGCTGGTCGTCGGGGACGCCGGCGGTCGCGGTCCGCACCTCGCCGATCTGCTTCTCCATCCCGGCCACCAACTCCTCGGCCCGGGCGGCGGTCCCGGTCACGGCGCCGAGCCGGCGGATGTCGTTCTCCACCTCGGCGAGGTCGGTGCGCGGGCCCTTGGCGGCCTTCGGCGTGCCGGCGCAGGCGGTGGAGAGGAGGACGACGTGCTTGATGCCCGCCGCCGTGAACTCCTCCTCGCTCGGCCCGGCGCCCGCGCCGCCCATCATCGGCATCGACCCGAAGGTGTCGACGTAGAGGTCGGCGCCGGAGCCCAGCAGCTTCTCCTTGGCGATCACCGTGTCCCCCAGGACCGGGACCTTTGCGCCCTGGTCGGCCAGGGCCGCCGGGAGGCTGCCCTTCCCCGGCGGGAACCCGGTACCGATCACCCGGTCGCCGACGCCGAGTTGCAGCAGCATCTCCAGGCCTGCGGCATTGCTGGTGACGATCTTCCGGGGGGCCTCCTTGACGACGGTCTCCTTGCCCGCGCAGTCCGCCACCTTCACCGGATACGCCCCCGCGGCCGCCGCCTGGCCGCCGGCCCCGCTCGCGGCGTCGCTCCCCCCACCACCGCTTCCGCAGGCCGTGGCGAACAGGGCTACGGCGGCCGCGATACCGCAGAACACGCGAGGGCGCATGACAACTCTCCTGGTCAATGGTCGTGCTCGGGCCCGTCCTACGAACCCGGACCAGGTAGTCGGCCCTTGTGCCCGCTCGGTTCCCGGGACTTTCCGGCGCAGCGCCGCACCGTGCGAAACGGCACGGTCTACGGTGATGGGATGGCCTCTCCCCCGGCTCCCTCGGCTCGCTCCACCCACTTCTTCCCCTCCGACCTCTTCGCTCCGGCGGACGATCTCGGTATGCCCGTTCGAGTCGGCCCCCACCCTGTCCGGCGGGTCGTCTCGCTGGTCCCGTCGCTCACCGAGGCCGTCGCCGTCACCGCGCCCGGGCTGCTGGTCGGCGCCACCGACTGGTGCTCGCACCCCGTCGGTCTCGCCGTCACCCGCGTCGGCGGCACCAAGAACCCCGACGTCGACCGGATCGCGGCGCTCGCCCCCGACCTCGTCCTCGCCAATGACGAGGAGAACCGCCGGCCCGACCTCGACGCCCTGCGCGCGGCCGGTCTCCCGGTCTGGGTCACCGACATCCGCACCCTCGACGGGGCCTTCCGCTCGCTCCACCGGCTCCTCACCGCCGCCTGCGGCCTCCCGCGCCCGTCCTGGCTCGACGACGCCGAGGCCGCCTGGGCCACCGTCCTCCCCCGGCCGGTCCCGCTCCGTGCCGTCACCCCCGTCTGGCGCCGCCCCTGGATGGTGCTCGGCCGCGACACCTTCGCCGGTGACCTGCTCCGCCGCCTCGGCGTCCAGCTGATCCACGCCGACCACCCGGACCGCTACCCGGCCGTCCCGCTGCCCGAACTCCTCGCGTCGAAGCCGGAGTTGGTCGTGCTCCCCGACGAGCCCTATCACTTCACCGCCACCGACGGCCCCGAGGCGTTCCCCGGTGTCCCGGCGGCCCTGGTCAGCGGCCGCCATCTGACCTGGTACGGCCCGTCGCTGGCCGAGGCGCCGGGG
Source organism: Kitasatospora sp. NPDC088548 (assembly GCF_044753005.1). Classification (NCBI taxonomy): domain Bacteria; kingdom Bacillati; phylum Actinomycetota; class Actinomycetes; order Kitasatosporales; family Streptomycetaceae; genus Kitasatospora; species Kitasatospora sp. NPDC088548. The sequence continues at coordinate 445,000 of NZ_JBIVMI010000001.1, forward strand.
GTGCTGGCGGCCCAGCTGGCGCGGGCGCTGCCCGGGGCGGCACCGGCCTGAGCGCCGGTGCTCAGGCCCGGACGACGGCCGGCTCGTCCAGGGCCAGCGTCCGGGCGGTGGCGTCGACGGTGGCCCTGATACCCAGCGGGAGCGGGAGGTTGGGGCCGGCGTGCCCGAAGTCGACCCCGCCGAGCACCGGCAGCTCCCGGTCGCCGACGACGTCGAGGACCACGTCCCTCAGGGTGGGCCGGCTGTCCCCGCAGCCGGCGGCCGGGACCTGGTGCGGCACGCCGACGACCATCGCGGCGACCCGGTCCAGAATTCCGGAGAGCCGCAGGGCCTGGAGGTCGTGCCAGACCCCCGACAGCGGGCGGTCCACCTCCTCCCAGAACAGCACCGCGCCGTCGAAGCGCTCGGGAGGCAGGGCGAACGGCGTCGCCTGGAGCGTCACCAGCCGGCCGAGCAGGCCGCCGACCAGTGGCCCAGACGCCCGGCCGGGCCGCCAGCACTCCCAGGGGGAGAGCGCGGTCAGGGTGCCCAGCGGTTCGGTGCCGGTCAGCAACCGGGCGTAGGTCCCGGTGAGTTCGGCCCGGTGGTCGCGGTGTCCTGCGGGCCCTGGGCGGTGCCAGGAGCCGCCGAGGCCGTAGGTGGCCATGTCCGCGTGGATGCCGGCCAGCCCGGTGCGCGCGTGGAGGGCGAGCAGGAGGAGGGAGAGGTCGCTGCAGCCGAGGATCGGCTTGGGGTCCGCCCGGACGGCGTCGAGGTCCAGCAGGTCCAGGTAGCCCACCGTCGCCTGTCCGCCGGTGTGCGCCACGATCGCCCGGACCTCCGGATCCCGGAGCAGGCCGTTGAGTTCCCCGGCCTGCTCGACGGGCGGCGCCGAGGCCCACCACCGGCGGCGGTCGACGGCCGTCAGCGTGCTCCGGCGGACCCGGAAGCCCATCGCCTCAAGGGTGGCCACACCGCGGTCGAGCAGGGGCACCGCCTCGGCCTCCAGCGGTCCGGCGGGCGCGGCCACCGCGACGAGGTCCCCCGGGGCCAGGGCACGGGGACGCAGAAGGTCGGGCACTGGAGAACTCCCTGGCTCTCGGCCGCGCGTCGGCCGGCACGGCTCGTCCGGCCGAGTCTCATCGCGCGGTCGCCTCCCGGCAAACGATTTTCACCCCGGGCTTCCCGCCGGGCCGGTGAACGGGCCGAACCCGCCTATCAGTCCGATGATCTGCTCGCCGTAAGATGACCGCCTCTCACCGGGCCGGCCGGTGACGACTGGGGGGTTGGATCGCATGCACCTGGGTGCTTCGCGTCGGGTACTGGTGATGGTGTCGGCTGCGGCGGTGTCGACGGCGCTGCTGACGGGCTGCGGCAGCAAGAAGGTCACCGACGAGGCCGGGGGGCCACCGAGCACACCGGCCGCCACCACCACGGAGATCTCGCCGTCCGCGGCCCCGACGGCCACCCCCTCCGACACGCCGACCGCGAGTACCGGCCCGAGCCCGACCGGCAGCCCGTCGCCGAGCACGAGCAGGTCGGCCAAGCCCAGCGCGACAACGAGCAGCGCGACGCCGAACGGCGCCAAGCCGAACAGCGCCAAGCCCTCCGCCCCGGTCGCGGAGAAGGCCCCCGCCCCCGTCGCGGCCGCGCCCGCGCCGACGGCCAAGCCCGGACCGGTCGCACCCCCGCCGCCGCCCGCGCCCGCGACCCCGCACGTCCCGCCGCTGCAGAGCAGTTGCAAGCCGAGCAAGCCCCAGCCCGACGAGCCGAAGGAGGCCGTGGCCGCGGCGCTCACCGCCGCCGCCGGCCAGCCCCGAGTGCTGAACCTCAGCAACGGCGGCACCGACAGGCTCCCGGCACTGCCCGCCAACCTGGTCAGGGCGATCGCCTGGCAGGAGAGCGGCTGGCAGTCCGGCATCCTCGCCTGTGACGGCGGCATCGGCACCATGCAGATCATGCCCGCCACGGTGAGCTGGATGAACAGCAAGTTCGGGACGGCCTCCGACCCGAAGACCCTCGCCGGGAACGTCCAGCTGGGCACCCAGCTGCTCGACTGGCTGGTCGCCTACTACGGCGACTCCTCCTTCGGCGGGAAGTACGACCTCTCCCCCGACCCGGTCACCGGCAAGACGCCGCTGCTCGACCTGGTCATCGCCGCGTACAACGCGGGCGCGGGCAACGTGCACTACAACACCGTCACCGACCCGGTCACCGGCGAGACCGGCGGCAGCCTGGTCATCCCCAACCCCGGCTACGTCGCCAACGTCAAGGCCCTGATGTCCAGCGCCCCCTGGACCAAGACCGACTGAGCCGCGGTACGGGGCCCGCGGCCACGAGCGGCGACAACGGCGGCCCCGCAACAGACCGGCGGCCCCACCGGCGATGAAGCACGGTGGGGCCGCCGCGGTGCTGCGGGCCGGCGTCCTGCGGCCTCGGACATGACGTCGGCCCGAGGACGAGCCGTCCCGCGGTCAGCTGTCCCGCGGGGCCGAGCGCTCGGTGACGGCAGCGCGTCGGCGGGACCGGCGCCACAGGGCGCAGCCCAGGACGATCAGGCCGCTCCCGGCCAGGCCCGCGACGGCGGTCTCCGGACCGCTGCCGGTACTGGGGAGGACGGAGCCCTCGGCGTGGCCGGCGCCCGGACCGCCGGGGTGGCCGCCATCAGCGGGCGGGACGGCGTTCGGCCGGTCGTGACCGGGGTGACCGGGGTGACCGGGGTGGCTCGGGCAACCCGGGTGCCCGCCCTTGTGGTCGTGATCGGCCGGGCAGGGGGTGACGGTGACGGTGACCTCCGCCGGCGGACTCTCCACCGTCCCGCCCTGCGGGTCCAGAGCGGTCGCCCGGGCGCGGTTGGTGACCTTGCCGGCCTTCGCGTCGGCCTCGGTGACCTGGTACGTGCCGTGGCAGGTGGTGCTCTGGCCCGCGGCGAGGTTGGTCAGATCGCAGGTGACCTGCTGGACGCGGTCGTCGGTGACCGTGAGGCCCTGGAGTTCGGTGGTGCCGGTGTTGGTCACGGTGTAGGTGTAGTGGATCGTTTCGCCGGGCCGGACCGGGCCCTTGGTGTCGGCGTGCTTCTTCAGCTTCAGCCGCGACGCCCCTCTGATCGTGATCGTGGCGTCGACGGTCGGGGAGGTGACCGTGGTGCCGTTGGCGGTGCCGGTGGCGAAGGCGTGGTTGGTGACCTGGCCGGCCGCCGCGTCCGCCTCGGTCACCACATACGTGCCGTGACAGGTGGTGCCGGCCCCGGGGCTGCCCGCCGGTGCCAGCACGGTGGCGGCGCAGACGATCCCGGTGACCCTGTCGTCGGTCACCGTGACGGCGTCCAGCTGAACACCGCCGGTGTTGGTCACCAGGTAGGAGTAGGGCACGGTCTCCCCGACGGCGAACGGCTCGGGGGCGTCGACGTGCTTCTCCACCGTGATGCCCGGCGGAGTGACGATGGGCACGGTGGCCGAGGAGGGCGGCGAGGTGATCGGGGTGCCGTTGAAGGTGGCGGTGGCCTGGGCCGTGTTGGTGACGAAGCCGCGGGCCACGTCCTCGGCCGTGATGGTGTACGTCCCCGTACAGGTGACGGTCTCACCGGCCGCCAGCGTGCTGACCGGGCAGGTGACGGGGGTGACCAGCGGGTCGTTGACGGCCAGGTTGGTCACCGGGGAGGCACCCGCGTTGGTGACCACGAAGTCGTACGGGACGGGGGTACCCGGCACCAGCAGCCCGGGCAGCGGCTCGTGCGGGGTCTTGACCAGGCTCAGGGTGGGCAGCGGCTGCTCGGTGGTGATCGCCACGTTGCGGATCAGGTGGACGTCGGTGAAGGCGCCCGTCGACCCCGCGAACCCGAACTTGTACGTGGCGGGCACCGGCTCCGGAGCCGGCGTGGACAGCACCTGGTGCGGGCCGGTCCCGTCGTTGAAGTCGATGCCGACCGTCAGGACCGGGTGCGGGGCGGGCGTCAGATGGACGTTCACCCGACGCCGGGAGGGCTCCAGCGCGGTCTGCGCGTCCTGGGGCGTGACGCCCGGCGGCAGCGTGGTCAGCGGGCCCTGCAGCAGGCCCGGCAGCGTGGACGGCCACGGACCGGTGGTGGTGAAGTTGCTCGTCGTCGCCGTCAGGAAGCAGTACCCGAGCAGACCGTCCCCCGGCCCGCGGACGGTGACCATGTTGGCGCCCGGCGCGGGCACCCGGAACTGCGTACCGGCCGGCGAGCGCTGGGCGCAGCCGTTGCCGCGCTGCTCCCAGTCGCCGAAGTAGTTGCCCAGGACGTCGAGCCCGACCCCCAGGTAGCCGCGGTCGACGCCGGGCAGGAAGGCGAGGTTCGGGTCGTCGTTGGGCAGCTTCTGGGCATAGCCGAGGCTGCCGCCGAAAGCCCCCGGGTGGGTGAGGGACTCATCGCCGTCCACCAGGAAGAAGGAGATGCCGTCGGCCGGGGTGTTGGGCGTGGTGCTGCCGTACTGCCACTGGTCGAAGGTGACGTCCAGGCCGTTTCCGGCGGGGAGCGCCTGGTTGTAGAGGACGGCACCGCTCTGGTCGTTGCTGGAGTCGGTGACCCGGAGATAGCCGAACGGCGCCGCGTTGAGGGGCGGCACCGGCCCGGTCTCGGCAGCCGGGCACCCGCCGAGCGGATGGTTGCCCGGCCCGGGCGCGGCGGCGGCGGGGGCACCGGTCAGGCAGGCGGAGCCGACGGCCGTGAAGTCCGCGTCGGCGGTGGCCCCGGTGAAGGTCTCCTGAACCAGCGGCGTCCCGGTCGCCCTGACCCGTTCGGGGACGGCGGCGACCGCTTGTCGGGGGGCGGCCGCGGCCGGTGCGAGCTGACCGGTGAGGCCGACGCCGATCATTCCCAGCGTCACCGCTGCCGTCGCGAGGCGGACCGTACGGGCGTGGAGCCGCGACGGGCCGCTGTGTCTTCTTGTCATGGCAGCAATATGTATCCAGGCGACTACCCGCTGTCTCACCCGTGGCTGCCAGTCAGCTCATCGGCGCCCCCGCAGGAGTGGTACCACCGGACCCCGGGCGGGGGCCGGCCGGACGACGAGAACGCGAAAGGTGGCACCGCCGGACTAACCGGCGGTGCCACCCAGGATTCGACGGGGCCTGCGGTCAGCCCCTGGCGGCGGCGACCGCGGTCCCCAGCGCCTCCTTGATCCGCGGCCCCAGGCGGGCGAAGCCCAGCTCCTTCATCGCCGCCCGCAGCAACTCCTCGTCGCTGCGGTCGACGCCATCGCCGTCCAGCCACCGGACGACGGCCAGCAGTTCCTCCGCCGAGTAGGCGGTCACCGGGCGGCCCGGCGTGAAGTCCGGCTTCGCCGGCCGACCGGTGGCCGCAGGCTCGGGCTCAGCGGCGGCGGGCTCGGCCTCGACCTCAACGGCGGGGGCAGCCGACTCGACCTCAGCCACCGGCTCGGCAGCCGGCTCAGCAGCCTCGGGCACGACGGCCTCGGCCTCGACCGCCTCGGGTTCGACGACCGGCTCCGCCTCGACGACGTCAACCGAAGCGCCGGCCTCAACCTCAGCCACCTCAACAACAACCGGCTCGACAACCTCAGCCGCAACGGCCTGGACTTCGGCCACCACCACCGACTCGGCAGCCTCAACCCCAACCACCGGCTCCGCCTCGACGACGTCAACCGAAGCGCCCGCCTCAACCTCAGCCACGACCGGCTCGACAACCTCAGCCACGACCGGCTCGACAACCTCAGCCACAACGCCCTCGGGCTCAGCCAGCTCGACCTCAGCCACCGGCTCGACAACCGACTCAACGGCCTCGGGCACGACGGCCTCGACCTCAGTCACCACGGCCTCGGGCTCAGCCGACTCGACCTCAGCCACCGGCTCGGCAGTCGACTCAGCAACCTCCGCCACCTCAGCCACAACGGCCTCGGGCTCAGCCAGCTCGACCTCAGCCACCGGCTCGACAACCGACTCAACGGCCTCGGACACAACGGCCTCGACGACCGGCTCCGCCTCCACGACGTCAACCGAGGCCCCGGCCTCAACCTCCGCCACCTCAGCCGCAACCGGCTCGACGACCTCAGCCACCGGCTCGGCAGCCGACCCAGCGACCTCCGCCACCTCAACAACAACCGGCTCAGCGGCCTCAGCCGCAACCGCCTCGGCCTCGGGCTCAGCCAGCTCGACCTCAGCCACCGGCTCGACAACCGACTCAACGGCCTCGGGCACCTCAGCCACCACGGCCTCGGGCTCGGGCTCGGCCGGAGTGGCCGACGCGGGCAGTACCAGGTCGTCGGCGGCGGGCGAGGGGGCCGGAAGAGTGACCACCCGGACCTGGGACTCGGCGGGCTCCTCGGCCGTCGGCTCGGCCTTCAGCTCAGCCGCCGGCTCGTCCGTCGCCGGAGCAGCGTCCGTCTCGGCCTCGGTGTCGGCGTCCGTCTCGGCCTCGGCTGCGGCCTCCGTCGCGACCTCGGCCCCGGCCTCGGCTTCGACCTTGATCTCCGTCTCGGCTTCGGCCTCGACCTCGGCCGCAGCCTCCGGCTCCGTGCCCGTCTCCGCGGCCGTGGCCAGCCCGTCCCGCTGGCCGCCGGCCAGGGCCTGGCGGGCGTTGTACGCGGCCTCGGCGGCGCGGCGGTCGGCGTGGGCGGCGGCGAGTTCGGTGAGGAGTTCGGTGAGCCCGGCCTCCTCCAGGGTGGTGCGCAGGGTGCGGAGGGTCGGGAGGCGGTAGAGGGTGCCCTCGTCCGCGGCGAGGCGGTCGACCAGGTCGATGAGGTCGGTGAACGACAGCCCGTCCAGGTCGTGGTCGGGCAGCAGGCGGGCGAGGCCGCCCAGGCCGCTGTTGATGGCCTCGAAGGCCTGGGCGGTGCGCTCGACCAGCGCGCCGTCGGCGGGCGGGACCGGCAGGGTGCCCTCGGAGGCGAGGACGGCCCAGGCGCGGCGCTCGACCTCGGCGGAGGCGAGCGCCTCGTGCAGGTCCTCGCGGCTGGGGCGGCGGGGGCCGGCGGCCAGGGCGGTGGCCTGCTTGCGCAGGGCGCGGGCGCGCAGCCAGGAGAGCTTGACGCCGCGCTCGCGGCGCCAGGTGCCGTCGGCGGTGGCGGCGGCGAGGGCGTCGAGGTCGGCCTCGTAGGCGGCGCCGACGAGGACGGTGGAGGTGCGGTGGACGCGCTGGAGGAGTTCGACGAGCAGCGCGGCCTTGGCCACGGTGTCCGGCTCCTCGAGCTTGGCTTCGGCGGCGAGCGCGGTGACGGCCTCCCAGGTCTGCTGGAGGTCGCGGCCGCGCAGTTCGGCGAGGGAGGTGGAGGCGGCGCGGGCGTCCTCCGGGGTGGCGACGGTGTCGACGGCCGCGTACCAGGCGTGGGTGTCGGCGGTGAGGCTGAAGGCGCCGAGCTCGGCGTACCGGCCGAGGTCCTCGCGGAGGTCGGGCTCTGCCGTGGCCTCCTGGCCGCGGGCCTGCTCCGGGTCCGTGGCGTCCTTGGCGGCTGCGTCGTCGGCGGCGTCGGCGTTGCGCGAGTGAAGCACTGTCATGTGAGGTCCGGTTCTGGGCGACTGCGGCGGGGCTGGCGGCGAGGGGAGGCGGACCGGGTGCGCACGGGGCCCCGGCGGGAGGGGCTGGGGGCGCGCGGTCGGGCCGCCGGTTGTGGAGGCCCAGAATACGGGTGCCCGTTCGAGCCTTGCACGCACCCACCGCCCCACGGTCGGGTGTGGCGTGCCATACCGCCCGCGTGGCCGCTACTCGGGAGGGCCGGGCGGGTGGTGCGGCGCTGGGCCGGGCGGGTGGCCGCCCGGCCGCCGCAACCGGTCCACCGGCACGGTGCGGATCCGCCGTCCGAGCGGCGGGCGGTAGCCGGAACGGGTGAGGATGCCCAGGCTGACGGGCGCGAGGTATTCGTGCAGCGCCGTCCGGTGCCACCACGCGCCGGTTTCGCGCAGTTCGCGCCAATCGGTGAACCGGTAGAGATACAGGGTCGCCCGGACGTGGGTCGGTGGGGCGCCGGGGAAGGGGTTGTGGCGCAGCAGGCGCAGCGTGGCGGGGTCGTTGACCAGCAGGCGGGCGACGAACGGCAGGAACCAGGGCCGGGCGTAGGCGGGCGAGATCCCGGCGAACCACATCAGCCAGTCCAGCCGGAGGTGGTAGGGGGCGTACTGGCGTGGGAGGCGGCGCACGTCGCCGGGTTTGCCCTTGAAGCCGTACTCCTGCCACACCGTGTGCCGGGTGACGACCGGTTCGTCGGTGCCCTCGACCACCACCTCCTGGCGGATCCGGTTGATGCTGCCGAAGGCGCCGTAGGTGTTGACCAGGTGCAGGCGGTTGAAGGAGCGGTTCATGATCTGGCGGCGGGAGACCATGTTCCGCACCGGCCAGTAGCTGAGGACCGCGACGGCGGCGGTCAGCGCGACCACCAGCCCCTCGTACCAGCCGGGTGCGGTGCCGTACGGGCCGGGCCGGGCCGGGAGGCCGAGCCGGTGCGGGTCGACGGCGGCGAGGGCGAGGGTGATGGTCAGCCAGTTGAGCCAGGCGAAGTTGCCGGAGGCGACCAGCCACAGCTGGGTGAGGACGACGAGGCAGGCCGCGTAGGTGGCGATCGGCTGCGGGAGGAAGAGGCCGACCGGGACGACGAGCTGGGTGAGGTGGTTGGCGGCGGCCTCGACGCGGTGCAGCGGGGCCGGCAGGTGGTGGAAGAACCAGCTGAACGGGCCGGGCATCGGCTGGGTCTCGTGGTGGTACCGGAGGCAGGTGAGGTCGCGCCAGCAGCGGTCGCCGCGCAGTTTGATCAGGCCTGCGCCGAACTCGACCCGGAAGAGCAGCCAGCGCATCAGCCAGAGCACCGGGAGGGGCGGGGCGGTGTCCTCGTTGCCGAGGAAGGCGCCGAGGAAGCCGGCCTCCAGCAGCAGGGACTCCCAGCCGAAGGAGTACCAGGTCTGTCCGACGTTGACGATCGACAGGTAGAGCAGCCAGAGCACCGCCCAGAGCGGCACCGTCGCCCAGAGCGGGACGGCGTCCCCCAGTCCGCCGGCCAGGGCGGCGGCGAGGGCGGCTCCGGTCCAGGAGACGGCGGCGAAGAAGCGGTCGCTGTAGTGGAGGTGGAAGAGGCCGGGCGCCTGCCGGAACGGCACCCGGGCGGTGAAGCGCGGCACCGGCAGCATGCCGTCCGCGCCGATCAGGGCCCGGAACTGGGCGGCGGCGCCCAGGAAGCCGATCAGGTAGAGGGCGGCCAGCATCCGTTGCAGGAGCAGCCTGCTGAGCCAGTACTCGGGTGCGGCGAACCACTCCATGCGGCCCATGCCTACCATCGGCGGGCCGCGCGCGGGGCGTGCCCGGGGCTGCCTGCTCCGCCGGTTCACCCGCCTGGGCCCGGTCGGGTGAACCGGCGGGCCCGGCGGCAGGCCGGCCGGGCGGCGGGATGCCGGGGCGGCGGCGTGGCAGGACAGCGGCGTGACCGGGGGCAGTGTGGCCGGAAAACACGGCCCCCGCCCGGACGGCGAAGTGGCGGGGAGCCTCTCCTCGGGGGTGAGAGGCGCCCCGCCACGGTGTCGGCGGTAACTGCGGTGGGAGCGGCGGTGGTCGGCCGGGTGGTCGCCGGTCCGTCGCCACGGTGGTCGGTCAGGGCTCAGCCCGGCAGGACGAGTCCGGTCTCCCCGGCGGCGACGCCCGGACGGCCGGTGGTGGCGCCGTTCTGCTGGAGCCGGTCGACCAGCAGCGCGGCGAGCGTGCCCAGCTCCTCCTCCGTGCGGGACTGCGCGGTGACGTCCATGCCCACGGTGAGGACACCGTTGACCTGGCCGGTGCGCGCGGCCCGCAGCGGGGTGCAGGTGAAGCTGAAGATCTGCTGGCCCCGCTGGGCGTCCGGCCGGGCGGACTGGATCCGGACGTCGTTCAGGACGGTGGTCCGTCCGGTGCGGTAGGCCTCGGCGACGGCCTGCTGCAGGCCGGCCGCGCCGAGCTGCGGGTAGGCCTGGCCGACCGAGCCGTACGCCGCGGGGGCGCCGAAGGTGTCGGCGTGCTGGGCGTTGGCGTAGCGGATCTCCTGGCCGGGGCCGTCGGTGAGGATGATCGGGAACGGTGAGCCGTCGAAGGCCGCGAACATCTCCTGCTGCTGGGCGAGCAGGTTGTCGCGCAGCCGGATCTCGGAGAGCAGGGCCTCGGCGAGGTGCTGGATGTCGCGCAGCCGCTCGCGGCCCCACTGGCGGGGTTCGTGGTCGAGCACGCAGACGGTGCCGATGACGGTGTTGGTGTCGTCGACGAGCGGGGCGCCGAGGTAGGCGCGCACGCCCAGCTCGTCCACGACCGGGTTTCCGGCGAACCGGGGGTAGGCGAGGATGTCGTCCAGCGCGAGGGGGGAGCGCTGGGCGACGACGTGGGGGCAGAAGCCGTGGCTCATCGGCATCTGACGGGTCGGCAGGTCGAAGGCGATGCCTCGGTCGGCCCAGGAGGATCCTTCGGGTGCGACCTCGGCCGAACTTGGCGGAATGTAGAGCCCACGGAACATCTGGCGCTCGTCGTTGATGAAGTTGACCATCGCGATTGGGGCGCGGGTGATGCTGGCGGCCAGGTGAGCGAAGCGGTCGAAGGCCTCGTCCGCGGTCGGTTCGTTGAGACCCAGGCTGCGCAGCCTGCGGGTCCGCTCGGACTCACCGGCGGCACCCGGGAACTGGCCTTGAGTGCTCATCACATCAGTCATGGCGCACATGTAATCAGACATCCGACACGATCCGCGCTCCCGGCTCTCCGGTTCAGCCGTGCTGATGAACAGTCAAAGCCGCATGTGGACGGCGGCTTGGGCAGGTCGCGAAGTGAAGAAGGACCATTTCCCCGCCCCCCTGCGTTCCAATCCTCCCGGTGTTCGGTTGAAACGATTCACGCCAATCGAAGGTCAACTGTGGAGGCACCCGGGTCCCCATACGACAATGAGCCCTGCCGAAAACACGGATGGCGTCCCCCGGATGCCGCCCGAACTTCCGCACGCGCCCGGCTGCAACAGGACACCCGGCCGCCAGCACCCCGCCCCCACGTCCATTGGCGGACGAGCGGAATCGGCAGCACGGACGGAGGCACAACCACCCGCTGACCGAGAGGACCCACCCATGGCTATGGACTACTTCACCGACGAGCGGCACGAGAGCCTCCGAGCCGAGGTCCGGGAGTTCGCGGAGAAGGAAGTACGTCCGCAGGTGGCCAGAATGGAAGCCGACCGCGGAGTGGAGTTCGAGCTCTCCCGGGAGATCGCCCGCCGCGGCTGGATCGGCGTCACCATTCCGCGCGAGTTCGGCGGACTCGGTCTCGGCCACCTCGCCAAAACCGTGATCGTCGAGGAGCTCTCCCGGGTCAGCGGCGCGATGGGCGCGATGGCACAGGCCTCGCAGCTCGGAGTCGCCAAGGTCATCCACTACGGCTCCGACGCCCAACGGCGCCACTGGCTGCCGCGGTTCGCCTCCGGGGAGTCGCTGCCGACCATCGCCGTCACCGAGCCCGAGTCGGGCGGCCATGTGCTCGGCATGTCCGGCACCGCGCGGCGCGAGGGCGACGAGTACGTGCTCAACGGCCGCAAGTGGTTCGTCGGCAACTCGCACATCGGCGACGTGCACGGCGTGGTGCTGCGCACCGGCGAGGGCAGCCGGGGGCTCTCCGCGTTCCTGGTGGAGAGCGACCGCCCGGGTTTCCGGCCCGGCACCCTCGGCTCGCAGAGCGGACTGCACGGCTTCAGCTTCGGCGAACTCGTCTTCGAGGACTGCCGGATCCCCGCCGCCAACCGGCTGGGCGAGGAGAGCCAGGGCCTGGACGTCGCCTACTCCTCCTCCACGCTGTACGGGCGGCTGAACCTGGCCGCCGTCGCGCTCGGCATCCACCGGGCGATCGTCGAGGACACGGTGCGCTTCGCCGAGGGGCGCGCGCTCTACGGCAAGCCGCTCTCCCAACTGCCCAACATCGCACTGAAGCTGGGCGAGATGCAGTCCCGGCTGATGACCGCCAAGCTCTCCGCGTACCACGCCTCGCACCTGCTGGACCACGGCAAGGCCTGCGACGCCGAGCTGATGAACGCCAAGCTGATCAACACCGAGTACGCGCTGGACTCCGCACGCAACGCGATGGAGATCCACGCCGCCCGGGGTCTCCAGGCCGAGTTCCACATCGAGCGCTACCTGCGCGACGCCACCCACGTCTACCCGCCGGCCGGCACCTCGGACGTCCAGCGGCTGCGGCTCGGCCAGGTCGCCGCGGGCACCTACGGCAAGCAGTGGTCGGCCGAGCTGTCCGGCCCGGCCAGCTGGGCCTGGACCGAACTGGCCCAGCACGAGGCGGAGGTGGAGAGCGACGCCGAGCGCACGATGGAGCTGGAGGCCTCCGTGCTGCACATGCCGCTGGCGGGCTGAACGGGCCCGGTCCGGCCGGGCGTCGGCGTCGACGTACGGGGGTCGCGCCGGCGACGCACCGGCGATTGACCTGTTCCTGGCGGCTTTCCGGAGACCGGCCGCGGCCTCCGGAAAGCCGTCGGCGCTCCCGAAACCCTTTCTGACCTGTGACGATCCGCCATCCGGCGGTCTCCGGAGGGGCATCCGGCCCCGTCACCACCCGTTCACATATCGTCAGTTGATGTTGCGATCAGGGCACCTGGGGCTGGTAGCGTTCCTGCAGTCGGCGGGCCGTGCTGCACCCCGCACGGACGGTGACACCGCGTCAGTCCGTCCGGCAACCCCGGCCGTGGCGCCCTGAAGCCCCGGCCGGACCGCGCACGGGCCACCCCACCGTTCGGCCCTGCAACAAGGAATCAGATGCCAGGCATATCGGCCCCCCGCACGGGCCACCGCGCCGGCCGGTCCGGCTCCCTCCGCAGCTCGCTCCTCGCCCTCGCGCTGGTCCCCTGCCTGGGCCTGGCCGCCGCCTGGGGCTATGCGGCCTTCCTGCTGCGCGGCGCCGGACACCGCACGCCCCTGCTGGCCGTCAGCGCGGCCGTCGCCGTCGTCCTGCTCTGGAGCCTGGTCCACGGCGTACGGGTCGCCCTGGCCCTGTCCGGCCGGCTGGCGGACCTGCGCACCGACACCCTCGCACTGGCCCGGCACGAGATCCCCGAGGTGGTCGGCCGGCTCCAGGCCGGCGAGTCCGTCCCGTCGCCGCCCGCCTGGGCCCCGCCCCGACGCTCCGGCGACGAGGTCCAGCAGACCGCCGACGGCCTCGCCGCCGTCCGGCAGGCCGCCGTCGCCGCCATCGTCCACCAGGCCCAGGGCCGCGAGGGGACGAAGAAGGTCTTCCTCAACATCGCCCGCCGCACCCAGATCCTGATCCACCGCCAGATCAGCATGCTGGACGCGCTGGAGCGCGAGCACGAGGAACCGGAGCTGCTGCGCGAGCTGTTCGCGGTCGACCACCTGGCGACCCGGATGCGCCGCAACGCCGAGAACCTGGTCATCCTCGGCGGCGCCCTGCCCGCCCGGCGCTGGCGCAACGCCGTGCCGATGGTCAACGTGCTGCGCAGCGCCGTCTCGGAGACCGAGAACTACGCCCGGGTGGTCGTCCAGGGCGTGCCGCGCGCCTCGCTCAGCGGGCAGGCCGTCGCCGACGTCATCCACCTGATCGCCGAGCTGATCGAGAACGGCACCACCTTCTCCCCGCCGTACACCCAGGTGCAGGTCTCCGCGCAGGAGGTCCCCAAGGGCCTGGCCGTCGAGGTCGAGGACCGCGGCCTCGGCATGAGCGAGGAGGAGTACGAGCGGCTCAACGACTACCTGGCCAACCCGCCCGAGCTGGACGTCTCCGCGCTCGGCGACGACCTGCGGCTCGGCCTCTTCGTGGTGGCGCGGCTCGCCGCCCGGCACGACATCCAGGTCACGCTGCGCCCCTCCCCCTACGGCGGCACCCGGGCCGTGGTGCTCGTGCCCGCCGTCCTGCTGGAGCAGGCGGAGCAGTCGGCGTCGGTGCCCGGCCTGCCGACCGGCGCCCGGGTCACCCGGACGCCGGTGCCGGAGGAGGCCGTGGACGGCGGGTCGGCGGAGGAGGCCCACGCCGAACTGTCGGGCGCGCTGGCCGGGGTACTCGGCGGGCTGCTGGGCAACGGGCCGGGCGCGGCGCCGGGCGCCGGCCCGAACCAGCCGGGCCAGGCTCCCGGGCAGGTGCCCGCTCATGCGTCGGGTCGGGAGTCCGGTCATGCACCCGGTCATGCGTCCGGCCATGCGCCGGGTCGGGCACCGCGTCAGGCGTCCGGTGACGGCGACAGCAGTGTGATCATCGGAGAACTTCTGGCCCAGTACCCCATCGACAGCGGACGGGCCGACGGGGAGCCCGCCAACGGCGGTCTGCCGGTGGGCTCCCCGATCCCCGGGCTGCCCGGCGCCGTGGTCGTGCCCCGGCCCGTGCTGCCCCGGCCGTACGACGGCCTGACCGACGAGCCGGCGGCCGGCCTCCCCGGCGGCCCTCCGCCGGACGGCCGGCACGACGACCTGCCGACGAGCCACCCCGCCGACCGTCGCACGCCCAGCCACCGGCGCGCCCCGGAGGCCCCCGTGGAGCACGGCCCGGACGGCGAGCTGCGTACCCCGCGCATCCTGCCGCAGCGGGTGCGCAACGCCAGCCTCGCCGAGCAGCTGCGCGAGGCCAACGCGCCCGGCGCCATGCCGCCGCCGCCGGCCGTCGCCCCGGCCGCACCAACGGCCGGTCCGTACGGCACCCCGGCCCCGGCTCCCGGCGGCTCGGCCGAGGACCTCTCCCCGCAGCGGTCCCGCGCCACCATGGCCGCCATCCAGCGCGGCACCCGAACCGCCCGCGCGGCGGCCCCCGACTCGGACGCACCGGCCGCTCCCCCCGCACCGGCCGCACCTTCCGCAGCTAAGGACGAGCAGTGATGACGCAGCACACCGAAACCCCGCGCGACCTCAACTGGCTGCTGGACCAGCTGGTGGCCCGGGTACCCGAGACCCGGCACGCCATCGTCCTCTCCGAGGACGGCCTGCTGGTCGGCCTCTCCCAGGGCCTGGACCGCGCCGATGCCGAACACCTGTCGGCCGTCGCCTCCGGCCTGCAGAGCCTCGCCCGCGGCGCCGGCCACCGCTTCAACGGCGGCCGGGTCCGGCAGACGGTGATCGAGATGGACCAGCTGTTCCTGTTCGTCACCACCGCCGGGCAGGGTGCCCGGCTCGCCGTCCTCACCAGCGAACTGGTCGACGCGGGCCTGATGGCGTACGAGATCAACGTGCTGGTCAAGCAGGTCGGCCAGTACCTCACCGCGGCGCCGCGCAGCGACGCCGGCCAGGTCGGCGCGGGCGGCGGTGCGTGACCGCCGGCGCCGAGGAGGCCTGGTTCTTCGACAAGGACGCCGGCCATCTGGTCCGCCCCTACGCCATCACCAACGGGCGGACCGGCCCGGTCCGTGACGGCTTCGCACTGATCACCCTGGTGGTCACCGCGGACCCGCTCACGGACACCGCCCGGCTGACGCCGGAGCCGGCCGCGATCATCGACCTGTGCCGCGAACGCCCGCTGGCCGTGGCCGAGATCGCGGCCAGCCTCGACCTGCCGGTGAGCGTCGTCAAGGTGCTGCTGGACGATCTGGCCGAGGCGCGGCTGATCCTCACCCGGGCGCCGGTCCAGCTCGCCGAGGCGCCGGACCTCTCGCTGATCCAGGCCGTGATCGAGGGCGTCCGCCGGCTCTGACCGGCGGCCCCGCCCTGCTCGGCCCCTCACGACCGTCGCCGCATGCCGGTGGCCGTTCTCTTCTTACCTTCAGTTCTCTTTCAGGAGACCCGAATTGACGTCCCAGAGCCTGGTGCCGGGCGCGGTCAAGATCCTTGTCGCCGGTGGCTTCGGCGTCGGCAAGACCACCATGGTCGGCTCGGTCAGCGAGATCGAACCGCTGCAGACCGAGGAGCGGATGACCCGCGCCAGCATCGGGGTCGACAGCCTCGACGGTGTCCAGGGCAAGTCCACCACCACCGTGGCGATGGACTTCGGCCGGATCACCATCCGCGAGGACCTGGTGCTCTATCTCTTCGGCACGCCGGGCCAGTTCCGGTTCTGGTTCATGTGGGACGACCTCGCCCTGGGCGCGCTCGGCGCGATCGTGCTGGCCGACACCCGGCGGCTCGAATCCAGCTTCGCCGCCGTGGACTTCTTCGAGCAGCGCGGCATCCCGTTCGCCATAGGGGTCAACTGCTTCCACGGCCGCCGCGACTGCGCACCCGAGGACGTCCGCCGCGCCCTCGACCTGGACGCGACCGTGCCGGTCGTGCTCTGCGACGTCCGCGAGCGTGCCTCCAGCAAGGAGTTGCTGCTCGCCCTCCTCGACCGGGTGCACCGGGACGCCCTCGCCGGGCGGCGCTGAGGACCGCCCCGACCACGATCTGGGCTGCCCCCCGGCCGGGACAGCCCCCGGGACGATCAGACCGCGGTCGGGGCGGCCCGGGCGGCGGGCTCCAGTTCGCCCAGGGCACGGACCAGCGGGGCCAGCTCCGGGATCTCGGTGGCCTTGGCCAAAGTGGCCTCCAGTGTGGCCTCGTGGACCGGGCGGGCGGCTGCCAGCAGTTGGCGGCCCTGCGGGGTCAGCTCGGTGTAGATGCCGCGCCGGTCGTCCATGCAGAGGTAGCGGCTGAGCAGGCCGCGGTCCTCCAGCCTGGTCACCAGGCGGGTGGTCGCGCTGCTGCTCAGCGCGGCCGCGCGGGCCAGCTGCTGCATCCGCATGTGCCAGCCGTCCTGCCGGGAGAGCGCCTCCAGCACGGTGTACTCGACCACCGAGAGCTGGTGCTCCGCCTGGAGCGCCTTCTCCAGCGCGGCGTCGATCAGACCGTGCAGCGCGGCGAGCGTACGCCAGCCGCAGGCGCGGATCTCGGCGGCATCGTCGTGGATACCCATGGCTCGCCTCTCTGTTCCCGTCTGTTCCCGGTCCAGGTTCCGTCGTCCGGTTCCGTCTCCCGGCCCCGGCCGTCCTACGGCCTCTGAACGCTTCCTGTCCGCCAAGTATGCCATTTAGCGCGGATTACCTGCTTTTGCAAATACTTTTGCCGGCGCCTCGGCCTCGGCCCCCTCGTGCCGGCCCTGGTCCGGGACCCAGGCGCCCGCGCAGAGCGCCGAGGCCAGTTCCTCGCCGTAACAGGCCGCCGCCAGCCAGGCACCGGTGAACGCGTCGTGGTCATCCGCCACGACCCGGCCGAAGACATCCCGGGGCTGGTCCCCCGCCGCCGCGCGCAGCCCGTCCAGCAGGGCCGCCCCCGTGGCCAGGCCCGCCGACCGCAGCTGTGCCTGGTCGGTGCCCGCCGACCCCGCGCCGAACGCCAGCCCGAGCCGCCCGCCGGTGACGGCCTGCTCGACCCGGCGGGTGAGCAGGTGCACGGGGGCGTCCGGGGCCGGGTCCTCCGGGGCGGCGACCGTGGCAGCCGTGGCAGCCGTGGCGGGCGGGGCGGCGGCAGGCGGGGCTGCCGGGGTGAGGTCGGCGGTCTGCATCCGCTCCAGGCCGAGGTTGACCCGGCCCGCCCGGTCGGCGGGCAGGGCCAGCACGGGCGGCTGCGGCCCCGGCTCGCCGGGCGGCACGCCGATCGCCAGCAGCCGCAGCTCCGGACGGGCCGCGCGCTCCAGCCGTCCGATCACCCGCAGGCGCAGGCCCGGGGCCGTGGCCAGCAGGGCCAGATTGCCCCGGTAGGCCAGGCCCGGGTGGTCGTGTGCCGCGCGCAGGGCGATCACCAGCCCGTCGCAGTCGGCGAGCAACTGCGCCCCGCCGCCCGGTCCGTACGGGGCGGCGCCCAGCAGCGTCACGTCCAGGAACAGCAGGTCGCTCCCGGCCGGCCGGCTCTCGTACGGCAGCGCCGCCGCCGACAGGGCCCGCTCCACCTGCGCGGCCGGCGGCTCGGCCCAGAGCGCGGCCGACGGCTCCGCCGTCCACGCCGCCCCCGCCGCGCGGACCGCCCGGACGGAGGCGCCCGCGCCCAGCCGTCCGGCGGCCGACCTGGTCGCCCCCTGGACCGCCAGCCCGGAGCGGCTGAACTCCCGGTGGCCGAGCGAGGCGTCCCCCAGCCGCACCGCCCGGTTCCCGGCCCCGACGGCGTGCGGGGCGGCCGTCGTCGCGTCGTCGTGCGGCATGATCTCCGCGAGGGTGCTCAGCCGACCGGTCGCGTCCACCGCCCAACTGAGCACACCCGCGTGAGTGGCCGTCAGCACCGGCTCGACGAACAGCCCGTACAGCCGCAGGCCGCCCACCTCGCCGTACACCTGGCGGGCGGTGCCGCGCAGTTCGTCGACCCGGCCCGCCCCGGCCACCAGGGCGGCGGTGAGCTCCAGCACCTCGCGCAGGCCCGCGACCAGGTCGGCGAGCCGGTGGTCCGGCTCGCCCGAGCGGGCCGCGCGGACCCGCGTCACCACGGCCACCGCGGCGGCGGCCGGCCGGTACAGCCCGGCGATCCGGGCCCGGTGGGCGGCCCGCAGCAGCTCCGCCTGCAGGACGGCGCCCGCCCCGCTCACCCCGGCCGCCAGCACGGCGGCCGCCGCCCGGTGGAGGTGGCGGACGGCGGCCCGCTCGGGCGCGGTGAGGGGGGCCTCCGGGCCCGGGGCGTCTCCGGCGGCTTCCCCGGGCGCGCGCTCCGGCCCCTCGGCCGGGCCCGGACCGGTCTCCCCCGAACCGGTCTCGGCCGAGGGGTCGGTCGAGGGGTCGGCCAGGCGGCAGACCGTGACCGCCGCCGCGCGGTGGACACAGGCGGGTGCCAGCAGACAGCCGCAGCGGACGTCGGCCGCGTCGGCGACCACCCCTCCCGGCGCGTGCAGGACGAGTGACGTCTCCTCGTCCACCGCGATCCGCCACTCGTCACCGGAGTGCTCCACCGGCCGGTCGGCCAGCTTCTCCGCCGCACCGTCCAACCGCTTCTGCAGGCGGGCCGACAGCCCGGCCACCACCTCGGCGACCACCTCCGGCCGCACGGCGGGCCAGGCCTGCCGTTCCGTGACGCCCTGCTGCTCCGTCGTGCTCTGCTGCTCCGTCATCGGACCTTCTCCCCCACCCAGCGGGCCAGTTCCAGCGGGCTGAGCGCCGCCACGGGCATTCCGGCCGCGACGAGTTGGCTCGCGACCGCCTTCGAATAGCGGGCCGTCCCCGTGTCGTCCAGCGCGGCGCAGCCGAGCAGCTGGCAGCCGGAGTCGACGAGGGCCCTGGTCTGGGCGAGCAGCCCGCCGATCGGGCCGCCCTCCTCGAAGTCGCTGATCACCGCGACGAGTGTGCGGGACGGCACCGTCACCAGCTCCCGTGCGTACTTCAGCCCGGTCGCGATGCTGGTCCCCCCGCCGATCCGGACCTCCAGGAGCAGGCTCAGCGGATCCTCGACCCGCTCGGTGAGGTCGACGATCTCGGTGGAGAAGGCCACGAAGTGGGTGCTCAGCGACGGCACCCCGGCCAGGATCGAGGCCGTCAGCGCCGCCCAGACCGTGGACGACTCCATCGACCCGGAGACGTCCACGACCAGGATCAGCCGCCAGTCGGCTGCCTTGCGGGCCCTGGTCCGGAACACCGGCCGCTCGGGGACGATCACCGTGCCGCCGCCCGGTACGCCCGGCCGGGCCGGACGGGCGGTGGCGAGGTTGGCCCGGATCGTCCGGTCCAGGTCCAGGCCGCCGCCCGGCCGGCGGCTCGGGCGCGGCACGCTGATCCCGGTCAGGGCGGGGCGCAGCCTGGTCGCCAGCTCCCGGGTCAGCTCGTCGACCAGGCGCCGCACCAGCGGGCGCAGCCTCGCGATCCGGGCCTCCGGCAGGCCCCCGGCGTGCTCCAGGACGGTGCGGAGCAGGTCGACGGACGGGCGGACGGCGGCCGGGTCGATCGCGTCCAGCGCGTCGGTCCGGCCGTGCGCGACGGCCGCGGCGAGCACCTCCTCGCGGATGCCGGGCCCGAACAGCGTGGCCAGTTCCTCGGACCACTCCCGGACCCCGGGGTACGGGGCCTCGCGGCCGCCCCGGCTGCCACCGGCGCCGCCACGCCCGTCCAGCCCGGGGCCGGAACCCTCGCCCCGGCCGGTGCCGTACAGCTCGTCGAGTGCGGTGGCGAGGCGGGCCGACCGCCCGCCGAGGCCGCCGCTCCCGGGCCGTCCGAGCAGCAGCCGCCAGCGCTCGGCGGGCGCGAGGGCATGGGTGGCGGGGTCGGCGGCGATGTCGTGGCCGGACGCGGCCGGGCCCGAGGTGGCCTGACCCGCCGCCCGGGGCGGTGTGGCAGGTCCGGCCGCCGCCGGGGAGGGCCCGGGGACGGCCGGAGGAAACAGGCCGCGTCGGCCCAGGGCGGTGCGGGCGGCCAGGTCGGCGCGGGCCCAACGGGCCAGCAGCGCGGGCGCGACGGTGTCGGGCAGGGCCTGGAGCCGGGTGCCGAGCCGCTCCTCGACCAGGGTCAGCAGCCGGTCGCGGGCGGCCGGACTGAGGGTGTCGAAGCCGCCCCGCAGGGCGGGCAGCCGGTCCAGGAACCCGCTGTCGGGCAGGCTGGTGACGCGCTCCAGCACCGGTTCCAGCACCTCGGGCGCGGAGGCGAACAGCCCCTCCGCCGCGGTGAGCAGCCCGACCAGCGCCCGCCCGAGCACGTGCCGGGCGGCCGGTTCGGTGGCACCGTCCACCCAGGAGGCGACGCGGTCGCCGAAGGCGGTGGGCCGTTCCTGTCCGAGCAGCACCCGCACCGAACCGGCCGCACCCCGCACCAACGGGCTTCCCCCGACGGCGAGTTCGGCCAGCGCATGACCGAGTCGCAGGCCGCCGGACTGGTCGGCCCGACGGGCCAGCTCCACCAGGGCCCGCGCGTCGGCGGGGTCGTCGGAGCCGCCCAGCCCTTCCAGCTGGCGTACGGCGGCGACGGTCAGCAGCCCGCCGGCGGCGGCCAGCGCGGCGGCGCGGTCACTGGCACCCGCCGAACCGTCGGGCGAAACGGGTGAAGCGGGCGCACCCGGCTCAGGACGAACGCCCGGGGCGGCGAGCGGTCCCGGGTCCGCGCCCGTCCCCGGCGCGCCCTCGGCGGGCCCGGCCGCCTGCGCGTCGCCCGGCGGCGCCGGGGCGGCGAGGCCCGGGATGTGACCGGCGGTGAGGCGGTCGAGGAGGGCGAGGCCGTCGAGGAGTTCGGGCAGCGTCCCGCTCTCCGGGAGGACGGCGGTGAGCTGGGCGAGCCGGGTGTCGGCCAGCGCGGGCAGGCCGCAGGCGGCGGCGTCGGCGAGGCCCTGGACGACCTCGCGGGCCGTCGGGCCGTCCGCCTGCCGCTCACGGCGGAGCCGCTCGCGCAGGGCTCCCTCGGCGGCCTGGGCCGGGGTGACGCCGCGGGTGCCCGCCACCGTCAGCATCGCGGCGACGGCCGGGGTCCACCGGACCTGCCAGCGGGTGCCGAGGGTCTCGGTGCCGCCGGCGCCGGTGCCGGCGACCGGCTCGCCGTACGGGACTCCGCAGGCGGCGAGGCGGTGCAGGAGCAGTTCTCGGCGGCGGTCGAGGGGGGAGCGCAGCGGGTCGAGGCGCAGTTCGCGCGGGGCGGCCTCGCCGGAGTCGGCGGGGCCGGGGAGGCCGAGGTCGGCGAGCAGGACCTCGACTGCGGGGGCGAGGCCGCTGCGCGGGGCGGCGGGCGCGGGCCGCCCGGTGCGGGTGCCGACCAGGACGCGTTCCAGCGCGCGGGCGACGGCCCGGCCGCGGCCGAGGGGTTCGCCCTGGGCGAGCACGGTCTGGACGGCCTCGACGAGTTCGCCGCGGCCGGGGGCGGCGAGCCCGCGCAGCCGGGCGAGGTCCCCGGCGAGCCGGACGATCTCGCGGGCGTCGGCCGGGCCCGACGGGTGGTCCTGGGTGCGCAGGGCGGCGCAGATCCGGACGGCGGTGCCGGTGAGGGCGTCGGCGAGCCGGTCCGCGTCCCCGCCCGCGTCGAGGACGGTGTGCTGCCACTCGGGGTCGCGGATGCCCGCCGGGTAGCCGGAGCGGGCGTCGAGCAGCGGGTAGGTGTAGGGGATCAGCGAGACGACGTGGCCGCCGTCCGGCCCGGGCACCCCGTCGGACGCCTCGCCGGACGCCTCGCCGACGGTGTCCGCCGACGGGTCGAGCAGCGCGGGCGCGTGGAAGGCGCCGACCACGGCGGCCACCCGGCGCCCGTCCGCGGCGGCCGCCCGGATGCGCGCCCGCATCCAGGCCTCGCGCCGCAGGTCGTACCGGTCGACGCCGTCGCCCTGCTCGGCGTCGCGGCGCATCGCCCAGCCGACCAGCAGGGCGGCACGCCGGACGGCCTCCGGGGTGGAGCCGGGGGCCGCGGTCTCGACCAGGCGGTCCCAGAGGTCCTCGTCGTCGTCCCGCCCGGTGAGCCGGTGGCGCAGCGCGTCGGCCACGCCCGGACCGGTGTCGGCGGCCGGTCCGTCGGGGCTCGGACCGGCGGGACGGCCCACGGACCGGCCCTCGGACCGGTGCGCGAGCGGCAGGTCGCAGGCGATCGCCTCGACACCGTTGCGACGGGCCCAGCGCAGGGCCGCCAGCTCCGGCGAGAAGTCCGCGAACGGGTAGAAGGCGAGCCCGGGGGTACGGTCCGAGGTGCCCTCCCCCGGGCCCGCGCCGTCCTCGGGCCCGCCGGGGGCGGCGGCGAGGGCGACGGGCGCCTGGGTGGACTCGTCGGCCAGCCAGCCGAGCCAGGGCTGGAACTCGGCGGGCAGTTCGACCAGCACCGCCTCGGGCCGGACGGCGTCGAGCAGCGCGGGCACCACCGCACTGAGCGACGGCGCGTGGTGCCGCACGCCGATCAGATAGGGCCCCGGCCCGCCGGTGCCGGAGGCGGCCAGCCGGGCCGCCTCCGCCTCGACGACCTCGCGCGGGTCTCGCGAGTCCTGGGGCTCCGCGCCAGCGGGGATGTCGGGGATGTCGGGGATGTCCGCGCTGCTCATCGCCTCACGCCTCCAGTGCCGAGCGCAGGTCCCAGAGGGTGCGCCAGGTGGCGGCGCCCTGCTCGGCCCTGCGGCGGACCGGGCCGTCCCAGTAGCCGAGCAGGCGGGCCGCGTCGGCCGGGTCGTCCTTGCGGACGACGCCGATCAGCTGGCCGGGCAGCCGGCCGAGCACGTCCCCGGTGTCGGGGAGGTAGGCGGCGCCGACGCCGAGGGCGGTGGCCACCGAGACGGCCTCGGCGGTGCTCATCACGGTGGACGGGCGTTCGACGTCCCAGCCCTCGGTGGAGCGGCCGGTGCGCAGGTCCCGGAAGGCGGTGACGAGTGCCTCCAGGACCGCGTCGTCCACCGCGTAGGCGGCGCCGGCCCGGGCGACGGCGGCGGTGGACTGGCGACGGACCAGCTCGACCTCGGCCGCGAGGCTGCCGATCGGGCCGACCGTCTCGAAGTTGAACCGGCGCTTGAGGGCGGCGGACATCTCGCTGACGCCCTTGTCGCGCAGGTTGGCGGTGGCGATCAGGGTGAAGCCGGCCGCGGCGTGCAGCTGCCCGTCCGGGGTGCCGGCCAGCTCGGGGACGGCGATCCGGCGCTCGGAGAGCAGGGAGACCAGGGCGTCCTGCACCTCGGGCAGGCAGCGGGTGACCTCCTCGACCCGGGCGACGGCTCCGGTGGTCATCGCGGTGAGCACCGGGGAGGGCACCAGGGCGTCCCGGCTGGGGCCCTTGGCGAGCAGCAGGGCGTAGTTCCAGCCGTACTTGAGCTGGTCCTCGGTGGTACCGGCGGTGCCCTGGACGGTGAGCGCGCTGGTGCCGCAGACCGCGGCGGCGAGCAGCTCGGAGAGCATCGACTTGGCGGTGCCGGGCTCGCCGACGAGCAGCAGGCCGCGCTCGCCGGCGAGGGTGACGACACAGCGCTCGACGAGTGCCCGCTCGCCGACGAACTTCTGCTCGATGGCCAGGCTCTTCCGTCCGGCCTTGAGCTTCTGGCCGTCGCTGCCCATCACGAAGGTGACCACGGCGCGCGGGGTGAGCCGCCAGCCGGGCGGGCGCGGGCCGGCGTCGTGGGCGGCCAGGAACTCCAGTTCGGCCGCGTACTTCTCCTCCGGCGGAACGATCTGCCGGGCGGCGGGGGCGGCCCCGGGGACGGCCGGGGAGCCGGCGACGGGGTCGGTCACGGTGGTACTCATCGGCGGGCGGCCTTCCTGCGCTTGCTGGTCTGGAGCTCTTCGTAGCCGGGGACGTCCCCCGTGCCGATCCGCTGCCAGGCCCGGGCGAACAGCTCGGGAACCGGCAGGTACGGCAGGACGGCGTGGTGGGTGGGCAGTTCGTACAGGCCGGCCTTCCAGGTCTCGGCGGGCAGGCCGGGGGACTTGGCCTCCTGCCAGCCGCCGGGCAGGAACAGGCTGCGGCCGGCCCGGGCCCGCTTGGCCTCCAGCACCAGGCTGGTGGCGGCGAGTTCGGCACGGGCCTTCTTCAGCCGGGCGGGCTTCCAGCCCGTCCAGCGGGCGACGTTGCGGTCGGTCGGGTCGGGCAGGGCGAGCAACTGGAGGTAGAGCACGGCGGCGTCCTCGCCGAGGCCGTGCGCGGCGACCACCTCGGCGACCAGGCCGGGGACGCTGAACTGCGGGTTCTGCGCCCAGCCGGTCTCCGCCGGGGAGGCCTGGGACTCCGGTGACTCCTGGGGCTCCGGGGCCGCCACCAGCCGCTCCAGCTCGCCGCTCAGGACGGCTTCCAGAGCGAGCCGCTGAGCGCTGAACACGTGCGGGTAGGAGAGCCCGTCGAGCAGTTCGAGCAGCGGGTCGTCGGCACCGGTGAGCCCGGCGGGGCGCAGCCAGGCCCGTTCCTTGCCCCCGTAGCCGGGGGCGAGAACCAGGGCCTCGCCGCAGCGGACCAGCCCGTCGGCGTCCGCGCCGCCCTCGGCCGGCAGACCGTACCTGGTGCGCAGGACCGGGGTCAGCCGCTCGCCCTTGACGGTGTACTCGAGCTCGTTGTCCAGCAGCAGGTGCGGGTCGGCGAGGCGCGCACGCAGGGCCTCGGCGGCCCGGGGCAGCAGCGAGCGCAGCGGGCTGTCGTACGGGAGGTGGTAGGCGAGCCAGCGCAGGGCGGCGACGGCGCCGCGCAGGTCGTGTTTGGTCGGCGCCGCTGCCTGGTCGTCGGCGAGGAGCTGCTGGGTGCCGTCGTCCTTGCCTGCGGCCAGCCGGAATCCGGTGGTGCCGCTGAGCCAGGCCGTCCGGTCGGGGTTGAGCATCGCCTCGATCTGCTGGACACCGACACCGCTGACGGTGGCCTGGGCGTCCTCGGGGAGGGTGACGAGCCGTCCGAACCGCTGCGTCCACTGCTCGGCACCGGCGGTGACATCGGGGCCCTCGGTCCAGAGGGTCTTCGGGTCGGCGGGCAGCAGGGCGGCCCAGACGGCGGCCAGGGCCTCGTGGTCGCGGTCGCGCAGCCAGTCGCGGGCGGCCTTGGCCTCGGTGGACTTGAGTCCGTACTCCTTGAGCCGGTCGGCGGGCAGCGCGTTGCCGTACCACCGGAACAGGGTGTCGGTGGGGCTGAGCAGCAGCGTGGCGCGGGTGCTGCCGATGCCGGTGAGTTCGCCGAACGCGGCGGCGGGGGCGGCCTCCCGGGCGAAGCCGCCGTGCAGGGCGAGCAGCGCGGTGAACTCGGCCGTCCAGTCGGCGGTGAGGGTCTCCTCGGTGGTGCGCTCCTCGGCGGTGGTGAAGTGGGCGACCGGGCCGAAGGCGCCGCTCGGGTCGTGGTCGACGGCGAGCCAGTACACCCGGCCGTCGCGGTGGTGGCGGCAGCCGAGGATGATCACGGTGCGGTCGCCGTGCCGCAGCACCTGCCCGGCGCGCCGGTGGTGCTGCTGGTCCCCGTGGGTGAGCTGGTGGGCGTGGTCGTGGAGCGGCTCGGTGAGGGTGATCTCGCGCAGGGTGGCGCCGCGGTCGGCGAGCGGGCCCGCGGTGAGCTCGCCGAGCAGCAGGGCGAGCGTGGACCGCTCCGCCGACCCGGTGAGCGGGGCGGCCGCGGCGAACGCGAGGGTGTCGAGCCGGCCGAGCAGGTGGAGCCAGCCGTGGTGGTCTTCGTCGCCGTGCAGTGTCACCTTCAGCGGGTCGGACCAGCCCTCGGGGCCGGCGGCCGGCGGGTCGGCCAGGACGGCGGTGACGGTGCGCAGGTTGTTGAGGACCCGCCACTGCTCGCCGCCGTCCCAGGAGTGGCCGAGGCCGCCGAGGTGGGGCAGCAGGATGCCGACGGCTTCACGCAGGTCGTGGTCGCTGCCGTGCTCGGGCCGGTAGGCCGTGCCCGGCCGGGCGGTGCCGGCCTTGGGGCGGGCCTCGGCCTCGGGCTGCGGGACGAACCGGGCGGCCTGGTCGAGCAGGTTGGCGGCGAACCGGGCGAGCCCGGCGACGCCGGCCAGCAGCAGCGGGTGGCCGATGCCGGGCAGGGCGTCACCGACGGCCTGAACGGGTACCCGGTTGCGGGCCTTGCCGTTGGCGAGCAGGCGCCGCACGCCCTGGACGGTGAGCCATCGCTGCTCCTCCTCGGCCACGGGCTCGGTGTCCGTCGGCCAGGCGGCGTCGATCAGCCGGGCGGCCTGTTCGGCGGTGACGGCGCGCAGGACGCGGGAGCCGTCCTCGTCGCGGGGCCGCAGGGCGTGCCAGTGGTCGACCGGGGGGACGAGGGCGGTGCCGGCGGCGTGCAGGTCGCCGGCCCGGCAGGCGCTGACCTCGGCGGTGCGATCGCTACCGGCGTCCCCGGCCCCGTCCGCGTCGGGCAGGACGAGGGCGAGGATGCCGCCGCGGCTCTCGGTGATCATCGGGTGGGCCGCGCCGGGGAGGCCGAGCCGGCCGACCGGGTAGCGCTGGGCGTGCTTGCCCTGCCCGGTCAGGACGAGGGTCTGCCCGTCGGCGGTGACGGTGGTGACCCGGGCCCCGTCGACGCGGGCCCAGCTGCCGAGCACCGTGCCGTCGGTGCCGAGCGGGGTGGCCTCCAGGCCGGGCTGGAGCGGCAGCAGCCGGGTGAAGCCGGGCTGGAGCCGGCCGGCGGCCGCGGTGGCGGCGATCCGGGGCGGCTCGGCGGCGCGGCCGAGGGTGCCGGTGGCCGGGTCGAACTCGGTGAAGGCGGATCCGTTCCGGCCGGAGCGCAGCGTCCAGTGGCCGGTGCCGTCACCGATCACCCGGTGCTCGGCGGGTACCCGGGTGTCCCCGGCGTGCAGCGGGCGCTCGCCGGACGTCCGGCCGCCGCCGGGCAGCGCGAGCGAGGGGACGCCGGGGGTGTCGCCGCTGCCGTAGTAGCGGACGATGGTCTCGCCGCCGAGCGCGAAGATCTCGGTGGGTCGGCCGGACCAGTAGGCGTGCTGCTTGCCCTCGCGGTACCAGGCGACCAGGAGCTCGCCGTCGGCGTAGCGAAGCCGGGGCTCCTGCCAGCGCTCCAGCTTGTCGGGGATGCGCAGGGTGTGTTCCAGCAGGATGCCCTGCGGGCCGACCACCAGGACCTGGTCCTTGCGGGCCAGGATCAGGGCGGGCCACGCCTCCTCGATGATCAGGCCCTTGCGGAACGTCGTGTCGACGGGTGAGCCGGGCGCCTCGCGCTGCGGGAGGCCGAGCCGGCCGAGCGCCTCCTCCAGGGCGGGCCAGCCGAGTTCGTCGAGGATGCCGGTGCGCAGGGCGCGGGCGAGCAGACCGGTGGCGTCGAGGCCGGCGATCCGTTCGGCGGCGGCCGGGTTCTCCTGGCGGATGGCGGTGCGGCTGAGGATCAGCTGCTGCAGGAGGTCGGCGGCGCCGGCCAGGCCACGGGCGGCGAGGAGTGTGTCGGCGCGCTCGTCGGACCATTCGACGAACAGCTCGCGCAGCACCGGGAGTGCGGGCAGGCCCTTGCGGACGGCGGCGTCCCAGGCCCGGGGGACGGCGGCGCGCAGGGCGGGCCGGAACCGGGGGTCGGCGGCGACGGCGGCGAGGGTGGCGCTGTCGGGGCCGGCGTCGCCGACCCAGTCGGTGAGGTCGAAGGTGTGGTCGTCGGCCGGGTCGGCGACCGGGACTCCCTCGGCGAGCAGCAGGTCGAGCAGGTCGAGCAGGGTGCTGCTGTTCCGGATGCCGGTGAAGAGGTCCACCGGGACGTCGTCGGCGCGCAGTCGCTCGGCCATCCGCCCGGCGAGGGCCACCGTGGCGGCGCTGGAACCGCTGGTGCGCCAGCTGCGGCCGAGGTGGCCGCACCAGCGCTGGAGCCAGGCGGCGGGTGCGGCCTCCTCCGCCCGGGGCCCGGTGAGCAGTTGCTCGGCGCCGCTCTCGGCGAGGACGGCGAGCCAGGCGGCGTCCTGGGTGGTCCGGTCCGAGGAGCCCTCCGGGTCGGGCAGGAGCTCCAGCAGGCGGGCGCGGACGGTCTCGTCGCGCCGGCCGAGCTCGACGACGACGCTGTGCCAGGACTTCCAGAACGCGCCCGGCGCCCGGTTGACGGCGGGTGAGGCGAGCAGCTCGGCGAGCAGCGCCTGCTCGTGCTCGGCGCGGTCGAGCCCGGCCGCGCGGATCAGGGCGCGGGCGTCCTCGGCCACCCCGGCATAGGGTGCCATGCCGGCCGCCGAGCGCTCGGCGCAGAGCTGGCGGAAGCGCTGCCAGGCGGTCAGCGGGTCGAGCCGGACGCTCAGCTCCTTGACGTACTGGCGCAGCGCCTTGACGGTGAGCGCGCCGGCCAGCGCGAACTCCAGGAAGACGGCGCGCAGCCGCTCCTCGTCGATCGCCAGGCCGTGGGTGCGCTCGGCCTCGCGGGCCTTGCCGAAGAAGGTGCCGGCGTAGGTCTGGTTGCCCTGTGCGAGGAAGATCCGGCCGACCTCCTCGCAGTAGGTGGGCAGGAAGTGCGGCACGGTGCGGCCGAGGCGCACGGCGAGCGCCTCGAAGCCGTCCTTGGCGTTGCCCGGCTTGGACTTGGCCTGCCGGGCGAGCCGCTCCATCTCCTTGACCAGGGCGAGTGCGTGGTGGCCGTTGGCCGGGTCGTGGACCAGTGCCCAGGCGGGGAAGCCGAGTGCCTCCTGGCGGACCTGGCCGACCTCGGCGGGCTCCCCGGTGGGCTTGAGCCCGAGGAAGTCCACCGCGAGGTCCTCGGCCGGGCCGAGCGCGCCGGGCACCAGCCGGACGATCCGGCGCTCGCCGAGCACCGGGTGGGTGTAGGCGCGGGCGGTGAGCACGTCCGCGACGCTGTCGGGCTGCCCGGCGCCGGGCAGGGTGCCGGCCGGGAGCACCGCTCCGGCGTCCAGCAGCTTCTCGTTCGGTCCGGTGGTGCTCATGCGGCTTCCTCCCCTTCGACCGTGCGGCCGGCGTGCAGTGCGGCGGCCATCCGCATTCCCTCGGACCAGGCGACCGGTCCGACCTCCGCGAGCGCCAGCACCTTGCCGTCCGGGCCCGTCCAGCTGAGTGCTCCGGTCTCGCACTCGTCGTACTCGTAGTAGTCGCCGACCCAGACCCGGGCCTCCAGGGCGACGCCCGCCTCGACGACGGGCAGCACGGCGTGGCCGCCGCGCACCCGGTAGCCGAGCCGGGTGCAGCGGCCGAGCAGCTCGCGCAGCTCCTTGTAGCGGCCGCCGGCGTAGTCGGTGACCTCGGTGGCCCCGGTGCCGGGCGCGGCCGGGCGGTGCCAGACCTCCCGGTAGAGCTGCTGGACCTGCTGGGAGACGCCGAGTTCGACGGCGAACTCGCGCAGCTCGGCCAGGTCCTCCAGGAGGACGGGGTGGGGTATCCGGATCTCGCCGTCGGTGAGGCGCACGGTGTCCCCGTCCAGGTCGACCAGGCCGAGGCCGCGCTCGGCGTCGGCGCCGCGCAGGAAGCCGGCGACCGCGCCGTCCGGGCCGGTGACCACCAGGTCGCGCAGCACGTCCTGCCAGGCCTCGTCGGCC
Organism: Kitasatospora sp. NPDC088548; assembly: GCF_044753005.1. Taxonomy (NCBI): domain Bacteria; kingdom Bacillati; phylum Actinomycetota; class Actinomycetes; order Kitasatosporales; family Streptomycetaceae; genus Kitasatospora; species Kitasatospora sp. NPDC088548. Next base: position 474,631 of record NZ_JBIVMI010000001.1, read on the forward strand.
CAGACGGCCGTGATCACGGCGGCGGGGACGGGCAGCGAGCGCACCATCCAGCGCTCGACGTCCTCCAGACAGCGCCGCCGGTGCGCGGCCAGCCACTCGGTGAGCTGCTTGAGGCCGGTCACCACCGGGTCGTCACCGAGCTTCGACGGGACCGACTTCAACTGGCGGCCGGCCGCGTTGCGGCACACCACCCTGCCCTCCGCGTCGAGCGCGACTTGATAGCCGCCCGATCCCGCTTCCACCCATGCCACGTCCGCTCTCCTCCCAGCTGGTCAGTGATGGGAGGAACGTAACGGGACACACTGACAACACGTCTGCCGGGGGCCCGCCCTGGTCGGCGGCCCGACCCAAACCACTCGAACGGGTGATCTATTGGGTGGTCCCGACCGTGCCAGGCCTTAAGCGCGCCGGTCGGGCACCGAAGGGCGCGCCGTAGCCGCCCCGGCCCCCGCGCCCGCCCCGGCCGCCCCGCCCGCCAGCGAGGCCAGCAGCCGCAGCGCCGCCTCCGACGGGGAACCGGGCTCCGCCGTGTAGACCATCACCCGCTGCTGCGGGGCGTTCGGCAGCTGCAACGGCTGCTGCGAGAGCGTCATCCGGCCCACCAGCGGATGGTGGTACTCGCGCTCCAGATACGGGCACTCACGCACCTGATGGGCCGCCCACAGAGTGGAGAACTCCGGGCTGCGGACGGCGAGTTCACCCAGCAGCGAGGTCAGTTTGGGGTCGTCGGGGTAGCGCGCGGCGGCGACCCGCAGATGCGCCACCGCCTCCCGGGTCTTGTCCGCCCAGTCCACGAACAGCTCCCGCGTGTGCGGGTCGAGGAACACCATCGCGGCGAGGTTCGGCCGGTCGGCGGGCCGGTCCGGGGCGGCCTGGTCCAGATGCCCGGCGAACAGCGCGTGCCCGAGCCGGTTCCACGCGAGCACATCGGTGCGCCGCCCCAGGACGAGCGCCGGCACGTCCGGTATCGCGTCCAGCAACTGCCGCAGGCCCGGGCCCAGCCGCTCCGGCGCGGAACGGCGGCTCGCCGCCCCGGACGGCCGCGCCAGCACGTGCAGGTGCGCGCGTTCGGCCTCGTCCAGCCGCAGCGCGTCGGCGAGCGCCTCCAGGACGGCCTCGGAGGCGCTCCGGCTCTGCCCCTGCTCCAGCCGCGTGTAGTACTGGATGCTCACCCCCGCGAGCTGCGCCAGCTCCTCCCGGCGCAGCCCCGGCACCCGCCGCCGCGTGCCGTAGGCGACCAGCCCCGCGTCCTGCGGTTGCAGCCGGGCGCGCCGGGAGCGGAGGAATTCACCGAGTTCGGTCTGGGCGGTCTGGGAATCCATGGTGTCCAGTGTCCTCGACCGGCTGGTTCTTAGCCTGTCCCGGCCAGTAGTACCAAATATCGAGGTCTGGGTAACCCGGTCGCGGTCTTCGAGACTGCTCCGTGCGGTGGTCCGGCCCGGGCCGCCGCGGCGACGAACGCGATACCGGCGACGACGCCATCGACACCCCCCGCGACGACTGCGACGACTGCGACGAAAGGCAGCCCGTGCCCGCCCCCTCCAAGACCGCCGCCCCCTCCTCGACCCCGGCGGAGCCGTCCGCACCGGACCGGCTGCCCACCCGCCGGCGCCTGATCCTGGCGCTGCTGCTGGGCGCCCAGTTCATGCTCGCCGTGGACTTCTCCATCCTGAACGTCGCCCTGCCCGACATCGGCCGGGGGGTCGGCCTCTCGCTCGGCGCCCTCCAGTGGGTCGCCACCGCCTTCGCCCTCCCGGCCGCCGGGTTCACCCTGCTGTTCGGCCGCGTCGCCGACCTGCTCGGCCGCCGTCGGCTCTTCGTCACCGGCCTCGCCCTGCTGGCGGCCGGCTCGCTGGTGGGCGGTCTGGCCGGGAACTCCGCCGTGCTGCTCACCGGCCGGGTGCTCCAGGGCCTGGCCACCGCCATCGCGACCCCCGCCGCCCTCTCGCTGCTGACCACGTCCTTCCCCGAGGGCCCGCTGCGGCGGCGCGCGCTGGGCCTCAACGGCGCGCTGATGTCCGCCGGGTTCGCGGTGGGCGCCCTGTTCGGCGGCGTGCTGACGGACCTGCTCTCCTGGCGCTGGGCCTTCCTGGTGAACGCCCCGGTCGCGGTGGTGCTGCTGGTCGCGGCCCCGGCGCTGATCCCCGCCGACCGCGACCGCGCCACCGGCCGGCTGGACATCCCCGGCGCCGTCACCGTCACCGGCGGGCTGCTCTTCCTCGTCTACGGCATCACCCGGGCCGGGCACGCGGGCTGGGGCGACAGCGCCGCCCTCACCGGCCTGGCCGTGGGCGCCGTCCTGCTGGTCGTCTTCACGCTCGTCGAGAACCGCGCCGCCGAGCCGCTCGCCTCGCTGCGGGTGCTCACCAAGCGCACGGTCGGCTGGGGCAACCTGGGCGGGCTGGTGGTGTTCGCCATGGAGACGGCGATCGTCTTCCTGCTGACCATCTATCTGCAGACCGTCCTGGGCTACTCCGCGCTCGTCACCGGCCTGGTCTTCGGCGTCCCGGGCGTCACCGCCGCGCTCGCCGGCGTGCTCGGCCCGCGTCTGCTCGGCCGGGTCGGCGCCCGCAACAGCCTGGTCGCCGGGCTGGTCGTCCAGGCCGCGTCCAACGCCGTCCTGCTCCTGCTCGGCACCGACCGCACGGGCATCGTCCTGGTCATCGCCAGCAGCGCGATCGGCTTCTTCGGGCACGTCTACGGCATCGTCGCCTACACCGTCACGGCCACCTCGGGGCTGCCGGACCACGAGCAGGGCCTGGCCACCGGTCTGACCACGATGACCCAGCAGGTCGCCTTCGCCCTCGGCATCCCGGTGATCAGCGCCGTCGCCGTCGCCCGCACCGGAAGCTCCCAGGACCCGGTGGCCGTCCTCGACGGACTCCGCCTGGCGATCGGGGTGGACGTCGCGGTGACGGTCGTGGCGGCGGTCCTCATCGCGGTCTTCCTGCGCCCGCGCGCCGCCCGCCCGGCCTGAGCGGTCCCGGGCCCGGCCGACCTCGCCGCGGGCGCGGGCGGCGGCCAGGCCCTCGCGGGTGCCGGAGACGATCAGCTCGCGGATGAACTCGGCGAGGGCGGCGAAGACGTGGAACACCAGCCGGCCGCGTTGAGGGCGTCGAGCTGGCGGTCGAGCTTCTGTCCGCCGGTGGACACCCGCGCGCATCCGATGCGGGTCTCGGTGTGGACGCAGGCTCAGCGACCAGGAGTTCGAACTGGGCGTCTTCAAGTGGCCTGCTCACGCCCGGAATCCGGTCAGAAAACGGTGGTCGCGGTTTGTTGAACCACCCGGGTTTCTGAAGGAGTTTTTGAAGGCCCTGGGGCCCTTCCGGCGGCCTGCCCGGCAGTCTTCAATGGACGTTGGCTTGTTGAAGACCAAATGCCGAGGATCGCTGCGGAAGCCGGAGGACCCTGGAAGCACTACGCCCCCGGCAACCACAGTCGATGGCAACCGACGCCTCGTCGACGGATCAGACGTCAGGAATGGCAACCACCTGTTCAGCGGTATGCCCGCCAGCCTCGACGTCCTGCCGGCTACCCAGGAATCCGGCCACCAGGTCGCAGAACTCCGCCGGCGTGTCGACCCAGGGCCAGTGCCCGCACCCGGACAGCACCTCCAACCGGGCCGCCGGGTAGCAGGACGCGACGAGCCGTGTCGGCGCGGTGCCCGTCACGCCGTCCTCGGCACCGGCAACCACCAGCACCGGGCTGAGCACAGCAGCACGGCGGGCAACTTCAGCTGCGGCAGCCGCTGCGGAGACAGGGCTCACATAGAAGGTCTCGCGCAGCCACGAAGGCGGCTGCGGATAGTCGGCCTCGGCCTCGTGGTGCCTCCGCGTCGCCTCCGACCAGGCACCATAGCTCCACGGCAACGCCCCAACTGCCAGCGCCTCAGCACTTCCCGGCTCGCCGGCACGCCGCTCCCGAATGGCAGCCACCTCAGCCTCGTCCACCTCCCGGGCGACCAGGCCAGCAGGCGTGACCAGTACCAGCCTCCCCAACCGCTCCGGATGGCGGGCCGCAAACTCCTGAGCTGTCAGGGTGCCGGCAGAGTGGGCGAGCAAGTCCACACGCTCCATGCCCAGGTGTCGGCGCAGTTCTTCCACGTCCCGGCCCTGCTCGGTGAAGGCACAACTGTCACGGTCCGCAGGGACCTCGGACCGCCCGGCGGCACGGGCATCCAGCAGTACCAGAGTGCGGTGGCGATCCAGACCTCCAAGATGGCCGAGATCGCGGACGTCTGCCCCCGGTCCGCCCGCCAGGCAGACCAGCACTGGGCCGCTCCCGGCAACCGAGTAGAACAACCTGGTTCCGTCATACGAGGTGAAATAAGGCACGAGACGCATCCTCGCAGGGAACGGCTTCCTCGGCGGATCGAAGGAACACCGATCACTCGATCAACGACCCTTACCAGCACCAGACCCGCCGTACGCACGACCGGCCCGGTCCGGTGCAAACCGGACCGGGCCCCGCCGCGCTCCGCTCAGCCCGCGACCGCCCGTGTCCCCGCGCGGGGGACGATCACCGGCGCGCCGTCGCCGGGGGCGGGCAGCACATCGCTGTCGATGTCGTACAGCGCCCGGACCAGCGGCGCGTCCACCACCTCGCGGGGCGGCCCGCAGGCGACCACGGCGCCGTCGCGCAGGGCGACCACCAGGTCGGCGTAGCGGGCGGCCGCCGCGAGGTCGTGCAGCACCATGACGACGGTCCGCCCGTCGGCCGCCACCTGCCGTACCAGTTCCAGTACTTCGACCGCGTGCCCGAGGTCGAGCGCGCTGGTGGGCTCGTCCAGCAGGACGACCGGGGCGTCCTGCGCCAGCACCATGGCCAGCCAGCAGCGCTGCCGCTGGCCACCGGAGAGGCGGTCCAGCCGGCGGTCGGCGAACGCCTCGACGCCGGTGGCCCGGAGCGCCTCGGCGGTCAGCCGTTCGTCGTCCGCCGACCACTGCCGGAACAGGCCCTGGTGCGGGTGGCGGCCGTAGCGGACCAGCCCGGCGACGGTGACCGCCTCCGGCGCCTGCGGGCTCTGCGGGAGCAGCGCCACCCGGTGCGCGGCCTGCCGGGGGCGCAGCCGCCAGATGTCCTCGCCGCCGACCAGCACCCGCCCGGCGTCCGGCCGGTGCAGCCGGGCGATCGAGCGCAGCAGGGTGGACTTGCCGCACCCGTTCGGGCCGACGATGGCCACCACCTGCCCGGCGGGCACGGTGAGGTCGACGCCGCTGAGCACCGGGCGCCCCGCGCCGTAGCCGGCCGCGAGCCCCTGGACCGCCAATTCCATCTGCCAGTTCCTTCGGTCGGGCCGGGTGGCGGCTCAGGAGGCGGTGAGCGCCTTGGTGATGTCGCCGATGACGACGTCGGCGGCGAGCGGGCCGCCGCGGGTGGACCAGACCGAACCGTCCACGGTGACGGTGTGGTTGTTCTTCACCGCGCCCAACTCCTGGTAGGCGGGCTTGGACTGGACGTCCTTCAGCGCGGCCTTGCCGTCGTCGGTGAGGGTGGAGAGGAACAGCCAGTCGCCGTCGATCTCGTTGATCTTCTCCAGGCTGAGCGCCGGGGTGTGCGCGTTGCCGTCCTTGTCCTGCGCCTTCGGGCGGGTCAGGCCCATGTCGAGGGCGACGCCGCTGGCGAACTGCTTCTTCTCCATCCAGCTGGGGCCGGTGGGGTTCCAGCGGACGATGGAGACCGCGGCCCCCTTGTTGGCGCCCAGTTCGCCGCCGGCCTTGGCGGCCTTGGCGTCGTAGTCGGCGATGACCTTGTTGGCCTGGTCCAGCTTGTTGACGGCGTTGCCGATGCCGCGGAAGGAGAGCTTCCAGTCGTCGGTGGGGGCCATGGTGACGACCGTGGCGGGGGTGATCTGGCGCAGCTGCTTGAGCATCTGCTCGTCCTGCATGTCGCCGGCCAGGATCAGGTCGGGCTTGGCGGCGATCACCTTGTCCATGACGGGCTGGAGCAGGTTGCCGACCACGGTGATGCCCTGGACCTTGTCCTTGAGGTAGGCGGGCGGCTCGTTGAGGCCCTGGCCGTTGGTGATGCCGACCGGCTTGACGCCGAGGGCGAGCACCGCGTCCAGGTCCTCCTGGGTGAGGGTGACGATCCGCTGCGGGTCGGCGGGGATCTCGACGGCGGTGCCGGTGGCGTCCTTGACGGTGCGCTTGCCGCCGGCGGCGCCCGAACCGCCCGCGGCGTCGGCCGCCGGGGTGCCGGACGAGGAGGCCGAGGCCTTGTCGGAGGAGCCCGACGAGCCGCAGCCGGTGAGCAGGAGCGCGACCGCCCCGGTGGCGGCCAGCGCCTGGACCGCCCGGCGGCGGGCGGGGTGGAGCGGGCTCTGGGCAGTCGGCATGGGTGCCTCCGGGCAGCGGTGGTGCGGAAGTTGAGAGGTGTCCCGGGGGCCTCGGGGCGACAGCCGGGTGAGGTCGGCGGTCGACGCCGGGCACCCCCGGGACGGAACATCCATTAGGTTAGCCTTACCTTATGACATTGTCGCAAGTGGGTACCGCCGACGCGGCCCGCACCGGCCCCGACGCCCCCGCCCCCAAGCCCGGCCGCGACCACCGCCATTGGCCCGCCGCCGCGGCGGCCGGGGCCGTCGTCGTCGCCCTGCTCACCCTGACCGCGCTCTCGCTCTCGGTCGGCGCGGGCGAGGTCGGCCCCGGCCAGGTGCTCGACTACCTGCTCGGCCGGCACGGCGCCCGCAGCGACAGCCGTCTCGCCCTGGTCGTCGGCGACCTGCGCCTCCCGCGCACCCTCACCGCGCTGCTGGTCGGCGCCGCGCTCGGCGTCGCCGGCGCCCAACTCCAGTCCGTCACCCGCAATCCGCTCGCCGAGACCGGACTGCTCGGCGTCAACGCGGGCGCCTCGCTCGGCGTCGTCCTCGGCATCGCCGTCCTCGGTGTGCAGACCTCCTACGGCTACCTGGCCTTCGCCTTCGGCGGCGCCGTCCTCGCCAGCGCCGTCGTGCTGCTCATCGCGGGCGGCCGGGGCGGCGGCTCCCCGATGCGCCTGGTGCTCGGCGGCTCCGCCGTCGGCGCCACCTTCGGCGGGCTCACCGGCGTCCTGATCGTCAACTCCCCCGAGGCGTACGACCGGTACCGGGTCTGGGTGCTCGGCTCGCTGGCCGGCGTGGAGGGCTGGACGATGCTGCGTCAGCTCGCCCCGGTACTCGGCGCCGGCTTCCTGGTCGCCCTGCTCACCACCCGGCCGCTGGCCGCGCTCGCCCTCGGCGACGACCTCGCGCGCGGCCTCGGCCACCGGCCCAACGCGACCCGCGCGGCCGTCGCCGTGGCCGTCACCCTGCTCACCGCCTCCGCGGTGGCCCTGGCCGGCCCGATCTCCTTCCTCGGCCTGCTCGCCGGGTTCCTCGCCCGCGCCGTCGCCGGGCCCCGGGTCGGCCGGCTCACCCTGTTCGCGGGCCTGGTCGGCGCGGCCGTGCTGACCGGCGCCGACGTCCTGGCGCGGGTGGTGGCCCGGCCGTTCGAGGCCCCGGTCTCGGTGATCGTCGCGCTGATCGGCGCACCGACGCTGATCGCCATCGTGCGCTCCCGCCGGATGGCCGCGCTCGGCATGACCGACACCGCGCCCGGCGAATCCGGCACCGCACGCGAGGAGAGCGCCACCGAGAAGCCCGACCTGGTGCTGCGGCGCGGCGCGCTCTCACTGCTGCTCCCCCGCCGGGCGCTGCTCGCCGCGGCCGGTCTGGCCACCGCCCTCCTCGCCGCCGTGGTCGTCGCCGCGCACGCCGGGCAGAGCGAACTCGGTCTCGGCCCCACCTTCCAGGCCGTCTTCGGCTACGGCGACCGGCTGGACGTCCTGCTGGTGCAGAAGTTCCGGCTCGGCCGGATCGTCGCCGGCATCGCCGCCGGGGCCGCCCTCGGCCTGGCCGGCTGCCTCACCCAGACGCTCGCCCGCAACCGCCTCGCCACCCCCGAACTGCTCGGTGTCAACGACGGCGCCACCGCCGCCGTGCTCATCTCCGTCTCGGTCACCGCCTCCGGCACCTTCGGCGCCTGGTGGGCCGGCCCGCTCGGCGCGCTCGTCGCCGTCCTGGTGGTCACCCTGGTCTCCGGCGGGCTCGGCGCGCGCGGCTACCGGGTGCTGGTCGTCGGCCTCGCCATGTCGGCGCTCGCCTCCGCCGTCATCCAGGTGGCGATGGCCCGCCGCTCGCTCAACTCGGCCGGATCGCTGTACGTCTGGACCTCCGGCAGCCTCAACGGCCGGGACTACGCGGTGGCCACACCGGTGCTGATCGGGCTCGCGGTGCTGGTACCGCTCGCCCTGGTCGTCGCCCGCCGGCTCGCCGTGCTGCGCTTCGACGACAACGTCGCCTCCTCGCTCGGCGTCGACCCGGGCCGGGTGCGCCTGGTCTGCCTGCTGCTGGCGGTCGCGCTGGCCGGACTCGCCGTCGGCGTCTGCGGACCGGTCGGCTTCGTCGCCCTCGCCGCGCCCGTGATCGCCGGGCGACTCGCCGGGCCGTCCCGCGTCCCGGTACTCGGCTCGGCCCTGGTCGGCGCCGTCCTGATCGTCCTCGCCGACACCCTCGGCCGGGTACTGATCGACGGCGTGGAGATCCCCGTCGGCATCGTCACCACCGTCCTCGGCGGCCCGTTCCTGCTCTGGGTCCTGCTCGGCCGCAAGGGCAACCCCGCCTAGCCCCTTTGGAGTTACCGCATGCAGAGTGAACCGACCGCACCCGGTGGCGACTTCCTCGCCCGGCTGGCCACCGAAGGCTCCCCGCTGATCGGGCCCGACCCGGACGACCCGGCGTACCGGCTCGTCACCTTCGTCCACCGCGACGACCCGGACACCCCCTCCGACGGCGTCCTCGCCCTGGTCCACACCGTCACCGACAAGGACCGCCACGCGGGCGACCTCACCCCGCACCTGATGGCGCGTCAGCCCGAAGGGCACTGGGCGCTCACCTACCGGCTGCGCGCCGACCACCGGGCCTCCTACCAGTTCTACCCGGTCCGCGGCACCACCCCCGGCACCACGCGCGCCGACTGGCTCCGTGTCCTCGACGGCGCCCGGCCCGACCCGCTCGCCCGGGGTCCGCTGCTTCCCGCCCGGGACGGCCGCCACCCGTCGTCGGTGCTCAGCCTGCCGGACGCACCCGCGCAGCCGTACGCTCAACGGCGCGACGGCGTCCCGCGCGGGCGGACGGTCACCGCCGAGGCGGCCGGCCGCCGGGTGGACGTCCACCTCCCGGCCGGACACGACCCGGCCCACGGGCCCTACCCCGTCACCGTGCTGCTGGACGGCGAGATGTGGGGCGAGATGCTGTCCGTCGGCGACACCTTCGACAACCTCACCGCCGACGGCCGCATCCCGCCGACCGTCGCCCTGCTGGTCCACACCATGGGCCCCGGCCGCCCCGCCGACCTGAGCTGCAACCCGGACTTCGTGGACCTCCTCGCCGACCAGGTGCTGCCGTGGGCCACCGAGTTGTACGGAACCACCTCGTCCCCGGACGCCACCGTGATCGCCGGCCAGAGCGCGGGCGGCCTCACCGCCGCCTTCGCCGCCTTCCGCCGCCCCGAACGGTTCGGCAACGCGCTCTCCCAGTCCGGCTCCTTCTGGTGGCCGGACGGCACCGAGTTCGACGAGGGCAGCGAGTGGCTGACCCGCCAGTTCGCGGCGGGTGATCGCCGCCCGGCCCGGTTCTACGTCGAGGTCGGCCTCCAGGAGTGGATGCTGCTCCCCCAGAACCGCCACCTGCGGGACGTGCTGACCGCCCGCGGCTACGCACTGGAGTACCGCGAGTTCAACGGCGGCCACGACTACGCCTGCTGGCGCGGCGGCCTGGCCGACGGACTGGCACACCTGCTGGGCCCGGACGGTGCGGCGGGCGTGTCCCCCACCGGAGCGCCCTCCTGATAGCCGCAGGGAGGGGAGGGCGGCCGATACTGCCGCCGGGTTCGACAACGCCTGAAGCGGAAGACTGTTCACATCGACACGTTGATGGAGGAACAATGACCACCGAACTGACCTGGTTCAAGTCCAGCCACAGCGGGACCGAGGGCGGCGACTGCGTCGAGGTCGCCGTCACCCCCGCGACCATCCACATCCGGGACTCCAAGGACCGGACCGGCACCCAACTCGCCTTCTCCCCCGCCGCCTGGGCCGACTTCGTCGCCTTCACCGCCCGGCACCAGCAGTAATCTCCGGGGCCGCACGGACTCGCCCCCTCTGTGGGGCGGATGGCCGTCGCCATCCGCCCCACAGAAGGTCACCTCAAGCCAGGGGCAACGGCCTTCGGACAGGCCGGGCGCGCCCCAGCCCGCCTGCCTCAGCCTCTGCCACACCGTCGGATCGTGTCAGCACGAGCTCGGAAATCACCCGCACAGGGGGTTTCGGCCAAATCCGCACCCCTTCCAGGCCGACGCCGAAGTAGCCTCGGGTGCCAGGCCAGTACGAGGACCCGGGGGGTCAGCGATGAGCGAATCTTCCACCACGCCGCCTCCCATGTCGTGGCGGTACTGCGGCAACCAGATCAAGCTCTGGCGCACCCACGCCGGAGTCAGCCGCGAGGACTTGGCCAAGGAGGCCGGGTACGTCGTCGAGAGCCTCCGCTCGATGGAGGCCGGCCGCAGACGCCCGTCGAGACATCTGCTCGACATCGCCGACCAGATGTGCGGAGCGAAGGGCATCCTGGCGGCGGGAGAGGAGTACCTGAAGCCGGAAAAGTACCCGTCGTTCGCCGAGGACTACATGCGGTACGAGGCCGAGGCGGTGGTCGTCAACTGGTACGAGAACCAGCTGATTCCTGGTCTGCTCCAAACCGAGGAGACCGCCAGGACCATCATCAACGCACGCTGGCCTCCGCTGGACGACGAGACGGTCGAGGCTCGCGTGGCCGCCCGGTTGGAACGTCAACTGGTGCTGAAGACGCAGACCAAGGCCTTCAACTTCCTGATCGAGGAGACTGTCCTGCGTCGCCCTCTCAGCACGGAGGAGGCACACATCCGACAGCTGAGACATCTCCTGAGCGCCGGGGAACCACGCAACGTGACCGTCCAGGTCATTCCCTCGAAGGGCGTACACCCCGGGTTGGAGGGACCGTTCATCCTTCTGGATTCCCCCGAGCACGAGCGGCTCGCGTACGAGGAGGGCCAGGCGATGGGGCTGCTTCACTCTGACCGCGACAAGGTCCACCTGCTCAGCCAGCGACATGAAATGATCCTTCGGCAGGCCCTCACCCCGGAGGAGTCGGCACGGTTCATCAACACGTTGGTGGAGGATCAATGAGCACCGAACCGACCTGGTTCAAGTCCAGCCACAGCGGAAGCGAGGGCGGTGCCTGCGTCGAGGTCGCCGTCACTCCCGTGATCATCCACGTCCGGGACTCCAAGGACCAGACCGGCCCACAGCTCACCTTCTCCCCCACCGCCTGGGCCGACTTCATCGCCTTCACCGCCCAGCACCAGCAGTAACCTCCAGGCCCACACAAACTCACGCCCCCTCCGAGGAACTGGCACGGTTCATCAACACGTAGGTGGAGGATCAATGAGCACCGAACTGACCTGGTTCAAGTCCAGCCACAGCAGCACCGGCGGTGGCGAGTGCATCGAGGTCGCCGTCACCCCCGCCACCGTCCACGTCCGGGACTCCAAGGACCAGACCGGCCCACAACTCGCCTTCTCCCCCACCGCCTGGGCCGACTTCGTCGCCTTCACCACGCGGAAAGGATGGTGACGACGGCGGCAGTGCTCTCGGCGGGCTCCTGGGGCACCGTGTTCGCGTCCGTGCTCGCCGACGCCGGCACCGACGTGACCCTCCACGCCCGGCGCGCCGAGATCGCCGACGCGATCAACGAGCGCCACCAGAACCCCGTCTACCTGCCGGGCATCGACCTGCCCAAACAGTTGAGGGCCACCACCGACGTCGAGCACGCCCTGGCCGGCGCCGACTACGTGGTCGTGTCGGTGCCGGCGCAGGCCATGCGCGCCAACCTCGCCACCTGGGTGCCGCTGCTCGGCCCGGGCACCGTGCTGGTCAGCCTCATGAAGGGCATCGAGCTCGACTCCGGGATGCGGATGAGCGAGGTCATCGCCGAGGTCGCCGGCGTCGGCCCGGAGCGCGTCGCGGTGGTCAGCGGGCCCAACCTGGCCCGGGAGATCGCCAACCGGCAGCCCGCCGCGAGCGTGGTCGCCTGCGCCGACGAACAGGTCGCCAAGCGCCTCCAGGCGGCCTGCCGCACCCCGTACTTCCGCCCCTACACCAACCCCGACGTCATCGGCTGCGAGTTCGGCGGCGCGGCGAAGAACGTCATCGCCCTCGCGGTCGGCATCGCGGTCGGCATGGGGCTCGGTGACAACGCGCAGTCCCTGCTCATCACCCGGGGCCTGGCGGAGACCTCCCGGCTCGGCGCCACGCTCGGCGCCGACCCGCGCACCTTCTCCGGTCTGGCCGGCATGGGCGATCTGGTCGCCACCTGCTCCTCCCCGCTGTCGCGCAACCGCTCCTTCGGCGAACACCTCGGCCGCGGACAGTCCGTCACCGGGGCGGCTGCCGCGATCAGCCAGACCTCCGAGGGCGTCAAAACGTCCGAGGCGATCCTCCGCCTCGCCCGCCGCCACGGCGTGGAGATGCCCATCACCGAGGCCGTCGTCCAGTTCCTCCGGGGCGAGGTCAGCCTCACCGAGGCCACCGCCCTGCTGATGGAGCGGCCCACCAAGCCGGAACGGCACGCCCGCGCTGTGTTGCGTAACGTCACGGAGACTCCGGAGAGCTACTTGTCTTTGCCGTAGCTATGCGAGCGCGGGGCCGGCACCAGCAGTAGCCTCCGGGGCGGACTGGCTGGCGACCAGGTCCCGATACGGGGTGCAGCGGGCCAGGAGGGTGGCGTGGCCGCCGGCGTCGATCACGGTGCCGCGGCTCATCATGATCACGTGGTGGGCGTGCTGGACGGTGGAGAGGCGGTGGGCGACCACGATCACCGCGCGGGTCTTCGCCAGTTCCGCCACGATGGCGCGGAAGCGCTGCTCGTTGAGCCCGTCCAGCTGGCTGGTGGGCTCGTCCAGCAGGACGATGTCGGCCTCGGAGAGCAGCGCGCGGGCCAGCGCCATCCGCTGGCGCTGACCCCCCGACAGATCCGACTCGCGGCCCAGCAGGGTGTCGAGGCCCTGCGGGAGGCGGGCGATGTCCTCGGTGAGCCCGACGGCGTCCAGTGCGGCCACCAGGTCGCCCTCGTCGACGGGCCGGGCCCGGCCGAGTTGCAGGTTCTCCCGGACGGTGGCCTCCAGCAGGGTGAACGCCTGGTCGACGTAGGCGATGCGGGCGCGCAGCGCGTCCAGCGGCCAGTGCCGGGCGTCGTGGCCCAGGACGGTGATCGAGCCCGCGGAGGGCCGGATGAAACGGTCGATGAGTGAGAGCGTGGTGCTCTTGCCGGCTCCCGAGGGGCCCACGACGGCGGTCAGTCCGGTCCGGGCGGTGGTGAAGGAGATCCCGCGCAGCGCGGCGTCACCCGACCCGGTGTGGGTGTAGGAGACGGCACGGAAGACCACGGACGGCGCGTCCGGCAGCGGGGTGGGGGCGGCCGGTCCGGGGTCCCGGGGATCGGTCTCCGGGGCGAGGCACAGCAGTTCGTTGCAGCGGTCCCGGGCGGCCAGCCCGGCCTGGAGCCGGCCGAAGCCGGTGGCCAGGGTGCTCACCGAGGGGACGGTCTGGAGGAGGTAGAGCAGGAACGCGGCGAACGCCGCCACCTGGAGGTCCCCGGCCGCCAGCCGGGCGCCGCCGGTGAGGATCACGGCGATCATCGCCAGCTGGTTGCCGAGCGTCAGCACCGCCGGGATCAGGGCGCCGAGGCGGGCGCCCTCCAGGGAGACGGCCCGCAGCCGCTCGGCGTCCGCCGCCAGGGCCCTGGCTGCCACCGGTTCGGCCCGGTACGCCTTGATGGTGGTGAGCGCCTCCAGGTCGGCCGTGAAGCGCTGGGCGATCCGGCCGACCGCGTCCTGCTGACCGGTCACGTTGGCCTTCATCCGGCGCAGGATCAGCAGGACCAGGACGGTCAGCACGGCGAGGGCGACGACCGTGGCCAGGGTGAGGACCCAGTCGATCCAGACCATCACGAGCAGCGTCGAGGCGACGGTCAGTGCGGCCAGCGGAAGCTGGGTGGCCACCTCGACCACCTGGCGCAGCAGCAGCGCGTCCGAGGTGATCCGGGCGGCGAGCTCCCCGGTGCCCTGGGCCCGGACCACGGCCAGCGGCAGCCGCAGCGTGTGCTCCATGAGGCGGATCCGCAGGCGGTACGTCATCCGCTCGCCGATCCGGGCCAGCAGGAAGCCCGACAGCGCCTGGGTGAGGGCTCCGGCGACGGCGGCCACGCACATCATCAGCACGTCGGCGCCGAGCGGCCGGTGGCCGGAGAAGTCGGTGATGATCTTCCGGACCAGCAGCGGGAGGGCCAGGGCGGCGGCGGTGGCGGCCAGGGCGAGCAGGAGTGCGCAGACGAGTCGGCCGGGCTCGGCGGTGAGTTCGCGGCGCAGCCGTACCCGGCCCGGCGCGCGGCGGTCGGTGCGGGGGGTCCGGTCGGCCACGGGCAACCTCTCTGCTGGTTCGGCGGTGTCGCGCGGGCGGACGGGCGGCGGTACCGGCACCGGCTGCGCACGAACAGACAAGCGGCGGCACCGACGACCGCGCGGACCGGGCCGGAACGGCTGGGTGCCGCTCCGGCCCGGTGGCCGGCCGGGCCCGTGGTGACGGCCCGGCCGGCTCCGCCGTGCTGCCCGCCCTACCGGGCGGCGGTACGACTCAGAGACAGAGCAGGGTGCTGACGGTGCTGGCACCGCAGTTGAGCACGCTCAGCGAGCTGGTGTTCGCGAGGGCGTCGTCGATCGGGGCCGCCTCGGTCTCGGGCAGTTCCATGGTCTGGAGGTCGAGGATCGCCATGACTGGTCTCCTTCACTTCGGGGTTGATCGCCCGGCCGGCGGCCGGGAGTCGGTGGGGGGCGCGGGGCCCGCGCCCGGGGCGGACAGGCCGCGAGGGGCCCGTCAGCCGGGGGTGGTGGTGGTCGGCGGGGTGGCGCCCGGCCCGCCGGTCCAGGGGAGGAAGGGCGTCCCGGCCAGCGCCGTGCCCAGGGCCAGCAGCACCCCGGCGGAGCCGGTGGCGAGGTCCGCCGAGAGCCGCAGCAGCTGGTCGCCGGGGAAGGCGAGCCGGCCCCGATAGGGGACCTGATGCAGGGTCAGCAGCGCCCGCTGGCGGCCCAGCAGGGCTGTCGCCTCCGCTTCGTCGGCGCGCTGCCGGGTGACGGCCAGGTAGCCGAGCAGCCCCGCCCGCCCGTTGAACAGGCCCGGCTGGATGACGAATTCGGGTTCGGCGGCCCGGCGGATCGGCCGTTCCCGGTCGGCCGAGGGGCTGTCGGGGCGGTGGGCCAGCAGGGCGTCCAGCGCGAGGCCGATGCCGGCGCTGCCGGTCTCGAGGTACGGCAGCACCCGGCGGCCGTCGACGACCTGGAGGGTGCCGTCGGCGATGCTCGCGCACCGGTCGAGGTCGAGCTCCAGCAGGGTCTCGGCCTGGTCGAGCAGGGCGGTCTCACCGGTCCGCTCGTACAGGCGGACCAGGGCGAGCGCGGTGCCGGAGGCGCCGGCCAGCAGGCCCGCCCGGCGGCGGGGGTCGCCGCGGCCGGTCTTCTCAAGGGCGTCGGCCGAGGCCCTGGCGAGGGCCAGCGCCTCGTCCAGCAGCCGCGGTTCACCGGTGGCACCGGCGAAGTGCAGGAGCGTCAGGGCGATGCCGGGCGCCCCGCCGGCCAGGCCGGGGCCGGGTTCGTCCGCCGAGGCCTCGGTGAGGCGCCGCAGCAGCCCGAGGGCCGCTTCCCGCTCGCCGAGCAGGTCCAGGACGTAGGCCACACCGTGGGTGCCGGAGTACAGGCCGGCCGTGGCCGGGCGGGTCCGGGCGGCGCGGGCCAGCCACCGGACGTGCTCGGGGTCGACCCCGGCACCGGTGGCGTGCAGGGCGTAGAGGACACCGGCCGCGCCGTGGGCGAGGCCCAGGCCGCCGTGGGTGAACTGGGCGACGTCGCCGGGGAACAGCCGGTCCGCGCGCTCGGGGGTGGCCATCGCCACGATACCGGCGGCCAGCGAGTCCCTGATCCCCGGCCAGTCGGCCTCCGGCGCGGCGAGCAGCGCCCTGGCCTCGGCCCGGTGCCCGCCCAGCTCGGGCCGGCCGGTGCGGCCGTCGGACGGGGCGGAGCCGAGCAGCCGGCGGATCTCGTCGGTGTAGCCGGGGGGCACCGGGAAGCGGCGCTCGATGGCGTCGGCGAGTTCGCCGGCCTTGCCCGGGTCGAGGGCGAGCAGCTGCGCCAGCGGCAGGAAGAGCCAGAGCCGGATCGCGGCCAGCCCGTACCGGTCGATCTGCGTCCCGGTGTGTCCCGGCGGCGCGGTGAAGCCGGCCGCGCCCAGCGCCGGGCGGACGAAGTCCTCGACGGTGCTGGCGAGTTCGAAGTCGATGAAGCAGAGGTCGCCGTCCGGCCGGATGATCAGGTTGCGCGGGTGGAGGTCGCCGAAGACCACCCCGCGGGCGTGGATCGCCGCCAGGGCCTCTTCGATCCGGTCCACGATCCCGAGCGCCTCGCGGGTGTACTCGGCGACCGAGGCCTTGTCGGCGTCCGGGTGGATCAGCGGGTAGCGGGCGGTCAGCCACTCGCTGAGGGACCGGCCCTCGACGAACTCCTGGACCAGGAACTCGTGTTCCCAGGCCGTCAGCAGCCCGTGCTGCGCGGGGACACCGGGGACGCCCGCCAGCCGGAGCAGGATGTCGTGCTCGTTGCGCAGCCTGGTCACGGCGTCGACCCCGCGCTGGTCCAGGCCGGCGTACGGCCGGGCCTCCTTCAGCACCACCTGCGGCCCGTCGGCCCCGTCCCGGGCCAGGTAGACGCCCCCCGCGTTGGAGAAGTGCAGGACGCGCTCCACGGTGTACGGGAGCCCGGTGTCCTGCTGCGCCGCCCGTTCCGCCACGGCCGGTGCGATGCAGGCGGGCACCGGAGCCCAGGCGGGGACGGCGAACCCGGCGCCGCGGACGTCGGGCACCAGCCGTCCGTCCGGGCCGGCGAGGGCGAGCACCCGTTCCCCGGTGTCGTTGCGGCAGTAGCGCTCCGCGAACCCGCCGTACCTCAGGTAGAGCGGCCCCTCACCCCAGCGGAGGTCGCTGAGGATGTACGGCCCCCGGCGTCCGGCCAGCAGCCGGCCGAGGCCGTCGAGACATCGCTCCAGCTCGGCGTCGTCCACCGGGTAGAGCGTGCAGAACTTCCCGCTGGCGCCGCGCGCCGCGTATTTGGAGTTCTGCACCTGGAGGATGGGCAGGCCGCGCAGGAACTTGAACGTGATGCGCTCCCGCAGGCAGTACGCGTGGACCTCCTCCAGCACCTCCTCGGCGGTTTCGAGGCACGACGACACATGGATCTTCCAGCCCTGGAAGGGCAGTTGGACGTCCACCGGCCGCACCACGGTCCAGAGCTCCAGATCGCCGCGTTCCCACCCGGTGGGCAGCGGCCGTCCGACGGCGGCGAACTCCTCGTGCGCGCCCCAGCGCCGGGGCGAGTCGTAGAAGAGCGGGTCGGCAAAGGCGTAGGCCTCGTACCGGTTGTCCAACGGAAACCCTCCTCGGAGCGGGGTGCGCGAGTGGGTCGGCAGCGGAGCCGACATCCGTCACGGCCCGGGATGGCAGGGGTCGTCGGCGGATCAGTGACAGTGAGCCGGAGAAACCCGACTGCAATGTGACTATCCGAATATGGGGGTGCTGGAGTTTACGCGCAACGGCGCGGACCCGGCCATTCCAACGGCCCGCACGCCCCCCGCTCAGCCGTGCGCCCATGAGTACGCCGGGGAGCGGACGTGTGCGCCGCCCCGGCCGCAAGGGCCCGCTCCGAGGGGGGCGACGCGGGCGGGCGGCCGTCCGGCGAGGGTGCGGAGCGCCGGCCGGGAACCGCCATTGACCTGGACGGAAGCGGCGACCGGCGCGGTGCGCGAAGCCACCGTCGACGAAACCCCTGACGCCGGGTCACACCGGCGCGCGCACCGTGGCGTTCACGCTTCCGTCAACGGCCGCTCATGGGAGGTGGCGGGGAAATTCAGCAGGAATGGGCGGAAACATTCCCCCAGATCGATTTCCTGTTCCATTGAGGGCGCATTTCGGGGTGCCCCGAAGGCCGTTCGAAAACCGTTCGGAGTGCTGACCTCTCCGCGCGACGACATCACGAAAGGGGCGGGTGGCGGCGGCCACCCGCCCCTCAGGGGCGTCCCCTCAGGCCGGCGTCACCGGCCATCCGTGGAAAACGGTCAGTACCAGAGGTCGGGGCTGAGCTGGTAGTCGTAGCCCGAGCCGCCCTGCCAGTAGAGGCGAACCTCGGCCTTGTAGTCGTGGCCCGGGGTCGGGTTGGAGAGGGTGTAGCTGTAGCTGTACTGGCCGGAGCGGCAGGGGAACGAGGTGGAGAGAGCCTGGCTCTGGGTGGTGTAGTCCCAGAGGATGATCTGCTCGGTGCAGCTGTTGCTGCCGAGGTTGGTGACCGCCGTCGCGGTGACCTGGCCGCCGCCCGCGCTGATGCACGCCTGCTCCCAGGCGGGGCCGCCGCAGCCGCCGCCCGATGACGCCGCGGCGGTGCCCGCGCCCGCGAGGGCGATGCCGCCGAACAGCGCCGTGCCGGCCAGCACCATGGCGGCCTTCCTGATTCCCTGAACGACCATGATCGGTCCCTTCCTGTGCCTGCCCCGTCCGGGTGACCGGGCAACCGCGAGAAGACTCGACGACGGTGATGGACATTCGATGAGCACGCCGGCGGAGGCCCTTCACCCCAGGCCGCGCAGGATCTCCCGGACCTCGGCCGCGTCCGAGGCGAGGCCCAGCCGCTCGAAGTGGCCCAGGGCCTGGGTGAGGCAGGCCCTGGCCCGGTCGGTGTGGTGCAGCCCGGCCAGCGCCCGCCCGAGGACCCGCAGCAGGGTGCCCTCCAGCATGCCGCCGACCTGGCGGGCCTGCGGGAGCGCCTCCTCCGCGGCCCGGACGGTGGCCCGTTCCCGGCCGGCCGCGAGGTGGATGTGGGCGATCAGGCTGCCGGTGGCGGCCTGGAAGCCGATCATGCCGAAGGAGCGGAACCGCTCCAGCCCGTGCTCCGCCGCGTCGAGGGCGGGCGCCAGGTCGCCGCACAGGTGCAGCACCCGGGCGAGGTAGTACCGGCCGACCGCTTCGGAGATGGAGACCTGCGCGCCCGTCAGTTCGGCACAGCGTTCGGCGGCGGCCCTCGCCTCGGCCAGGTGCCCGCACTGGGCCCGGTTGAAGGCGAGTTCGCCGAGCGCGAGCCCCTCGGCGGTGCCGTCGTCCAGCCGCTGGAAGACCGCCGCGGCCTCCTCCAGCGGGCCGATGGCCGCGCCGAACTCCCGCAGGGCGCGGGCGTTCGCGCCGAGCAGCTGGAGGACGTTGGCCCGCAGCCGCAGCCGGTCCGGCCCGTCGCACAGCTCCAGGCAGCGGCGGAGTTCCGCGCCCGCCCGCGCATAGGAGTTGGCGTGCCAGAGCATGCTGCCCCGGACCGAGCGGGCCAGTGCCTCGGCCGCGCGGTCGCCGCGGGCCAGGGCGGCGGCGGCGACCTGGCCGGCGAGGTCGGCGACCGTCGCGATGTAGCCGCGGCCGAAGAGGACGGAGCCCATCTTGTCCAGCAGGTCGGCGGTCTCGGCCAGCGGCAGGCCGGGGTCCTGGCAGGCACGGTCGATCACCGCGCGGTGGAGGGCGGTCCTGGACCGCATCCAGGCGGTGGCGGACTCCACCGTGCCGAACTCCTGCCCCGGCACGGTGGTCGTGGCCTCGATGAGGCTGCGCCGGGCGCGGTCGACCCGGTGCGCGGTCTCCTCGGCGTTGCGGGCGCTGGCCAGGGCGAAGTCCAGCAGCCGGGCGAACGCCGCCGTCACCGAGGCGGGAGTGTCCTCATGGCCGCTCCGCTGCCGGGCGAACACCCTCAGCAGGTCGTGGAAGCCGTACCGGTCGGCGGCGGGCGACTGCAGCAGGTTGAGGTCGACCAGCGTCTCCAGGAGGTCGCGGGTCTCCTCGGGGCCGCTGCCGAGCAGCGCCCCGGCGGCGGCGACGCAGAGCTCGGGGGCGTCCGGCAGCGCGAGCAGCCGCATGGCGCGCGCCTGCGGTGCGCTGAGCCGGGCGTAGGAGAGCGCGAGAACGGACTCCACGGCGGTTTGGTGGCAGGCGAGTCGGGCGAGCCGGGTCTGCTCGTCGGCGAGGCTCGCGGCCAGCACGCCCAGGGTCTGCGCGGGGTCGGCCGCCAGCCGGGAGCCGGCCACCCGGACGGCCAGGGGCAACAGGCCGCAGGCGGTGACGATCGCCAGTGCCGCCTCCGGCTCGGCCTCGGTCCTGGCCCGGCCGGCGATGCCGGCGAGCAGGTCGAGCGCCTCGGCCGGCTCCATCGCGTCGAGGTGGAGGTGGCGGGCGCCCGGCAGCGCGGTCAGCCAGGCGCGGCTGGTGACCAGCACCGCGCAGGTCCGCGAGCCCGGGAGCAGCGGCGCGATCTGCTCGGCGGTGGCCGCGTTGTCGAGCAGGAGCAGCAGCCGGCGGCCGGTGACCGTCGTGCGGTAGAGCGCGGCGCGCTCGACCGGGTCGGCGGGGATCTCGCGGTCCTCCACGCCCAGGGCGGTCAGGAAGGCGCCGAGCGCCTCGGCGGGGTCGAGCGGATCGGCCTGGGCGCCGCGCAGGTCGATGTGGAGCCGGCCGTCGGGGAAGCGGTCGCCCAGGGCCTGCGCGACGTGCACGGCCAGGCTGGTCTTGCCGACCCCGCCTATCCCGTTGACCGCCGAGATGACGACGGCGCCCGGGTCCGGGCCGGCGAGCACCTCGGTCAGTTCCGCGACGGCGGCCTGTCGGCCGGTGAAGTCCGATACGGCAGCGGGCAGTTGGTCGGGTACCGGCGGCCGCGCCGAACCGGCCGGCTGGTCAGGGGAGTCGGGCCTCGCGTGGACTCCGGGCCGGCCCGGGGTGCCGAGGGCGGGGTCGGCGCGGAGGACGCGGGCGTGCAGCGCGTCCAGTTCCGGACAGCCCAGCCCTTCGGCGCGGTAGAAGCGCCGGGCGTCGGCGTACACGGCGTGGGCCTCGGCCGGCCGGCCCGACAGGTGGTACTCCCGCATCAGCAGGGCCCGGAACCGTTCCCGGAAGGGGTGGGCGAAGACGGCCTGGTCGAGGTCGACGAGGCAGGACGGGCTGTCCCCGAGGTCGACGTCGAGGCCGAGCTTCGACTCCAGCGCGTCCACCCGGCGCTCGGCCAGATGGCGGCGCAGCTCGGCGGCGTGCCGGCCGGGCAGCCCGGCGAGCGGCTCCCCCTCGTGCAGGGCGAGCGCGCGGGTGAGCAGTTCGCGGGCGCGCGGGCGCTCACCGGCGGCGAGGGCGTCGTCGGCGCCGGCGACGAGGAGGTCGAACGTGCCGGTGTCGAGTGCCTCGGCTGGCACGTCGAGGCGGTAGCCGCCGTCGACCGTCACCAGCAGGTGCTCGGCGCCGTGGTTCCTGAGCTCCCTGCGCAGCCGGTAGGCGTGGGTGGCCAGGACGGACCTGGGCCGGTTCGGCGGGCTGTCCTCGTCGAAGATGCCGTCGCCGAGCCGGGCGGACGTGAGCACCCGGCCCGGTTGGCCGAGCAGCATGGCCAGAAAGGCCTGTTGCTGCCGGCGCCCGAGCGCCAGGCGCCGGTCGCCGTGCCAGGCGGCCAGCGGGCCCAGGAGGCGGAAGCGAAGGCCGGCTCCGGCCGCTCGCTCGACTGCGGTGGTCTCCATGTCGGGTCTCCCTGTGGACTCGGAGCTCCCGGGCCGGCGCGGGGAGACGGCGGGCGCACGTCTTCGGCCCGGCCGGCCCGAGGACCGGTCAGGGTTTGCCCGGCAGTTCGCGCGCGGCGGGGATTGCCGGACAAGCCCTGACCGAAAGGCGTCGGCCGGTCAGGCCGCCGAGCAGCCGGTGGGCGGGGGCAAGACCACGTAGGGGCTCTCGGTGGAGGCGGGGCCGGCGAGCGGGCCCCGGGTCTGGCCCGGCACATAGGTGATCCCGGGCTGCCGTTCCCAGAGGGTGCGGTTGCAGGTGTCGGTGATCAGGAGGTCGCCGTTGCGCCAGAGGGTCAGCCGGGCGTGCGGGTGCCCGCCGGTGCCGCTCTCCCAGCAGAGGCCGCCGGACGCGTTGAGGACGACCAGGTTGCCGTCGGCGCGCATGACCGCCTTGGCGCCGCAGCCGACGGTGCCGGACGCCCAGGTCGCGGACTGGCGTGACCAGTCGTGGCCGGGCGCGTAGTAGGTGACGAGGTTCCCGTCGGACTGCATGATGAGGCGCGCGGTGCCGTACTGGCCCCGGTTGTCGATGTGCCGGCCGTCGTTCGGGAGCTGTTCGTCGTCCCAGATACTGGCGGTCGGCGCGTCGTAGGCGGCGTGGGCGGTGCCCTGGGCGGCCAGGACGCTCGCCGCGGCCAGGGCCGTGGCGGCGGCGACGCCGGCGAGCCTGCGGGTGATTCGTGCGACGGTGCTGCTCAACTGCTTGTCCCTCTTCCCTCGCCCGGTGCTGGTACGGCGGCCGGCCTGGTCGGGCGGGTGACGGCGGCCGCTGAGGGGATTGTGTGACCCGCCGATTGACGGATGATCAACGCGTTCGTTTACGTCCCGCCGGGCCCGCCGGTCCGCGGGACCAGCGCGGCGACCGGCCAGGCGGGGCGGCGCACCAGCCGGTCCGCCGCGGCCCGCAGCGGACCCGGCAGATGGTCGCAGGCGGCGGCCAGCGTCCGGGCGGCCGTCGGTTCGCGGGCCAGCCGGTCGGTGCCGAGCACCCGGCCGAGCAGCGCCTGTGCCTCACCGGGGGTCATCCGGCCGAGGCTGACGGCGTGACATGCGACGCGCTCGCCCGGGGCGCCGAGCGGCAGCGGGCCGGGGCCGTCGGCGGTGACGAGGGCGGCGCAGCCGGGCGCCACGGGCAGCAGCGGGCCGGCGCGGTCGGCGGTGGCGGCCCCGTCGAGGACGACCAGGACCCTCCGGTCGGCCAGCAGCCGGTGGTACAGCGTGCGGCGGTCGGCCGGGTCCGGCGGCACGGCCCGCTCCTCGACGCCCAGCGCGCGGACGAACGCCGCCAGGACGGCGGGCACCGTCGGGGCGTCCCGGCCGTGGAGATCCGCGTACAGCTGGCCGTCCGGGTAGGCGGCGCCGGCCAGGTGGGCGGCGTGGACGGCGAACGCGCTCTTGCCGGCTCCCCGGGGGCCGGTCACCGTGACGAGCGGTGGGCCGGTCCGGTCCGGTGCGGTCAGGGTCTTCGCGACCGCGGCCAGTTCCTCCCCGCGCCCAGTGAAGTCACCCAGGTCGGGCGGCAGTTGGAAGGGTCGCAGCACCGGGCGGACGGGGGTGCGGGCCGGCGCGGGCGTCCAGGTGTCCGCCCGCAGTTCCAGGTCGAGTTCGAGGCGGGAGCGCCGCGCCTCGTCCCGCCGGGCGGCCAGCAGGCGGCGTTCGTGTGCGGCGAAGGGCCCCGGCACGTCGTCCAGGGCCCGGCCCGTCCAGAGGTCCAGGGCGTCGGACAGCAGGGTGCGGGCGCGTTCCGGCTGCCAGTTGCGGCGGGCGGTGGCGGCGTCGGCGAGCGCGGTCAGGAAGGCCGTGCGGTCGATGCCCGCCGGGTCGGCGTCCAGCCGGTAGCCCTTGGCCTCGTGCCGCAGGATGCTCGGGCCGCCCGCGTCCAGCGCGCTGCGGAGCCGGTACACGTTGCCGGGCAGGGCGCCGGCGCGGTCCGGTGCCTCGTCGCCCTCCTCGCCCCAGACCCCGTCGATGATCTCGCCGACCGGGACGGGGCGGCCGGCCTGGGCGAGCAGGACGGCGAGGACGGCCCGGTCCTGGGCCCGGTTGATCCGCAGCTCGCGGCCGGCCCGCCAGGCCTTCAGCGGTCCGAGGGTGGTGAAGTGGAGCTCCAGCGCGTTCCTCCTGCGCTTCGACGAACGGATCGACGGTTCGTCATGCTACAGACCAACGGGTACGGGGCTCTCGGGGCCGGGGTACGGGACTCCGCCGGCCCGGACTCCGTCTCAGATCCACCCCTCGCGGGCCGCGTGGAGGCCCAGCTGGATCCGGGTGCTCACCCCCGCCCGGTCCAGGAGCCGTCGCACCCGCCGCTCCACCGTCCGCTTGCTGACCCCGAGGTGGGTGGCCACCGCGCGGTCGGGGAGACCGGCCACCAGCAGCGACAGCAGCCGCAGATCACTCGGCGAAGGTCTGGCCGACACCGTCCCGGCGCCCACGCTCTCCGGGGTTCCGTCCGGCCGGGGGAGCACCGGTGTCGCGGACTCCCAGACGCTCTCGAACAGCGCCTCCACCACGGCGATCAGGCTGGGGTGTCGGATCAGGAGGCCGAAGCGCTCCTCCCCGCCGCCCGGGTCCAGGGGGATCAGGGCCCGGCCGGCGTCGGACAGCAAGAGCTTGACCGGCACGGCCGGCGCCGTCCGCATCAACTCGCCACTGCACAGGGACGACTCGATCAGGTTCTCGTCCGGTGCCTGGGACAGGGCCGACTGCTCGTACACCACCCGGTAGCTCAGCCCCTCGGCCATCCGGGCGAGCTGGGTGGGCAGGTTGTCCGCCGCGGACAGCGCGAAGACCGGCGGCTTGACCAGGGCGCGCACCTCCTTGCGGGCACTCTCCTGGACGTCCTGGACGGCGGCCGCCAGGGCCTGGTGTCCGGCGACCACCTGGACGATCTCCGTGGTGTCGCGGGCCGGCGCGGACCGGCGATAGACGTCGGCCAGCCGCTGGACGCTGGTCCGGGCCTCCTCCAGTTCCCGCTGGCGCCTGGCCAGGAGATTGCGGAAGGCCAGCTCCGGCTCGCGCGCGCGGTAGCGGCCGCCCACCGGCTGGACGAGCCCCTGCTCCGCCAGGGCCGCCAGCCCCACCCGCACCTGGTGCTGCGGACGGCCGGTCGCGGCGGCCAGTTCCGCGAGCTGGGCGGCGGGGCGGGTGACCAGTGCCAGGTAGACGTGCTCCGCCTCGGCTCCCAGGCCGAAACCGTCGAGCAGCCGCTCTTGTTCTTCCAGCGCCTCCAGCAACCGACTTCGCCCCTTCGTGACGATCGGCTCGTACCCCATCGGCTCGCCGGCCGGTACGGGCCGGGTCGGATCGGCCTCCGAATGACGTGGCCATGATCACCGTAAAGAGAAGCCCTACGGCAGTCAATGGGCACTCATGAAGATTGCGTGGCGAAGTACCGTACGGGCGGCCCGAAGTGAGCATCCGTACCGCCCAGGGGGATCCGGGCTGTCGGGGGCACGCCGTTGACGGGCAACCGCCACCGCCGAGAGGGATGTCCGGGCACGGAGCGCACCAGAATCTCACCAGCCCTGCCACCCCCGGAAGTTCCCCAGAGGAGACCTGTGCGATCCCCCACTCCACGGCTCCGGCGCCTGATAGCCGTCGGCGCCGCTCTCGCCGCTCTCGCCGCGACGCCCGCCGGCCCCTTCAGCGCGGTCGCGGCCCCCGCACCCGCGAACGGCCCCGCCGTCGCCCCCGGCACGAGTTCACGCACCATCACCCTGCTCACGGGTGACAGGGTCACCCTGACCACCCTGGCGACCGGGCAGGTCATCACCTCGGTGACACCGGCCCGGGACAGCACCGGTGTGGTGCACACCCTGACCGTCGGCGACGACACCTACGTCTACCCGGACAGCGTCCTCCCCTATGTCGCCGCCGGAATCCTCGACAAGCGGCTGTTCGACGTCACCGCGCTGGTGGCGGACGGCTACGACGACGCGCAGGCGTCCGCACTCCCGCTGATCGTCCAGTACGACAGGAGTGCCCGCGGCGCCGCGGACGGCCCGGCCGCCGCGAAGCTGACCACCTCGCGGGATCTCCCCGCGATCAACGCCACGGCCTCGACCGTCAGGCGGGACGACTCCGCCGCCGCCTGGCGGCAGCTGACCGCCGTCACGGCCCGGGGCGCCGCGCCGGCCTTCGCCGGCGGTGTCAGCCACATCTGGCTGGACGGCAGGGCCACGGCGAATCTGGCCGACAGCACCGCGCAGATCGGCGCACCCGAGGTGTGGTCCGGGGGCAACACCGGCGCGGGCATCAAGGTGGCCGTCCTGGACACCGGCATCGACACCGGGCACCCCGACCTCGCCGACCGGGTGGCGGGCAGTCAGAGCTTCGTCCCCGGCGAGTCCGTCGAGGACGTCCACGGGCACGGCACCCACGTCGCCTCCACCGTCGCCGGTACCGGCGCGGCCTCCGGCGGCAAGGAGAAGGGCGTCGCGCCGGACGCGCGGCTCGTCGTCGGCAAGGTCCTCGGCGGCCCGGGCGCCACCGGCCTGGACTCCTGGATCATCGCGGGCATGACCTGGGCGGCCGAGACCGAGCACGCCAGGATCGTCAGCATGAGCCTCGGCGACCCCTCCGTCGTCGGCGACGGCAGCGACCCGCTGAGCCAGGCCGTGGACGCCCTGAGCGCCCGGACCGGCGCGCTGTTCGTGATCGCCGCGGGCAACTCCGGTGCGGGGGGCGTCTCCTCCCCCGGCTCCGCGACCTCGGCGCTGACCGTCGGCGCGGTCGACTCCGGCGACAACCTCGCCGACTTCTCCAGCACCGGCCCGCGCGCCCTCGACGGCAACCCCAAGCCCGAACTCACCGCTCCCGGTGTGGACATCGTGGCCGCCCGCTCGCAGCACACCGACGAAAGCGGCTACTACACCACCATGAGCGGCACCTCGATGGCGACGCCGCACGTCGCCGGCGCGGCCGCGCTGCTCGCCGCCGCGCACCCGGACTGGACCGGCCGGCAGATCAAGGACGACCTGGTCAGCACCACACACCTGACGCCCGGCATCACCGTCGGCGACGGCGGCGCCGGCCGGCTGGACGCCAGGGCCGCGGTGCTCGGCACCGTCCACGCCACCGCCACCGCGTGGTCCGGCTTCTACTCCTGGCCGCACGGCGCCGACCGGCCCCGCGCCAGGACCGTGACCTACCGCAACACCGGCAGTGCGGACGTCACCCTCAGGCTGGCGCTGGACACCCCGGCCCCCGCGGGCGTGTTCAAGCTCTCCGCCGACTCGGTGACCGTACCCGCGGGCGGCACCGCCGACGTCACCCTGACCGGCGACCCGGCGAAGGCACCCGCCACCGGCAACCTCGACGGGCAGCTGCTGGCCACCGACCCGGCCACCGGCGGCGTCGTGGCGCACACCCTCGTCGGCATCAACGTCGAGAGCGAGCGCTACAACCTGACCGTCAACGCGACCGGCCGCGACGGCGGCCCGCTCCAGGGTCTGGCCGAGGTCTACGACCTGCACACCGGTGACGTCCTCCTCGCCCAGCTGGACGGCACCACCACCCT
Organism: Kitasatospora sp. NPDC088548; assembly: GCF_044753005.1. NCBI lineage: Bacteria > Bacillati > Actinomycetota > Actinomycetes > Kitasatosporales > Streptomycetaceae > Kitasatospora > Kitasatospora sp. NPDC088548. The sequence continues at coordinate 501,929 of NZ_JBIVMI010000001.1, forward strand.
GCGGCTGGCGCCCGGCACCTACGCGGTCCTGACGACCGCCGACCTCCCGGGTGCCGAGAAGCCGGACGGTCTCGGCCTCGCGGTGCTGTCCGACCCGCAGGTCGAGCTCACCGCCGACCGGACGGTCGCGCTCGACGCCCGCCGGGCGCACCAGGTGCAGGTCCGCACGCCCAGGGAGGCGACCGCCTCCCAGTACCGGATGGAGTGGTACCGGGGCCTGAGGGAGACCGGCGGCCTGGACGAAGTCCTGCTGATCCCGCTGAAGTACACCAGTATCTGGGCCCAGCAGACCACTCCCGTCACCACCGGCGCCTTCCACTTCCTCACCCGCTGGCGGCTCGGCCAGAGCACGCTGGAGGTGAACGGGGCGGGTACGGAGTTCACCGACCTCGTCCAGCAGGTCGGCTCCACGGCACTCGCCCCCGGCCGCAGCCGCCTGCGCGCCGTCCACGCCGGCCAGGGCGCCGCCGCCGACTACGCCCGCATCGACGCCAGGGGCAGGGCCGTCGTGGTGGACGCCAACTCCACCGTCACGCCCACCGCGCAGTCCGCGGCCGCGGTCGCGGCCGGTGCCAGGCTGCTGCTGGTCGTCAACGACACCGAGGGCCGCCTCAGCACCTGGTACGGCAACGCCGACTACACCGACGCACCCATCCAGGTGGCCTCGCTGACCAAGGTCGAGGGCAAGAAGCTGGAAGCCGCGATCGCCAAGGGCGACGACCGCCTGGACGTCACCGCCCGTGACCACCGCGACTACGTCTACGACCTGGTCGACCGCCACGACGGCGCCGTCCCGGCCGACCTGCTGTACCAGCCGAAGGAGTCCGGCCTCGCCACCGTCCGGCAGAACTTCACCTCGCCCTCTCGCGTCCTCGGCGGCGAATTCCGTTACGACCTCCAGGACTTCAACAGCCGCGGCTTCGGCTTCGCCGAGTACCAGCCCATGCCGCGGGCCCGCGTCGACTACGTGGGCACCCAGCAGGGCTTCACCTGGTACGAGCAGTCCACCCTCGGCTCGATCGTGGAGGAGCGGGCGGTGCCGCGCACCTACGCGGCCGGCACGACCACCGACCACCGGTGGTTCTCCGCGCCACTGCACCCGCGGCTGAACACCGGCACCTGGCTGCCCAGCCGCACCGGCGACTGGATGGTCGTCAACATCCCCGGCTGGGGCGACGGTGAAGCGGGCCGCTCCGGCTTCGCGCTGAGCGACGACCTCAAGGAGAACCTGGCGCTCTACCGGGGCGGCACCCTGCTGGCCCGGCAGGACGGCCAGGCGCTCTACCTGACCGTCCCCGCCTCGGCGAAGCCCGAGCCGTACCGCCTGGTCGCCACGACCGGCCAGAGCGGGGTCTTCGCCTACGGCACCGGCACCACCACCGAGTGGACGTTCACCTCCGCGACCGCTCCGGACGGCTACGACTACCTCCCGCTCGTCCAGCTCGACTACAACCTGGGCGCGGACTCCGATGGCGCGATCCACCGCAACGCGCGCATCGGCGTCACCGCCTCGCCGATGGACAACGCCACCCGGGCCGGGAGGATCACCAGCACCTCCCTGGAGGCCTCCTACGACGGCGGCGCCACCTGGACCAGGCTGAACCCGGACCGCGACAGCACCGCCGAACTGTCCGCGCCGCCGCACAACTCCGGCTTCGTCTCCCTGCGGGCGAAGGCCACGGACAGCAACGGCAACTCCGTCACCCAGACCCTGCTGAACGCGGCGCGGCTGAGGTGAGGCCGGGGCCGTGACGGCGGTTCGCGGGACCGCCGGTCGGGACCGGCCGGCGGACCGTGAACGGCGACAGACGCGGGCCCGCCCCGAATCCGGGGGCGGGCCCGCGCCATACGGTTCGGCGGGTCCGGGCCTGCCGCCGCGTGGTGCCGCTCAGTCCAGCGGCGGCGGGCCGGGGGCCTCCTTCGGGAGGCGGGCCGCGACCAGGGCGCCGAGGGCCACGGCCCCGGCGGTGGCCAGCAGCGCCGCCCGGTAGGGGCCGGGCTCGGTGCCGTGGGTGCCGTCGTCGGCGAGGGCACCGATCAGGGCCGCGGTGACGGCGATGCCGAGGGCGCCGCCGAGGGTGCGGACGATGGTGAACAGGCCCATCGCCTGGCCCATGGCGGGCGGCGGCACCTCGGCGAAGCCGGCGATCTGGACGGTGAGCACCCCGGTGCCGAGAACCAGCCCGATGCCGAGCATCAGCGCCCGCACCGCCCAGGCGTTCCCGCCGACGCCCGGGACGGCCAGCGCCGCCAGGACGAGGGCCGCGAGCAGCAGTGCGGGCACGGCGAGACGGCGCGGTCCGACCCGGGGCAGCAGCCGGTCCACCACCTGCGAGGCCGCCATCAGGCCGATCGCCTCCGGGAAGACGCTCAGCCCGGCGTCCAGCGCCGAGGCCCCGAGGGCGGCCTGGTAGAGCAGCGGGAAGACGAACAGCGCGCCCATCAGCCCGGCCGCCGTCAGAAGGGCGAGCCAGGAGGCGGCGCCGAACACCCGGTCGGCGAGCAGCCGAAGGTCCACCAGCGGCTCGTCGGCCCGTAGTTGGTGCCGGACGGCGAGGCCGAGGAGGAGCAGTCCGAGCACCCCGCTGACCGCCACCGCCGGCGAGGCCCAGCCGTGCGCCGGGCCGAAGCCGAGCGCGTAGGTGAGCAGGCCGAGGCCGGGGGTGGCGAGCAGGAAGCCGAGGCTGTCGAAGCGGCCGGCCGGGGGCTCGCCCTCCGAGGCGAGGCCGATGGCGCCGATCAGCACGGCCGCCGCCCCGATCGGCACGTTCACCAGGAACAGCCAGTGCCAGGAGAGGTGTTCGGTGAGGAAGCCGCCGAGCGGCGGACCGAGGGCGGGCATCAGGGCGGTCGGCACGATCAGCACCTTGCCGAGCCCGGCCCGTTCGTGCGGCTCGAAGGCCCGGAAGAGCAGCGTCATGCCGACCGGGGTGAGCAGCCCGCCGGCCACGCCCTGCACCGCCCGGGCGGCGGAGAGCGAGCCCAGATCGGGGGCGGCGGCGCAGACGGCCGAGGCCGCCGTGAACGCCGCCAGCGAGCCCAGGAAAACCCGCTTGACCCCGAACCTGTCGCCCAGCCAGCCCGCCACCGGGAGCCCGACCGCGAGGCCGACCAGGAAGGCGACCTCGACGGCGTTGGCCGCGGAGACGGGGCGGCCGAAGTCCTCGGCGATGGTGAACAGGGCCGGGTTGACGATCGTCGAGTCCAGGCCGTTCATGCACATCGCGGCCGTGTAGACGACGACCACGGCGACGCGCCCCGCGAGGAGGGGGCGCGCCGGGGTCTCGGTTACCGGACCGGGCACAGATCGGTCCAGTTCTCGGTGATCCAGTCCAGGGCGCGGGCGCGCTCGCACGGCCCGTGGGCGACGGTCCAGCCGGCCGGGACGGCGGCGAAGGCCGGCCAGAGCGAGTGCTGGCCCTGGTCGTTGACGAGGGCGAGGAACTCGCCGTCACCGTCGAAGGGGTTGGCGGGGGCGTCACTCATGGGGCTGGTTCTCCAGGTGTTCGGCGACCACGCGCGCGATGTGCGCGATGGGGGCGGGCAGGGTCATGTCCTTGTGCGAGCAGGCGACATCGGTGTTGTCGATCCGGCCGGAGACGTACGGGGTCCAGGTCTCGGGGGTGAGCGTCTCGTCGATGGTGTCGACGGTGGCGCGGAAGAACAGCACGTCGCCGTCGAAGACCCGGTGGTCGTAGCCGCGCACCAGGTGGTTGGTGTTGAGGTAGATGTGGTTGAGCGCTTCCAGCGTGGCCTCGTCGAGCCCGGCCAGCGGGCTGCCCTCGCGGCGCAGCAGCGCGGTCACGGTGGCGAGTTCGAGCGGCTGCCCGTCGAGGTCCTCGGGGCCGTGGCCGCCCATGGTGAGCAGCGCCTCCAGGGCTTCGGCCTGGTCGGGCACGGGCAGGTCGCGGAAGCCCTCGGCGGGGTAGGCGTCCAGGATGGCCAGCAGCTCGACGGCGCAGCCGAGTTCCTGGAGCCGGGTGGCCATGGCGTGCGCGATGATGCCTCCGGTGGACCAGCCGAGCAGCCGGTAGGGGCCGTCGGGCCGGACTTCGCGGAGCCGGTCGACGTAGTGCGCGGCCAGCTCCTCCAGGGTCCGCGGCAGCGGCAGCCCGGCGGTGGCGGCGCCGACGCCCTGGGCCTGGAGGCCGTAGATCGGCACGTCGGCGGGCAGGTGGCGGATCAGACCGGTGTAGCACCAGCTGAGGCCGCCGGCCGGGTGGACGGCGAACAGCGGGGCCTGCTTGCCGGGCCCGGCCGGGCGCAGCGGCAGCAGTACGTCCAGCGCGTCGGCGCCGTGGGCGTCGGAGGAGAGGGCGGACTCCAGGGCGGCCACGGTGGGGGCCTGGAACAGGGTGCCGATGCCGACCTCCAGGCCGAGGACGGCCCGGATCCGGGCGGCGAGGCGGACGACCAGCAGCGAGTGGCCGCCGAGGGCGAAGAAGTCGTCCTCCACGCCGACCGCCGGGACGCCCAGGACTTCGGCGAAGAGTTCGCGGAGCTGCTGCTCGCGCGGGGTTCGCGGTGGGCGGCCGGCACCCGCGGCCGGGGCCTCGGGGGCGGGCAGGGCGCGCCGGTCGAGCTTGCCGTTGGCGGTGAGCGGCAGCCGGTCCAGCAGGACGACGGCGGACGGCACCATGTGCGCGGGCAGGTCGCCGGAGGTGTGGGCGCGCAGGTCCTCGGCGGTGACGGGGCGGGCCGGGACGGCGTAGCCGACCAGGCGCTTGTCGCCGGGCACGTCCTGGCGGACGATCACGGCGGCGTCGGCGACGTCCGGGTGGGCGGCCAGCACGGCCTCGATCTCGCCGAGTTCGATCCGGAAGCCGCGGATCTTGACCTGCTGGTCGGCCCGGCCGAAGTACTCCAGGACGCCGTCGGCGCGGCGGCGGGCGAGGTCGCCGGAGCGGTACATCCGGGTGCCGCGCTCGCCGAAGAGTTCGGCGTGCGGGTCGGCGACGAACCGTTCGGCGCTGAGCGCGGGGCGGCCGAGGTAGCCGCGGGCGAGGCCGGCGCCGGCCACGTACATCTCGCCGGTGACGCCGGGCGGGACGGGCTGGAGGTGCTGGTCCAGGACGTAGACCCGCAGGTCGGGGATGTTGACGCCGATGGTGCTGCTGGTGCCGGCGGCGGCGCTCGCCCGGTCCAGGGCGATGTACGAGACGTGCACGGTGGTCTCGGTGATGCCGTACATGTTGACCAGCGTCGGGGCGTTGTCGGCGTGCCGCTCGTACCAGTCGTCCAGTCGGCCGAGTTCCAGTGCCTCGCCGCCGAACACCACGTAGCGCAGGGCGAGTTCACTGCCCGGGCGGTCCCGGTCGGCGGCGCTGAGCTGGTAGAAGGCGGACGGGGTCTGGTTGAGGACGGTGACGCGCTCGCGGGCGAGCAGGTCGAGGAAGGCGGCCGGGTCGCGGCTGACCAGGTGCGGGACGACGACCAGCCGGCCGCCGTGCAGCAGGGCTCCCCACAGCTCCCAGACCGAGAAGTCGAAGGCGTAGGAGTGGAAGAGCGTCCAGACGTCCTCGGCGCCGAAGCCGAACCAGTGGTCGGTGGCGCTGAACAGCCGGACGACGTTGTGGTGGGTGACGGGCACGCCCTTGGGCCGGCCGGTGGAGCCCGAGGTGTAGATGACGTAGGCGACGTCGTCCGGGCGCAGCGGCCGGGTGCGCTCGTGCTGGGCCAGCGGGGTGGCCGGGTGGGCCGCCGGCTCCGGTCCGTCGACGAGGAGTTGGGGCACCTGGTGGGCGGGCAGCCGGGCGGCCGTGGCGGCGTCGGTGAGCAGCGCGGCGGGTTCGGCGTCGGCCAGCATGTAGGCGAGCCGGTCGGCCGGGTAGTCGGGGTCGAGCGGCAGGTAGGCGGCGCCGGACTTGGCGACGGCCAGCAGGGCGGTGACGAGCTCCGACGAACGCGGCAGCGCGAGCGCGACGATGGTGCCGGGGCCGATCCCCCGGGCGGCCAGCAGCCGGGCCAACCGGTCGGCGCGGGCGCCGAGTTCGCGGTAGTCGAGGGAGTCGTCGCGGCAGCTGACGGCGGTGGCGTCCGGGTGGGCGAGCGCCGCCGCCTCGAACAGCTCGGGCAGGGTGGCGCCGGGGACGGAGGTGACCGGCCGGCCGTTCCACTCGACCAGGGCGCGCAGCCGCTCCTCCTCGCTGGTCAGCGGCAGCAGGCCGATCGTGGTGTCGGGCGTGGTGGCGGCGGCGGTGAGCAGCCGGGCGAGCCTGGCCGACAGGGCCTCGGCGGTGGCCGGGTCGAAGAGGTCGGTGCGGTACTCCAGGAAGCCGGCGATGCCGCCGTCGCGCAGTTCGCCCGCGTTGAGGGTGAGGTCGAACTTGGCGGTGCCGGACGGCACGGCGGCGATCCGGGCGGTGAGGCCGCCGCCGAGGGCGAACTCCTCGTCGGGGACGCTCTGCCAGGCCAGCATGGTCTGGAACAACGGGTGCCGGGCCAGTGAGCGCGGCGGGTTGAGCTCCTCGACCAGCCGGTCGAAGGGCAGGTCGGCGTGGTCGTGGGCGCCGAGGACGGCGGTGCGGGCGCGGTCGAGCAGCTCGCGGAAGGTGGGGTCGCCGGACGTGTCGGTGCGCAGGACCACCGAGTTGACGAAGTAGCCGACGAGGGAGGCGGTTTCGTCGCTGTCCCGGCTGGCGACGGGGGTGCCGATGGGGATGTCGGTGCCGGCGCCGTGCCGGGTGAGCAGGGCGGCGAGGCCGGCCTGGACGGCCATGAAGACGCTGGTGCCGGTGGTGCGGGCGAGCGCGGCCAGGGCGGCGTGGGCGTCGGCGCCGAGGGCGAACGGCACGGTGGCGCCGTGGTGGGCGGCGACGGGCGGCCGGGGGCGGTCGGTGGGCAGTTCGAGCTGGTCGGGCAGGCCGGCCAGGGTCTTGCGCCAGTGGTCGAGCTGGCGGACGGCGAGCGGACTGGGCGCTTCGGCGCTGCCGAGCAGCTGCCGCTGCCAGGCCACGTGGTCGGCGAACTGGACGGCCAGTGGCGGCAGTTCGGGTGCGCGGCCGGCCAGGCGGGCGGTGTAGGCGGCGGCCAGGTCGCGGGCCAGCGGGGTGGTGGAGGCGCCGTCCCCGGCGATGTGGTGGAGCAGCAGGAGCAGCGTGTGCCGGCCGTCGCCGTCCTCGAACAGGCTGACCCGCAGCGGCGGTTCGGCGGCCAGGTCGAAGGCGTACCGGACGGCCTCGGCGAGCGTCGGCCCGGTGTGCAGGGGGACGGTCGCGGGCGGCAGCACCCGCTGGTACGGCTCGTCGGCCCCGGGGTCGCCGGGCCGACGCTCGCCGCCCCCGGGCTCGACGTACACCGTGCGCAGGATCTCGTGCCGGGCCGCGAGGTCGGTGACGGCGAGCGCGAGGGCGTCGCGGTCGAGCGGGCCGGTGAGGGTGAGGACGAGCGGGATGTTGTAGGTGGGGCTGGGGCCTTCGAGCCGGTGCAGGAACCAGAGTCCGCGCTGGGCCGGCGAGAGCGGGGTGCGCTCCGCCCGCTCCACGGCGGTCAGGGCCGGGCGCGGCTCGGGTGCCGAGCGCTCACGCAGCAGGGCGGCGAGCGCGGCCGGGGTGGGGTGGCGGAAGACGTCGGCGAAGCCGACGGCGGCGCCGAGGGTGTCGCGCAGACGGGCGGCGAGGCGGCCGGCGAGCAGCGAGTGACCGCCGAGGTCGAAGAACCCGGCGTCCCGGCCGGGCACTTCGGGCAGGTCGAGCACGGCCGCGAACAGACCGCAGATGACCTCCTCCTGCGGGGTCGCGGGGGCGGCCCCGGGCGCCGGGCCGTCGGCGGCCGGCTCGGGCAGGGCGCGGTGGTCGAGCTTGTCGTTGGCGGTGCGCGGCAGTTCGTCGAGGACGAGGACGGCGGCGGGCACCATGTGGCCGGGCAGCCGCTCGGCGAGCGCGGAGCGCAGGTGGCCGGCGTCGAGGGCGGCACCGGCGGCGGGGACGGCGTAGCCGAGCAGCCGCTTGCCGTGCGGGCCCGGGCGGGCGATCACCACGGCCTGGGCGACGCCCGGTTCGGCGGCCAGCACGGCGGCGATCTCGCCGGGTTCGATCCGGAAGCCGCGGATCTTCACCTGGTCGTCGGCGCGGCCGAGGAACTCCAGGGTGCCGTCGGGGCGGCGGCGGGCGAGGTCGCCGGTGCGGTACATCCGGCCGCCGGGCGGCCCGAACGGGTCGGCGAGGAAGCGCTCGGCGGTGAGGTCGGGGCGGCCGAGGTAGCCGCGGGCCAGGCAGGCGCCGGCCACGTACAGTTCGCCGGTGGCGCCGTCGGGCGCGGGCCGCAGCGAGCCGTCGAGGACGTAGGCGCGCGAGCCGCGGACCACCCGGCCGACCGGGGTGCCGTCGGGGCCCGGGGTCCAGGAGTATGCGTCGACGGTGGTCTCGGTGGGGCCGTAGAGGTTGAGCGGGCGCAGGCCCGGCACGGCGGTGAGCCGCTGCCAGAGGGCGTCCGGGGTGGCCTCGCCGCCGACCGCGACGAGCGCGGGGCGGTGCCGGTCGTCGTCCAGCAGGCCCTCGGCGAGCAGGACTTCGAGGTAGGAGGGGGTGACGTCGAGATAGTCGATCCGTTCCCGGTCGACGTATCCGGCGAGGGCGGCCGGGTCGCGGTAGGTCTCGTCGTCGAGCAGGTGCAGCTCGTGGCCGTGGACCATCCAGAGCACCGGGTCCCAGGAGGCGTCGAAGGCGAACGAGGCGCTGTGGGCGACGCGCAGCCGCTCGCGACCGGTGCGCCGGACGGCGGGGGCGATGTGGTCCTCGCCGTGGCCGGCGTGCAGGTTGGCGAGCGGGGCGTGGGTGACGACGACGCCCTTGGGGCGGCCGGTGGAACCGGAGGTGTGCAGCAGGTAGGCGGTGTGGTCCGGGTCCGGTGCGGGCAGCGGCCCGGCGGGCAGTGCGGCGAGCGCCGCGCGCTCCGCCGGGTCGTCCAGGACGACGGCGGGCGGCGTGCCGTCGCCGGGCAGTGCGGCGAGCGCCGCCGCGGTGCCGACGGCGCAGACCGGGCGGGTGTCGTCGAGGATGCCGGCGATCCGCTGCCGGGGGTGGGCGAGGTCGAGGGAGAGGCAGGCGCCGCCGGCCTTGAGCACGGCGAGCATGGCGACCAGGGTGTCGGCGCTGCGGGGCAGGGCGAGCGCGACGGGCGTCCCGGCGCGGACGCCGAGGGCGGCCAGCCGGTGCGCGAGTCGGTTGGCGGCGGCGTCCAGCTCGGCGAAGGTGAGGGCGGTTTCGCCGCTGCGCAGGGCGGTCCCGGCCGGGGTGCGGGCGGCCTGCGCGGCGAAGAGCGCGGGCAGGGTCAGCTCGGCCGGGGGCTCCTCGCGGCCGGCGGTGGCGCGGCGCAGCGTGTCGGCGTCCAGCAGGTCGATCCGGGCGATCGGCGTCTGCGGGTCGGTGAGCAGCAGGTCGGCGAGGCCGTCGAGGTAGCGGAGCAGGCCGTCCTGGTGGGCGGCGAGGGAGTCGGCGTCGTACCGGCCGGGGTGGGCGTCCAGGCCGAGGCGCAGCGCGCCGTCGGGGCCGGGCGAGACGGCGAGCGCGAGGTCGTCGACGGGCCCGGCGGCGAGGTTGCGGACGGTACCGGGCAGGCCGGCCAGGTCGAGGTCGCGTTCGAAGGCCTTGATGTTGACCATCGGGCCGAACAGGGCGCGCCGGTCGCCGGTCCGGGCGAGGTCGCGGCGCAGGTCCTCCAGCGGGTAGCGCTGGTGGCGGCGGACGGCGCGGAGCTCCAGCACGACGCGGCGCAGCAGTTCGGCGGCGGTGTCCCGGGGGCGGACGGCGAGGCGCAGCGGCAGGATGTTGGCGGTGGCGGTGGGGGTGCGCAGGGCGGCGGGGCCGCGGCGGTTGGCGAGCGGCAGGCCGAGGACGACGTCCTCGGTGCCGGCGAGGCGGTGCAGGTAGCCGGCGGTGGCGGCGATGACCAGTTCGGCCCAGGTGGCGCGGGCGGCGGTGGCGGCGCGCTCCAGCCGGGCGAGGGTGCCGGCGGGCAGTTCGGCGGTGCGGCGCAGCGGCTCGGCGCCGGCGGTGGCGGCTTGGGTGGCGGCTTGGGCGGAGGTGCCGTCCGGTGTGCCGGGCAGGGTGGCCGGGGCCTCGGCGCCGGCCAGTCGCTCGCGCCAGAACTCCCGGTCGGCGGCGTACTCCTGGCCCGACCGGTAGGCGGCCTCCTCGGCGGCGGTGTCGGCGGGGGTGCCGAAGGCGCGGTCGCCGGGCGGGGTGCCGGTGGCGTACGCGGTGTACAGCTCGGCGACCCGGCCGCCGAGGAGGGTGAGCGCGTAGGCGTCCACGACGAGGTGGTGGACGCGCTGGTACCACCAGTGGCGGTCGTCGGCGAGGCGGATGAGGGCCTGGGTGAACAGCGGCCCCTCGGTGAGGTCCACGGGCCTGGCGAGGTCGGCGCGCATCCAGGCCTCGGCCTCGGCGGCCGGGTCGGCGGCGGCGCGCAGGTCGAGGCGGTGCAGCGGCCAGGTGTGGCCGGGGCGCGGGCGCAGGGCCGGGGTGCCGTCCCGGTCGGTGACGACGAGGGCGGTCAGGGCGTCGGCCTCGTCCAGGGTCCGCCGCAGGGCGTCTTCGAAGAGGTCGGCGTCGAGCGGGCCGGTGATCTCGACGGCGTCGCCGGTGTTGTAGACCGGGCTGTCGGGGTCGAGCGCCTGCGCGTACCAGATGGCCGCCTGGGTGGCGAGCAGCGGTACGTCGGCGGCGGGGGCGGCGACGGGGTCGGACGCGGCCTGGTGGCGACGCATGGTTCTGAGAGCTCCTCGGGTCCGGCGAACGAAACGCCTACTTAGGTTAGCCTAAGCTATCTACATACTGTCTGGTCAACAGCCCGGTGAAGCACGGGCCCTGACGCCTCCGGAGGCACCCTTGTCCACCCCGACCGACGTCAGAACGGCCCTGCGCGCACGCGTCGAGGCCCACCGGGACGAGCTGCTGACGCTCAGCCGGCGCATCCACGCCCACCCGGAGACGGCCTTCGAGGAACACCGCGCGGCGGCCTGGTGCGCCGACCTGCTGCGCACCCACGGCTACACCGTCACCGCGCCCGCGCACGGCCTGGAGACCGCGTTCACCGCGAGCACCGGCTCCGGGCCGGTCACCGTCGCCGTGGTCTGCGAGTACGACGCCCTGCCCGGCCTCGGGCACGCCTGCGGCCACAACCTGATCGCCGCCGCCGGGCTCGGCGCCGCCCTCGCCCTCGGACCGGACGCCGACCGGCTCGGACTGACCGTCCGGGTGATCGGCGCCCCCGCCGAGGAACGCGGCGCGGGCAAGGCCCTGCTCCTGGACGCGGGCGCCTTCGCGGGCGTGGACGCCGCGATGATGGTCCACCCCTGCCCGGTCGAGGTCGCCGACTTCCGCTCCTTCGCGCTCGGCACCCTCTCCGTGCGGTACACCGGCCGCGCCGCCCACCCCAGCCTCAACCCGCACGAGGGGCGCAACGCCGCCGACGCGCTCACCGTCGCGCAGGTCGCGCTCGGCCTGCTGCGCCAGCAACTCCCGCCGCAGTGGCGGGTGCACGGCATCACCACCGCCGCCGGGACGGCCCCCAACCTGATCCCGGACACCGCCACCGCCGAGTACGAGATCCGCGCCTCGGCGGCCGAGGACCTGACGGCGCTGCGCGAGCGGGTCGAGGCCTGCTTCCGGGCCGGCGCGCTCGCCACCGGTTGCGAGGTCTCGCTCACCCGGCCCGAGCCCGACTACCTGGACTTCCGCGGCGACCCGGGGCTGCTCGCCCTCTGGCGGGCGAACGCGGCCGCGCTGGGCCGCCCGAAGCCGGTCGAGAGCGGACCGTTCGCCTGCACCGACATGGGCAACGTCTCGCACGCCGTGCCCGCGATCCACCCGGTGCTGGACATCACCGGCGGCGCCTGCGCCCCGCACGAGCCGGCCTTCGCCGAGGCCGCCGTCTCCCCCGAGGCCGACCGCGCCGTCCTGGACGGCGCGGTCGCGATGGCCTGGACGGCGGCCGACTTCGCGGCGGCCCGGCTCGGCGGGTAGCGGCCGGGCAGGCGGCTGCCCGCGCAGCCGCTCGGCGGGCGGCTCGGCGGCTCGGCGGCTCGGCGGGCGGCCGCTCAGCCGGTGGCCGCGACGGCCAGGTGAACGGGCGCCGGTGCCGGCCGCAGCTCACCGAGCACCGCCGGAGCCGCCCGCAGCGCGGTGACACCCAACTCCCTTACCAGCTCGCCGATCTCGGCCGGACTCTCCGGGTCGGCGAGCACCACGGCCGCCCCCGTACGCAGCGGCCAGAAGAACTCCCAGAGCGGCAGCCCGAGTTGCAGGACCCGGTCGCCGACGCCCAGCCCGTAGGCGGCCTGGAGGTCCCGCACCCGGCGGTCCACCTCCGCGTGCGCGACCGGGACGCCGGCCGGCCGGCCGCCGGGGCCGTAGCCCAGGCAGACGGGGTGCTGCGGGGTCAGCGCCCGTGGCGGGTCGGTGGCCAGCAGCCCGGCCAGCTCGCCCTCCTGCGGCCGGACGGCACCGGGCACGCCCTCCCCCAGCACACAGACCGGGGCCGCGTCCGCGAGCACCCAGGAGAGCCGGCCGGGGGCGTCGTCCCGGTTCAACGGCAGGTACGCGGCACCGGACTTGGCCACCGCCAGCAGCGCGGGCAGCAGCTCGGCCGGGCGGGTGAGCGCCAGGCCGACGACCGTGCCGGGGCGGGCGCCGAGGCCGGTCAGGTGCCGGGCCATCCGGTTGGCGGCCGCGTTCAGCTCGCCGTAGCGGACCACCGAGCCGTCGGCCAGCACCAGCGCGGCGGCACCGGGCGTCCGGGCGGCCTGCGCCTCGATCGGGCCGACCGCGGTGGTCGGCGGCCGCTTCAGCCCTGCGGTGGCAGGCCCGGCGGTGGCAGGCCCGGCGACGGGCGCGGCGGCCGTCCCGGCCACGAGCGCGGTGTCCATCAGGCCGCGCCGAGCAGCTCGGCCCAGGCCCCGACGGCCGGACGCTCGGCCAGCTGGAGGTAGGCCACCTCCGCGCCCTCGGCCCGCCAGCGCTCGGCGAGCGCCATCAGCCGCACCGAGTCCAGGCCCCAGTCCGCCAGGTTCTCGTCCAGCGGGATGTCCGCCGGGTCCTCTCCGAGCAGGTCCGCGACCTCGGCCCGGATGCGCTCCACGGTGAAGGCCATACCCGTCACTTCCCTTCCAGCACTGCGTCGGTGGTGGTGACCAGGCCGCAGCGGCCGGCCACCCAGGAGAGCGCGGCACGGTGCTCGGCCTCGCTGAAGTCGGCGACCGCGTCGGCCACCACAAAGGCCTGGATGTCACGCATCCAGGCGTCGCAGGCGGTGGCCTGGACCCCGATGTGCGCGTACACGCCGGTGATCACCAGTTGGTCGCGGCCCTGCTCGCGCAGCAGTTCGTCCAGCCCGGTGCGGACGAAGGCGCTGTACTTCCACTTGGTGAGCACGGTGTCGTGGCCGGCCGGGGCGACGGCGTCGGCGATGGCCGCCGCGCGCGGGTCGTCCGGGATGCCCGGGCCCCAGAAGTCCTGCTGGAGGCCGCGCTCGGCCGGGCTCTGGCCGCCGGGCTGCGCCGAGTAGACGACGGGGATGCCCAGGCGGTCGGCCTGCCGGCGCAACCGGCCGACGTTCCCGAAGAGTTCGGTGACGGGAGCGGCGCCGGTGTCGAAGGCGTTCATGAAGTGGTTCTGCAGGTCGTGCACCAGCAGCACCGCACGGGACGGGTCGACCGTCCAGGCGACCCGGTTGGCCGGCAGGCCGTCGGCGGAGGGCATGGGATAGGAGGGGATGCGGGGCAGACCCACGGCGGTGCTTCCTTCAGCTGGTAGGGGCGGGGCGGAGGGTGGCGGCGATGGCCGCGCGCAGGTCCTTCTTGCTGACCTTGCCGATCCCGGTGGCGGGGAAGGCCTCGACGAACTCGACCCGGTCCGGGACCTTGAAGTCGGCCAGGCCGCGCCCGCGGACGAAGCGCTTCAGCTCGATCGCCTTCGGCGGCGTCGGGCGGGCCTCCGCGCGCAGCACGACATAGGCGCAGGTGCGCTCGCCGAGGTACGGGTCGGGCATCGACACCACGGCGGCGTCGTGCACGGCCGGGTGGGCGAGCAGGTGGTTCTCGATCTCCTCGGCGGCGACCTTCTCGCCGCCCCGGTTGATCTGGTCCTTCGCCCGCCCCTCGACCACCAGGTGGCCGGTGGCGGTCCGCCGGACGAGGTCCCCGGTGCGGTAGAAGCCGTCCCCGGTGAAGGAGTTGGCGTTGTGCTCCGGCGCGTTCCAGTAGCCGCGGATGGTGTACGGGCCGCGGGTGAGCAGATGGCCGGTGGCGCCGGCGGGCAGGTCCGCGCCCTGGTCGTCGACCACCCGGATCTCGTCGTCCGGGGAGATCGGCAGGCCCTGGGTGGAGACGATCACCTCCTCCGGGTCGTCCAGCCGGGTGTAGTTGACCAGGCCCTCGGCCATCCCGAACACCTGCTGGAGCATGCAGCCCAGCACCGGGCGGACCCGGCGGGCCGCCTCCTCGCTGAACTTGGCGCCGCCGACCAGCAGCACCTCCAGGCTGTCCAGTCGGGGCGCGCCGGCCAGGCCGCGCCCGCGCTCGGCCGCGTCCAGCCAGAGCAGCGCCAGCGGCGGCACCAGGCCGGTGATGGTCACGCCCTCCCGCTCGATCAGCGGGAACGCCGTCTCGGGGCCCGGCTGCGGGCAGAGCACCACCCGGCCGCCCGCGTACAGCGTGCCGAGCGTGCCCGGCGAGCTGAGCGGGAAGTTGTGCGCGGCGGGCAGCGCGCAGAGGTAGACGCTGTCCTCGTCCACCGCGCACAGCTCCACCGAGCCGCGCAGCGAGTAGATGTAGTCGTCGTGGGTGCGCGGGATCAGCTTGGGCACGCCGGTGCTGCCGCCGGAGAGCTGGAGGAAGGCGACGTCCTCCGGGCGCGGCTCGGCGTCGGGCCCCGGCCCGTCGGACGGCACGTCCGCCAGCCGGACGTGCTCCCCCGGGTCCTCGCCGGCCACCAGGACCAGCCGCAGCGACGGGTTCTCCGACCGGACGCGGGAGGCCAGTTCACGGTAGTCGAAGCCGTTCTCGACGGCCGGGACGACATAGGCCGCGGCACCGGTGAACCCGCAGAAGTAGCCGATCTCGGTGTACCGGTGGGCGGGCAGCGCGAAGACCGGCAGCGCGCCGATCCGGAACAGCGCGAAGACCACCTCGAAGAACTCGGCGGTGTTGGGCAGCTGGACCACCACCCGGTCACCCCTGCCGATCCCCCGGGCGAGCAGGCCGGCGGCCATCCGGTCGGCCCGGCGGTCGAGTTCGGCGTACGACCAGCGGCGCCCGCCCTCCGGAGCGGAAGGGCCGGACAGGCCGGACGGATCGACGATCGCGATCCGCTCGCCGTGGGCGGCGGCCCGCTCGCGCAGCATCCGGCCGAAGGTCTCGCCGCGCCAGTACCCGGCGGCGCGGTAGCGCTCGGCGAACTCGGCGGGGTACGGGGTGAATCCGGGGAACTCCACCGGCTGGGCGCTGCTCATCGCGGCACCCCCGCGGCGTCCAGGAAGGTACGGAACTTGGCGCTGGTCTCGGCGAGTTCGGCCTCCGGCCGGGACTCGGCGACCACCCCCGCCCCCGCGTACACGCGCAGCGTGCGCTCCTCCGCCTCCGCGCAGCGGATGGTGACCACCCACTCGCCGTCACCGTCCGCGTCGCCCCAGCCGACCATGCCGGTGTACAGGCCGCGGTCGAAGGGCTCCACCTCGCCGATCACGGTGCGGGCGAGCGGAGTCGGGGTGCCGCAGACGGCCGGGGTCGGGTGCAGCGCGGTGGCCAGCTCCAGCGCCGAGACGGCCGGGTCGGCCAGCTCGCCGGTGATCGTGGTGGCCAGGTGCCACATCGCGGCCGTACGGACCAGGGTCGGCCGCTCCGGCACGTCCAGCGTGCGGCAGTACGGCGCCAGCGCCGCGCGGATGGCGTCCACCACGACGGCGTGCTCGTGCAGGTCCTTGGGGGACTCCAGCAGCCCGGCCGCCCTGCGGACATCCTCGCCGAGGTCGGCGCTGCGCGGCACCGAGCCGGCCAGCGGGTTGGCCAGCACGGCCGTTCCCCGGCGGGAGAGCAGCAGTTCGGGGCTGGCGCCGATCAGCGTCCGGCCGCCGCCGGCGGGCACCGCGAAGGTGTAGCCGCCCGGGTCGCGGCGGCCCAGCCGCTGCAGGATCGTGGGCAGGTCGAGCGGGCGGTCGGCACTCAGCTCCAGCGTCCGGGCGAGCACCACCTTGCTCAACTCGCCGCCGCGCAGCCGCTCGACGGCCGCCGCGACGCCGGCACCGTACGCGGCCGGCTCGGGCACCGGGCGGACCAGCCACTCCACCCGGTCGGCCGCCGGGGCGGGCAGCGCGATCAGCGGGTCGTCGCGCAGCGCGCCGCACCGGCGGACCAGCGCGGGGACGGCCAGCTCGGCCCGGCTGTCCTGGTCGAACGCCACCGCGCCGACCACCAGCGGGTGTTCGACCCCGTCGCGGCGGGCCCGGGCGAGCGTCTCGGCGACCCGCACCGGCAGCGGGCGCCCGTCCTGCGGGACCCTGGCGTGCACGCCCTCGGTGAGCAGCGTGCGGGTCGGTGAGGCGAAGAACGCCTCGTCGGGCGCGGCCCGGTACTGGCCCAGCAGCCCGCTGGCCGCGCCGATGACGGTGTGGTCCGTCCCGGCGGGGGCGTGATGCACCGTGGTCACCTGGATTCTCCAGTCTGCGAGTGGCCGCCGGGCGCCGTTGTCGGCCGGCCGGCGGGTGGTGTGGTTCGGGCTCTGCGGTGGCGGGGGTGCGCGTCGCGGTGTCCCGGGGTTCCGGGGTGTCGGGGTTCCGGGTGTCCCGGGGCCCTGGTGTGCCGTGGGGTCAGGCGCGCAGGGTGGCGCCGCCGTCCACGTACAGGTCGTGCATGGTGATGTGCCGCGCCCGGTCGGAGACCAGGAAGGCCACCGCCTCGGCGATGTCGGCGGGCGCGGCGATCCGGCCGAGCGGGATGCCCACCCGGTAGCCGGCCGGATCGCCGTCGATGACCCGCTGTTCGGCGGCCCCCGCGTCGCCCTGCCAGAGCGCCCGCTGCATGTCGGTGTCGGTGGATCCCGGCGAGACGATGTTGCAGCGCACGCCGGAGCGGGCGAGCTCCAGCCCCAGACAGCGGGTGAACATGGTGGCCGCCGCCTTGGAGGCCGCGTAGGCGGCCATGCCGGTACGCGGCACCCCGGCGGCGTTGGACCCGACGGTGACGATGGCGCCGGTACCGCGTTCCGCCATCCGGCGGCCGACCGCCCGGCAGGTATGGAACACCCCGTTGGTGTTGACGGCGAAGGTGTCCACCCAGTCCTCGTCGGAGAGTTCGACGGCGGGCGCGGCACGCAGGATGCCGGCGACGTTCACCAGGATTCCCAGGGGGCCGAGTTGACTTTCCATCAGGGAGACGGCCGCCTCGACGGCGGCGGCGTCGGTGACGTCCAGGACGTAGGGCCGGACGGGCCGCCCGACGCCGTCGGACCCGTGCACGGATGCGCCCGCCAGCTCGTCCGCGAGGGCGGCGAGCGGGCCCGGGTTGCGGTCCACGGCGGCGACGACGGCCCCCGCGGCGACGAGCGCACGCGTCACGGCCGCGCCGATACCCTGCCCGGCGCCGGTGACCATCGCAACGGTACCGGCCAGTTCGGACTGCTGCACAGGAAATCCCCTCCGACCAGCGACATTAGGCAAGGCTAACCTAACATAGCTGTTCGACCAGGCCGAGAGGGCTGCGGGTCCGTCAACTTGCGGACCGCCACCTCCACTCCGGAGGCGAGGCCGCGTACGGAGTTCGCGCCGGGCGGTCCACGCCGAGCCTTCGCGACCGGGCCTTGAACCTGGACGCAACGTTGCGGCTGGTGTGGCGGAAGGGGCATGAGAGGATGGCCCCGATCAGACCCCCCGGCCGGCAACCCCACCGGCCCGCCCGTGAGGACGTCAGCACCATCGCCGCCCAGCCCCGCCCCGCCACCGGCAGCAGCTCCACCAGCAGCCGCCGCAGCGAGGCCGCGCGCCTGGCCGTGCTGAACGCCGCCGACGACCTCCTGATGGAGCACGGCTTCGAGGCCCTCACCATCGAGGGCATCGCCGCCGCCGCCGGGGTCGCCAAGCAGACGATCTACCGCTGGTGGAAGTCCAAGGTCGACATCCTCTTCGACAACCTGGTCCTGGACGCCACCCCCGCCCTCGCCTGGCCCGAGGCCCCCTCCACCCCCGCCGACCTGCGCGCGTACGTCCACCGCTTCGCCGTCTTCCTCGGCGAGGAACCGGCCGGCCGCGTCCTCCAGGCCCTCCTCGGCCACGCCCAACTCGACGCCCGCACGGCGGAGTTGCTGCACACCGGCTTCCTCGACGAACTGCGCACCCGGGACGTCGCGCACACCCGGGCCTGTCTGGCCGTCTCCGCCGACGAAGCCGCCGTCGTCCTCGACACCCTGCTCGCCCCGCTCTACCACCGCGCCCTGGTGCTGCGCCGCCCGCTCGACCGGGCCTTCGTCGACGCGCTGCTCGACCAGCACCTCAAGGGCTGAGCCCGCCCCTCCCCGCCTCCCTCCACCGGCCCGTGTCCGCCTCCGGGCCCGATCAGGAGTACGCCGTGTTCGGCCGTTCCCGCCCGACCCGCCCGACCCACGACGCCGAGGTCATCGCCGTCACCCCGCTGACCTCCACCCTCGTCCGGCTCACCTCCACCGGCCCCACCCTGCCCGGCCTCGGCATCGAACACCCCACCCAGTGGGTCAAGTTGGCGATCCCCGAAGGCCACTCCCGCGCCTACACCATCCGCCACCACCGCCCCGAGCAGCACGAGGTGGACATCGACATCGTCCTCCACGGCAACGGCCCGCTCGCCCGCTGGGCGTCCATCGCCGGCCTCGGCGACCGCGCCCGCCTCGCCGGCCCCAGCGGCCGCTACTCGCCCCTCGACGGCGCCACCCACCTGCTCCTCGCCGCCGACGAAAGCGCCCTGCCCGCCGCCCTCACCATCCTCGAACAACTCCCGCCGACCGTAAGGGTGTCCGCCTACGTCGAGATCGCCGCCCCGGCCGACACCCTCCCCATCGCCACCCGCGCCGACCTCACCACCATCCGGCTCCCCCGCAACGGCTCCCCCAAGGGCCGCCTCCTCACCGACGCCGTCCTCACGGCGTCGCCCGACCCTCAAGCCGCCTGGCTCGCCGGCGAGTCCACCGCCGTCACCACCATCCGCCGACACCTCCTCGACACCTGCGGCTACCCCCGCGAACTCGTCCAGGCCAAGGGCTACTGGAAGCAGGGCGAAGCCGACCACAAGGGCTGACGCCCGGCCTCGCAGCCGTCAGTAGCACACCTCGTGCCGCTGTTCGGCCAGCACGGTCGCCGCCAGCGAAGCCAGTGCGCGGGTGTGCGCCGCCTGCTCCGCAGGGGACTCCGGCCAGGTAGCGGGGTCCGACATGACCGTGACGAACGCGGCCAGGTCGCGCGTACCGGGGCAGTAGTCCACCTGAGAGGCGCCGCCCAGACTGGCCACCACCCCCTTGGCGATCATCTTCCTGGTGTCCATACCGGTCGTATCGGTCGAGGTCGGCCGATTCGGATCCTGGCCGAACATCAGGACGGTGACGGCCCCTTCCCCGTCCACCGAGATCACGCACAAGACCTTCCCGTGCCCCGACATCTCGGACACCTCACGCGTCTCCACCCCCCGCCGCCCCTTGGGCAGCACGACGCCGAGCGGGCTCTTGTCCGCCCTCGGCAACCCGCAGAGCGACTGCTTCAACTCGGGCTCGTCCCACACCCCGGCCACAAAGGCGACCCCGGTCACTACGGCCGCGACGACCACAGCCGCCACCCCGCCGACCACCCAGCGCCGCCGCCCACCACCACGTCTCACCCCGGAGGACGCCACCTCAACACCCGTCATACGACCAGCCCCCCCGCCGAGCCTCAACGCCCAGTTTTCGTGATCACCAGAGCGTAGCGCCCCCACCTGGCACCAAGCTCCCGATTTCAGCCCTGGGGAGCGGCCCCGCACATGCGGGGAGCAGGCCCACGCCCGGTCGGCGGTGTCCACCCACTGGGGACCAACCCCGCGTGTGCGGGGAGCAGAGGGCGGCGGCGAGGGTCTCGTCGTCCGCGTTGGGACCAACCCCGCGTGTGCGGGGAGCAGTCTTACTGAGCTGCAACTTTAGCCATGGGTTGTGCTCTGGGAAGCAACTTCACCGGGCCGGACATTGCGGATGAGAGGGCCCGCAATCCGGAAGCAGTGTGCTGGCCACCGATGACATGGGTGCTCAGCGTGCGGCGCTGGTGGCCGGGGTGAACGTTTCCCCGGTCGCCTTGCCCGCTGCCGTCCGGTCGATCACGCCAACGAGCCGGCCACCCCCGGACGCTCGAACCGGCCGCCGGTGGTGCAGGGGCCGCGCAGTATCGTCGGGAGTGCCGAGTGCGGCCACTCGGCCCGCGAGCCCTGGGCGGGGCGGCCCGCTTCGTGCCACGGTCTCCCGCCATCCGCAGCTCGGACAACGGAGGTACCGCACATGAACGCTGACACCGACCGGCCGACCTTCCTGCTGGTCCACGGGGCCTGGCACGGAGCCTGGTGCTGGGACTCCGTACGCGCCGCGCTCGACGCCGACGGCTGGCGGTCCCACACCGTCGACCTGCCCAGCGCCAATCCCCCGGCCGGCCGGCACGACGGCGCCCGCCCGGCGGGCATGCTGGACGACGCGGACGCCATCCGGGACAGCCTCCGGCGCATCGACGGCCCGGTGGTGGTGGTCGCCCACTCCTACGGCGGCGTCCCCACCACGGAGGTCATCGCGGATGCCGCGAACGTGGTGGGGGCGGTGTACCTCGCCGCTTTCCAACTGGACGTGGGCGAGAGCATGTTCACGTTCCTCGGAACGCCCGCGCCGGGCGACGGCACGGGCCACACCCCGCCGTACGAGGACGCCCGGCGAATACTCTTCGCCGACGTGCCCGAGGCCGATGCCGACCGCGCCGTGGCCCGGCTGCGCCCGCAGAGCATCCGGTCCTTCACCGAGCGGGTGACCACGGCAGGGTGGCGTACCGTGCCCTCCAGCTACGTCGTCTGCGACCGCGACCAGGCGCTCGAACCGTCCCGGCAGCGCGAACTCGCCACGCGCGCCGATTCCGTCCACCGACTGCCGAGCAGCCACTCGCCGTTCCTCTCCATGCCCCGGCGACTTGCCACTCTCCTGGGCCGGATCGCCACCTCCGACTTCCCCACCCCGTGACGATGACTCGCCCCGTCCCAGCTGTCGATCCGACGGGGCAAGCGGCACCTCGAAGCGCTGAACAGACGTGGCGGGCAGGGAAGATATGGCGCTTTCCGGGACCAGCCCCGCGTATGCGGGGAACAGGCGACCAGGATGCCGGGCAGCGCGCCGAGGGTGGGACCAACCCCGCGCGTGCGGGGAGCAGCTTACTGAGCTGCAACTTTAGCCGGGGGTCGCGCTCCGGGAAGCAACTTTCATCGGGTCGGACATGTCAGACGAGAGGGCCCGCGATCCGGAAAGCAGCGCGACGGCCACCGATGCCGTGAGCGCGCTCAGCGTGCCGCAGCGGGGGCCGGGGTGAGGCCGGTGCAGCCGCGCAGGGCGTCGCGGCGTTTGAGGGCGGCTTCGGCGGCGGGGCCGGTCTGCGGGACGGGGACGCCCTGGCCGTCGATGGTGGCCGGGGTGAACGTTTCTCCGGTCACCTTGCCCGCCGCAGTCAGGGTCAGGGTGGTGACACCGGTCTCGTTGGAGAAGGCGTAGTTGGAGGTGCCGTACCAGAGGAAGTTGCCGAAGCCGTACCCGATGTAGGTGTTGCCGAGCATGCCCGAGCCCAGCATGGTGTGGGCGTGCGTGCCGACGACGGCGGTGGCGCCCGCCGCCGCGAGCTTCTTGGCGATGGCGGTCTGGGCACCGGTCGGACAGGCCTTGCCCTCGTCGCCCCAGTGCAGGTAGACGAGGACGACGGGGGCCTGCTGCTTGGCCGTCTCGACCGCCTTGGTCAGCGCCGCCGTGTCCAGGGCCGACGCGATGCCCGGCTTGTTGGCGCCGGCCCGCCACTTCTGGTTGGTGAGGTCCTCGACCTGGCTGGCCGCGACCACGGCGACCTTCACCCCGCGCACGGTGGTGACGTACGGGGCGTACGCCTCCTTGGCGTTGCGCCCGACGCCGATGACCGGGACCGGGGAGGAGGCCTTGGCGGCGAGGGTGTCGGTGAGGCCGTCCGCGCCGAAGTCCACCGCGTGGTTGTTGGCCATCGAGACGACGTCGACGCCGGAGTCCTTGAGCGCGGTGAGCGCCTTGGGCGAGGTGCGGAAGGTGTAGGTCTTCGGTTCGGGGGCGCCGCGGTCGGTGATCGCGGTCTCCAGGTTGAGGACGGCGAGGTCCGCGTCGGAGAGGGTCTGGGAGATCGGGCCGAGTGCCTGGTCCGGCGCCTTCACAGCGAGCCGGGCCTCGGTGCGGCCCTCGAAGTGGACGTCACCGGCGAACGCCACGGTGATGCTGCCGTCGGGGCGGGGGGCGCTGGGTTTGCCGGAGGGCGTCGCGCCGTCGGCCCCGCCGGTGCCGGTGGCCGGGGGTTTGGCCGCGTCGGCGGCGGGGGCCGGGGCGGGGTCGTCGGGTCCACAGGCGGCCAGGGGTATCAGCCCGAGCAGCAGTGCGACAGCGGCCGCGACACGGCGCATGGAACGTCCCCCCGGGGTCGATTCGAGAGCGGTCAGCCTACGCCACTCCCCCGCGCCCCCTCCGCCCCACGGCCGCGTCGAGGAAACGACGCGAACGCCCGAACGGGCCCGCCGGGCCCAACCGGCCCGCCCGAACAGGCCACCCCGTCCCTGGCGCGCGGGCCGCACCCGCGCGCAGCGTGGAGGGGGGACGGCACGGCAGGTCGAGGTGGTGGGTCATGGGCGGCGGGGAAGCAGGCTGCGGCCGGCGGATCGTGGTCGGGATCGACGGCTCGGCGCCCTCGAAGGCGGCCCTGCGCTGGGCGGTCGGGCAGGCGACGCTGACGGGCGCGGTGGTGCACGTGGTGGCGGCGTGGGAGTACCCGGCGCTGTACGGGTGGTTCGCGCCCATGACGGACAACGGGTTCGAGGAGTCGGCGCGCCGCACCCTGACCGCCGAGGTGGACGAGGTGGTCGGCGCGGACCGGCCGGTGGAGATCCGGGAGAGCCTGGTGCTCGGGCACGCGGCCGAGGTGCTGCTGGAGGCCGCCGAGAACGCCGACCTGCTGGTCCTCGGCAGCCGCGGGCGCGGCACGTTCGCCCGGACGCTGCTGGGTTCGGTGAGCGTCCGCTGCGCCGTGCACGGCGCCTGCCCGGTGGTGATCGTCCGCGCGGACGGCACCGCCTCGGCGGCGCCGAGGGCGGTCGCCGCGACGGACACGACGACCGGCCCCGGGGCGACCGGCGGCAGCACCGTCCGCACCAAGGACTGGCAGTTGAACCTGCACGTGGTCGAGGACCGCGACACCACCCGGGTGCACGCCGTCCTCGACGCCGACGGCACCCTGCTGCACAGCGACGCGCAGGCCCGGCGCAATCCGCGCGACGAACCGGCCCCGGCGGTCGGGGACGAGTTCGCCGTCGGCCGGGCGCTGGTCGACCTCGGCCACCAGCTGCTCCGCGCGGGCACCCACGGGGCCACCGAGCCCGCGGAGGGGTGAGGACCGGGCGCGGTGCGTCATGCTGAACCCCGGAAGGCGCCGGACGGCGCGGGAGCACGGCGACGGACACCGGGAGCGGCAGGCACCCCCATGGAGAGCAGCACCGAGAGCGGTACGGAGAACAGCGGTACGAAGAGCAGCAGCACCGAGAGCACCGGCCACCTGGCGCCCCCCGCCGCCGACTTCACCCCCGCCCAGCGCGCCCGGGGCCGCGCGCTGCGCCGCGCCCAGCTGCCCTGGGCGCTGGGCGGCCGGCTGACCGGCCTGGCACTGACGCTGGCCCTCGGGCTGACCCCGGCCGGGGCCGGCCTGGTGACGGCGGTGGGCGGCCGGTTCGGCGGTTCCCGGACGGCGGAGGTGCTGGCGGGGGCGGCGGTCCTGGTCGTCCTCGGCCAGGCGGCACAGCTGCCCTTCGGGGCGGGCGCCCGGTCGGTCCGGGCCCGGTTCGGGCTGGTGACGCAGGGCTGGGGCGGCTGGGCGGTGGACGCCCTGCGCGGGCTGGCGCTGGCCCTGGTGCTGGCGCTGCCGGTGGTGTTCGGGCTGTTCGCGCTCACCGCCTGGTCGCCGGAGCGCTGGTGGCTCCCGGCGGCGGGCGCGGCGGCGCTGCTGACGGCGGCCCTGTCCTTCCTCTATCCGCTGCTCGTCGAGCCGGTGTTCAACCGCTTCACGCCGATGCCGCCGGGCCCCCAGCGCGAGGCGCTGCTCGCGCTCGCCGAGCGGGACGGCGTCCGGGTGCGGGACGTGCTGGTGGCGGACGCGTCCCGCCGGACGACGGCGCTCAACGCGTACGTCTCGGGGCTGGGCGCGACCCGCCGGATCGTCGCGTACGACACGCTGCTGTCGACCGCCGAGCCGCGTGAGGTGGAGCTGGTGGTGGCGCACGAACTCGGGCACGTCAGGCACCGGGACGTGCTGACCGGGACGCTGCTGGGCGCGGCCGGGGCCGTCGTGGTGGTCTGCCTGCTGGGGCTGCTCACCGGCTGGGGCCCGTTGCTGTCGGCGGCGGGGGCGGCGGACGCGGCCGATCCGCGCTCGCTGCCGCTGCTGGCGGCGTGCGCCGCGCTGCTGGGCGCCCTGTCGGGGCCGGTACAGTGCGCGGTGAGCCGTCGGATCGAGGCCAGGGCGGACCGGCATGCACTCGAACTCACCTCGGACACCGAGCAGTTCATCGCGATGCAGCGCAGACTGGCACTGGCCAACGTGTCCGATGTCGACCCGCCCCGGATGCTTGAGCTACTGTTCGCCACTCATCCGAGTGCGACCCGCCGGATCGCGGCCGCCCGCGCCTGGCAGGTGGCGGTCGATCGGGCGGGACATCGGGCGGGACAGACCGGCTGAGCCCCGGCAGGCGGCAGTGGACCCGAGAATCGTTGTATAGTGCAACAAATTCCCGAGGAGGTAGGACCACCGTGCCCGGCCGCGAGACGTCGATCGACACCATCCAGCGCGAGCTGACCGCCTTCGCCCGGCGCGCCCGGCACAAGGCCTCCCAGCTGCACCCGGACCTCTCCCTGGTCACCTACAGCATCCTCGACCTGATCAACGAGCGCGGCGGCTGCCGGGCCGCCGACGTGGCCTCGCACTTCATGCTCGACAAGTCGACCGTCAGCCGTCAGGTCGGCGCCCTGGAGAAGCTCGGCCTGCTGCGCCGCGAGACCGACCCGGACGACCAGCGGGGCCAGATCCTGCGCGCCACCGAGGCCGGGCTGACCCTGCTGCGCGAGGCGAACGAACAGCGCCGGATCTCCTTCACCGCCCGCTTCACCGACTGGTCGGACGAGGACGTCGCCCGCTTCGCCCAGTACCTGGCGCGGTACGGCGCCGAGGGCTGACCCGACCGGCCCGGAGGCGCCGCAGCAGCACGCCCGCCGGAGCCCGCGTGCCGGGAAACGTCCCCCCGAAGTGCGGTGGGCCGCCCCCACGGTGTACAGAGGAAAGGTGCCACTTCGGCAGCGTCCCCGTGACCGCCACCGGACGTGGCGGCCCGACCGCCGCGCGATGACGGCGCTCCCGCTCGCGCTGATCGCGGTGATCACCGTCGTCGAAGTCCTGTCGCCGCCGCAGATCCACCTCGGCCCGCTGCTGGTCGTCGCCCCCGCCATCACGGCCTCCTTCGCCGGTGTGTGGGCCACCACCGGTGTCGCCGCCCTCGCGATCGCCGCGCTGACCCTCATCGGCGTTCTGCGCGAAGGCCTGGCGACCTCCAACATCGAGGCTCAGCTCAGCTCGCTGATCGTGGTCTCGGCGCTGGTGATCGGCCTGCGGGCGCTGCGCGAGCGACACGAACGACAGCTGGCCCAGGTCCGCTCGGTCTCCGAGGCCGCCCAGCGGGTGCTGCTGCGCCCACTGCCCGACCGGATCGGGCCGCTCCACCTCGCCGCCGTCTACCTGGCCGCCGAGGCCGAGGCACAGGTCGGTGGCGACCTCTACGCGGCGGCCCGGACCGCCACCGGCACCCGGCTGCTGGTCGGCGACGTACGCGGCAAGGGCCTCTCCTCGCTCGGCGACGCCGCCCTGCTGCTCGGCGCGTTCCGCGCGGCCGCCCACCTCCACGCCGACCTGCCCGACCTCGCCGCCTATCTGGACGGCAGCGTCTGCTGGGACCTCGCCCAGCCGAGCGAGCGGACCGACCGCGCCGGGGCGGGCGACCCCGCGCCCGACCGGGCCGAGGACTGTGTCGACAACCGCAGCGAGTCCTTCATCACCGCCGTCATCCTGGACATCCCGGACAACGACTCGGTGCTCCGCCTGATCGACTGCGGCCACCCGCCCCCGCTCCTGCTGCACGCCGACGGCATCACCGCACTGGCCGCCCGCCGGCCCGCCCCGCCGCTCGGCCTCGGCGAGCTGGCCCCGGCCGCGTACGAGGTGGAGGTGTTCCCGTTCCTGCCCGGCGACCGTCTGCTGATCTACACCGACGGCGTGATCGAGGCCCGCGACACGCGGCGCCGCTTCTACCCGCTCACCGAACGCGTCGCCGCCTGGCACACCGAGCCCCCGACCGTCCTGCTGCACCGGCTCCGCCAGGACCTGCTCGCCCACGTCGGCGGCCGGCTGGACGACGACGCGGCGATCGTCGCGGTCGAGCGACTGCCGGAGTAGCCGGCGAGGCGAGCGCGCGGGGAGCGGGCACGGAAGGTTCACGGCGGCAAGAAGCCGGCGGGACCAACCCCGCGCGCGGGGAGCGGCGCCCTTAGCCCCGACGCCCGCGCCTGGGCCCCCTACTGCGCCAGATACCCGCCGTCCACCGGCAGCACGACCCCGGTGACGAACGAGGCGTCGTCCGAGGCCAGGAACAGCACCGCCGAGGCCACCTCGGACGGTATGCCCAGCCGCCCCATCGGGTGCCGCTTCTCGATCGCCGCCAGGTACTCCGGCCCGCCCGGCTCGTCGTACAGCCGGGCCACCCGCTCGGTGGTGATCGTCCCGGGGGCGACGGCGTTGACCCGGATGCCCCGGTCCGCCCATTCCACCGCGAGGTGCTTGGTCAGCCCGGACGCGACGAACTTCGCCGGCCCGTAGATCGCCTGGCCGCGCTGCCCGGCCTCGCCGGAGATGGACGAGACGCAGACGATCGCGCCGCCCGTACCGCTCCCGCCGGCTCCGCCGTCCGTGCCACTCATCGCCTCCACGGCGTACTTGCAGGTGAGGAACATCCCGCGGCCGTCGACGGCCATCACCTGGTCCCAGTCGTCGGCCCCGGCCTCGGTGATCTCCATCAGCGGGATCACGCCCGCGTTGGCCACCAGGACGTCGAGGCGGCCGTGCCGCTCGACGGCGGCGCGGATCATCCGGCGGGCGTCGTCGTCCCGGGAGACGTCGCCGACCACCGTGGTGACGGCCTGCGGCAGCCGCTCCGCCAGCCGCCGCAGGCCGTCGCCGTCGACGTCCGTCGCGACCACCGACGCGCCCTCCCGGGCGAAGCGTTCGGCGACCGCGCGGCCGATGCCGTTCGCCGCGCCCGTCACCACACAGGACTTGCCCGCCAGCCGCCCGGGCCCCGAGGCCCCACTCAGATCCGCCATAGCGCCCGACTCTACCGACCGGACGTCAGAAAGCCCGGTACAACGCCGAGTTCAGCGTCGCACCGGGCTTCGTCCGGCTGGGTTCACCGCCCGGCGGCGGCCACCCGTGCGTCCGTGGCCGCGGCCTCGGCCACGGCCAGGTTCGGCTGCGGATGGGTCAGCAGGTGCACCCCGGCCGCCAGTGCGCCGCCGATCAGCGGTGCCAGGATGAACAGCCACAGCTGCGACAGCGCCGCACCGCCCGCGAACAGCGCCGGGCCCAGGCTGCGCGCCGGGTTGACGGAGGTGCCGGTGAGCGGGATGCCGACCAGGTGCACGACCACCAGCGCCATGCCGATCGGCAGCCCGTCGAAGCCGGTGGCCGCCAGCCGGTGGGTGACCGACAGGACCACGTACACGAGGAGGAAGGTCAGGATGATCTCGGTCAGGAACGCGCCGCCGGCGTTGATGTGCACCTGCGAGCGGTCACCCCAGCCGTTGGTCCCGAGCTTCTCGTGGGTCTCCAGGCCCGGTATCTGCTTGGCCACCAGCAGGACCAGCGCCGCGCCGGCGATACCGCCGAGGAACTGCGCGACCCAGTACGACACCGCCGTCCGTCCGTCGATCCGGCGGGCCAGCAGGAAACCGAGCGTCACCGCCGGGTTCACGTGGCAGCCGGAGATCGGCCCGAGCGCGTACGCGAGCGCCAGCAGCACCAGGCCGAACGCGAGCGCGATCCCGACGGAACCGATCGCCTCCCCCGCCACTACCGCGGCGCCCACCGCCAGCAGCACCAACAGCAGAGTTCCGAGAAACTCGCTGATCACCGCGCGCCTGTCCATCTGACCTCCTGTCCGGATCGGGCGGGCGGCACCGCACCGCCCGCTCCCGGTCAACCCTCCGTAACCGAACGGAGGACCGCACATCGGCCGAACGGCCCAACGCCGCGTTCCCGGGAAATCCGCCCGCCAAATTACCCTAAGCGGGTGAATGGGACAATTTCGGACAGATTGCCAGTCAGATCGCGGGGCGCCACGCCGCGGCCCGGACGGCGACTCAGGCCGTGACCCGAATCTCGGCCCGGATCGCGGCCCGGCCGGCGACCCGCAGGGCCTGCCGACGGATCGACGGCGCCGAGCGGGCTCACCCGACGGTCAGAACGATCTTTCCCCGCAGGTGCCCGTGCTCGCTCAGCCGGTGCGCCTCGACCGCCTCCACCAGCGGAAACACCCGGTGCAGCGGCAGCAGCAGCGTGCCCGCCTCGTGCAGTGCGAGCGCACCCGCCAGCGCCGGCCCGTGGTACTCGACGGCCTCCGTCGTCCCCCCGGTGAACCGGACCCCGTGATCGGCGGCACCCGCCCAGTCGACGATCGTCACCACCTTCTCCGCGGCACCGGTCAGCTCGATCGACAACGGCAGCACCCCGCCCTGCCCGGCCGCGTCCAGCGCCCGGTCCACCCCGTCCGGCGCGACGGCCCGCACCCGCCCGGCCAGCCCGTCACCGTACGTGACCGGGATGGCGCCCAGCTCGCGCAGATACGCGTGGTTGGCCTCGCTCGCCGTACCGATCACCCGGATCCCGCGCGAGCGGGCGAACTGCAGCAGGAACGTGCCGACCCCACCGGCCGCGCCGTGCACCAGCAGCGTCTGGCCGCTCTCCGCGCCCAACACGGCCAGCGCCCGCCAGGCCGTCTCCGCCGCCACCGGGATCGCCGCGGCCTCCTCCCAGCTCAGCGAGGCCGGCTTGCGGGCCAGCCTGTCGGCCTCCACCAGTGCGTGCTCGGCGTACGCGCCGCCGTGGGTCAGGCCGAACACCTCGTCGCCCGGCCGCCACCGCGTCACGGCCCCGCCGACGGCCTCCACCACACCCGCCGCCTCGTACCCCGTGACGTGCGGGAGCTCGACCGGGAACACCTCGGTCATCGCGCCGCTGCGCAGCTTGTGGTCCAGCGGGTTGACGCCCGCGGCGCGGACGGCGATCCGCACCTGGCCGGGACCGGGGGCGGGCAGTTCGACATCGACCGGGCGCAGCACGTCCACGCCGCCGTACTCGGAGAAGCTGATGGCCTTCGTCATGGAATCGCACAGTCCTTTACGTGTCAGGGAGTTCACGTGTCAGGGAGTTCGTGAACTCGACGGCTCCAGCCTGACGCCCCACCGACCGGTGCCCGGCCCGCCGTTCGGCCGGTTCCGCCCGGCCGAACGGCCAGGGCCGGCCCGACCGGGCCCAGGGTCTGTCGTCGAACTCCCGTCGTCCGCCCGGAGGGCGGGCGTGGCGGCGTTGGGGTGCGTGCATCGCAAGGCGGAGGAGGAAGCCACTGCGGTGGGGGCACCTCCCGGCCGAAGGCTGGGGGAGCGTCGCCACGCAGGCGGGAGTTCGACGACAGGCCCTAGGCTGAACGGCATGACGGACAACGGGGCGGGCAGTACGGCGGGCGCTGCGCACGAGCGGTGGCGGGATGGCTGGGGGCGGCCCGAGGAGGCGCTGGCGCGGGCCGTGGAGGTGCTGCGGACACCCCGGCCGAACCTGCTGCGGCGGCTCTCCGAGGTGCTCGCCGGCCTCGTCCCGCACACGGCGATCGCCCACCTCAGCGGCATCTGCACCTACACGCCCGTGAAGGCGTTCGGCGCCACCGAGCTGGCCGGGGGGATCACCAGCCTGGAACTCGCCCGGCTGACGGACGCCGTGGCCGTCGGCCGGCCGTGGCAGGGCACCGCCGTCCTGGCGGGCCGGTCCCGGCCCGTCGTCGCCGCCTCGACCATCACCGCGTCGGCGAACGGTACCGGCGCACTGCTCGTCCTGGTCCTGGAGAGCGCCGAGCCGCTGCCCGGGCAGGCGCTCGCCGTCCTCCAGCAGGTGTGGGAGCTGGTCACCATCCACTCCGACCACCGCGCCACCGACGCCGCCCCCGTGCACGCCGCCGCCTCCCGTGCCTCGGCGGGCGCCCGGGCCCGCGCGATCGCCGACCTGACCGGCACCCACGCCTCGGCGCTGTCCGCGATCCTGGCGCCCCTGCGGTCCACCGCCCTGGACGACGCCACCGCCCGCCGCAGCGCCACCGAACTCGCGGTGAACGCCCTGCTGGACCTGCGGGCCGGCGCGGACCTCGACCGGGAGCTCAGCGAGGAGCCCGCCGACACCGCGTTCGCCCGCCTCGCCGACGAGTTGCGCCCACTGCTGCGGCACAGCCCCGTCCGCCTCGACCTGGCACCGCCCACCCCGGCCACCCCGTCCATCCCGGCCGACACCGCGCACACCGCCCGGGCCGCGGTCCGCTCCACCGTGCTCATCATGCTGGAACAGGACGATCTGACGCGCCTGCACGTGAGTTGGCGCATCAGCGACGACACCCTGCGCGCGGTGGTACGCGACGACGGCCCCGGCCTGCTCGTCACGGACGGGCTCGCCGCACACCGGACGGCGGACCGCGTCACCGCCCTCGCGGGCCGCCTCGCCGTGGACGCCGTGCCCGGCTGGGGCACCACGGTGACCGTCGACCTGCCGCTCACCGCACCGGCCGCGCCCTCCGGCCCGGATCCCCTGGAAGGTTTGCAGCCAAGGGAGTTGGAGGTCCTGGACCAGCTCGCCCAGGGCCGCCGTAACCGGGACATCGCGCGGGCGCTGCACATCAGCGAGTCCACGGTGAAGTTCCATGTCGCCAACATCCTCGCCAAGTTGGGCGTGGCATCACGCGGAGAGGCCGCCGCGCTGGCCCACCGGGCCGGGCTGCCGACGACCGCCGCGCTCTACGCCGCGTCCTGACCGGGGAGTCCGCCGAAGTGCAGCGCGGGGCCGTTGCCGGTGGCGCCCGCACGGGCCCGGTGGTTCACCACGGGGCGGAGAACGAGGACGGCATCGTCAACGCGGTGACCGGGTCGCCGGGACGAAAGCGCACGCGGCACCGTGGACAGTAGAGGACCTGCGTCCGCCACCCCGCCCCCGCCCGGGTGAGCGCCCTGGCGATGAGGGCCCCCGCCGCGAGGGCGCCTGCGAGCAACGACGCACCGAACCCCGTGTGCCCCTGGAGCAGCAGTCCCCAGCCGTACGCCCCGAGGGCTGCCGCGGCCAGGAGCCGGACCCGGCCCGCCGAGCGTACGACCGGCCGGCGGTACTCCTCGAAGACGGCCAGCCGGGAGGACTCCTCGCACCGCGGGCAGACGGCCCCGTGGGGCGGCGTCGCTTCCGGAGCGAGGTGGTCGGCCTTCTCTTCCGTCAGCCCCATGCACGCACACTAGCCGAGCGGCGGCCGGAGCACCCAGACCGGGACCGGACAGGGAAACCTGGCGACACAGGGCCACACCGCCGACAACCCGGGGCACGAAGTACGCTCGGCCCATGACCACCACGCCGTCCTGGGAGCCCACGGCCGCCGGAGTGCTGCGGCTGCCGTCGGGCCGGCTCGTCCGGGGGCGCGGCCTGAGCCGGCCGCTGCCTCCGGGGCCCCGACCCGGCTTCGGGCTCTACCTGCTGGGGCGAAGGCCACCGGCGGTCGACTGGGAGAGCCGCTGGCTCCGCTGGCCCGACTTCCGGCTCCCCGCCGACCGCACCGAGGCCGCCGGGGCGTTCCGCGAGGCGTGGGGGCGGTCGGCCTCGGACCGGGTCGAGCTCGCCTGCGCCGGAGGCCGCGGCCGTACCGGCACCGCGCTGGCCTGCCTGGCCGTCCTGGACGGGGTCCCGGCCGACCGGGCGGTGGCGTTCGTCCGGGAGCACTACCACCCGCACGCCGTCGAAACGCCCTGGCAGCGCACGTTCGTGGCGCGGTTCCGCCAGGGCGGGGCGTAAATCGGTTGGGTGACCCGGCCAGGTCTGCCACGATCACCGCATGGGTGTGCTGGACGCAGTGGCGGGCCGGGTCGCCGCCGGGGCCGTCGTCGGATTCCGGCCCAGCGGCTCCTCGATGGTCCCGTTGATCCGCAGTCGGCAGCAGGTGGTCGTCGCGCCGGTCGACGCGTCGAAGCTGGAGGTCGGGGACATCGTCCTGGCCCGCGTCGCCGGGGCGGTGTACCTGCATCTGGTCTCGGCCGTGGATCCGGCCCGGAGGCGGGTCCAGATCAGCAACAACCGCGGCCGGGTCAATGGCTGGACCGGCCAGGCCCGCGTCTTCGGCATCTGCGTGGCGGTCGACGGCGTCCCCCGGCCGGGAGTCGACGGCAAGACCCTCGGGGCCGACCCCGAGAGCCCGTCCTGACCGGCCCCGGGGTGGCCCGGCCGTCGGTCAGTTCTCACATTCACCTTGTCAACCATGCGCTGCTGAATGACAGTTGGCCTGCGGCTGATGGGGAGATCACGACTTCGTTCCACGGGCGGCGTGTCGCCCTGCGGGACCGCGTCGACGCGGTCGACGCATTCGGCGCGGAGCACGGGAGTTTCGCCATCGCGGGTGTGAACGACACCGAACCGCCCTGGAACCCGCCGCGGTTCACGCCACCCGCCGCCACCCGATCCGTCGCTTCGCCGGGCGGCCCGGCAGGGCGAGCAGGTCGTGCAGCGGCGTGCCCCGGTCGGCCCAGGTCTCCAGGCGGGGGCGGTCGATCCAGTGGATGCGGTGCCGGTCGCCCCAGGCCATGGCATCGCGGGTGAGGGTGCCGTTGGTGACCACGACGGCGATGTCGGCACCGTGCACCGGTCCTGCGGTCCCCTTCACCTCGTACATCACGTGGACGCCGACCTTGGCGCCGACCCTGGTGTGTTTGGCCTGGAGCACGATGCGGCCGTGGCTCGGGTGCTGGCCTGTCACATCGGCGGCCTGGTCGCCCTGTTGGCCGACCTTGCGGGCGCTCCAGCCGTCGCGGATCAGCAGGTCCCGCAGGGCGTACTCGAAGGCCTGGTCGTCCAGGGCGTCCACCTGGGCGAGGGTGAGCCGCAGGGCGGCCAGGCGTTCGGTGCGGGCCCGGTCGAGGGCCGGCTGGCGGGCGGCGGCCGCGAGGGCGAGGACGGCGACGGCGGCGAGGAAGGGCCAGGACCGGAGGAGGCTCTGCGCGGCGCCGAGCAGCAGTACGGCGAGCGCGACGCCGACGGCGGCCGCGGCGACGTGCTCGACCGGGCCGCGTGGCTTGCGCAGCAGGGGCCGGCGCCGGGCCATCAGGGGGTGCCGACCGCGGACGGCGTGGCGGCGGTCGGCGGCGGGGCTCCGGCGTCGTCGGTGAAGCCGACGTAGTGGCCCCAGAGCCAGAACACGGCCACGGCTCCGGCGATCACCCACCCGCTCGCCTTCGTGGTCCCGCCACCTCCCGACGCGGGCTTGCGCCGGAAGTGGCCCCGCACCCACACCCGGCCGTCGTCGTTCGCCACTGTGCCTCCCGAGAGGGCGGGCGCCCGGTGCGCCTCGGCCCGCCCCTTGGTGTAGCAGTGGCGGCCGACACGGGAGGGCCGGTCCTCGGCATACGGACAACTCGACCGTCCCGAACCGGACATGTGCGCCCGCCCGGTGCGCCCCGGCGCCGTCGGCGCGCGCCCGCCGTGCGGCCTCGGCGGTTCCGCCCGGCCACCGTTCCGGGTCTGCCGGACGCCCCGGCCGGTCAGCCACTCCGAGCTGCGCGGATACCGAAGAAGGGCGCCCCGGAGGCAACTTGGCGGAAACCGGGGGTTCGGTCGGCGGCGGCCGGGGCGGTCACCCACCAGAATTCTGGGATGGCGTGCGGACGGGGCGGACGGCAGGATGCTCGCGTCCGGCAGCGACGCGGGCCCTCCCGGCTACGGGCGGCAGCCGGGAGGGCCCGCGCGGAACGGAACGAACCGGGGCCGGGCCCGCTCAGGCGTGCACCTCCGACGGTGTCCCGCCGGTGAGGCGCAGCAGTTCGTCGTACGTCATCGGCACGACCGTGTGCGGGTGGCCGGCGGCCGCCCAGAGGACGTCGTGCCCGGCGAGGGCGGTGTCCACGACGGTGCGCAGTCTGGCCGGGTGGCCGGTCGGGGCGACGCCGCCGATGGCCTGGCCGGTGGCGTCGCGGACCTGTTGGGCGGTGGCGCGTTCGATCGGGCCGGTGCCGAGCCGGTCGGCCAGGTAGGCGGTGTCGACGCGGTGGGCGCCGCTGGTCATGACCAGCAGGGGCGCCCCGTCGCACTGGAAGACCAGGCTGCCGGCGATGGCGCCGACCTCGCAGCCGAGGGCGGCGGCGACGGTCAGGCTGCGGGCGGGGAGACCGGCTGTCATCGGGCCGTCATCTCCCGGGCCCCCGCACGGCCGACGGCGCTCAGCACCGCCCGTACGCCCGCCGTGAGGACGGAGGTGTCGCGCCCGGCGCCCCACACCGCCTCCCCGGCGACCCGCGCCTCGACGTAGGCGACGGCGTCGCTGTCGGGGCCGGTGCGGACGGCGTGCTCGCTGAACTGCAGGATGTCCACGGCCGTCCCGGCCTCCCGCAGGGCCGCCGTGACGGCGTCCAGCGGGCCGTTGCCCTCGCCGCGCCAGGCCCGGCCGTCGAGGGTGACCTCCGCCCAGTGGCCGCCACCGCCTCCCTGCCCGGCACGCTCCCCCGTGCGCCACGAGGCCGCCGGCGCCGCGTCCAGGTACGTCGCCCGGAACAGCGCGTACAGCTCGTCGGCGCCGATCTCGCGGCCGCTGTCGTCCGTCGACTCCTGGACCACCCGGGAGAACTCGATCTGGAGCCGGCGGGGCAGGTCCAGTCCGTGTCCGGTCTGCAGCAGGTAGGCGATGCCGCCTTTGCCGGACTGGCTGTTGACCCGGATCACCGCCTCGTAGTCCCGCCCGAGGTCGGCCGGGTCGATCGGCAGGTAGGGCACGGCCCACGGCGCCTCGCCGGCCGGGACGCCCAGGTCGGCGGCCGTCTTGGCGTGGTGGGCCAGGCCCTTCCTGATGGCGTCCTGGTGGGTGCCGGAGAAGGCGGTGTGCACGAGGTCGCCGACGTAGGGGTGGCGTTCGTGGACGGGCAGGCGGTTGCAGTGTTCGACGGTGCGCCGGATCTCGTCGATGTCGGAGAAGTCGATCATCGGATCGACGCCCTGGGTGTGGAGGTTGAGCGCCAGGGTCACCAGGTCGACGTTGCCGGTCCGCTCGCCGTTGCCGAACAGGCAGCCCTCGACCCGCTGGGCGCCGGCCAGGACGGCGAGTTCGGCGCAGGCCACGCCGGTGCCGCGGTCGTTGTGCGGGTGGACGGAGAGGATCACCGCGTCGCGCCGGTCCAGGTGGCGGTGCATGTACTCGATCTGGTCGGCGTAGATGTTGGGCGTGGCGATCTCGACGGTGGCGGGCAGGTTGTGGATCACCGGCCGGTCGGGGTCGGCGTCCCACAGGGCGGTGAGGCCGTTGCAGATCTCCAGGACGTAGTCCGGTTCGGTCAGGTTGAACACCTCGGGCGAGAACTCGAAGCGCACGCCCGGGCGGCCTTCCGCCCGCCGGGCCAGGTGTTCGGCGGCCCCGGTGATCAGGGTGCGCAGCTCCTCGCGGCCGCGGCCGAGGACGACGTCCCGCCAGACCGGCGCGGTGGCGGTGTAGAGGTGGACGACGACCCGGGGCAGGCCCTCGACGGCCTCGAAGGTGCGGTCGATCAGGTCGGCGCGGGCGGCGGTGAAGACGACGACGGTGACGTCCGGCGGGACGGCGCCGGGCACGGTGGCCAGCTGCCGGACGAAGTCGAAGTCGGCGCGGCTGGCGGAGGGGTAGCCGACCTCGATCTCCTTGAAGCCCATGGCCAGGAAGAGGTCGAACATCCGCTGCTTGCGTGCCGGGTCCATCGGCTCGGCGAGCGCCTGGTTGCCGTCGCGCAGGTCGACGGGCACCCAGAGCGGGGCGTGCTCGATCCGCCGGCCCGGCCACTCCCGGGGCCGGTCGGCGGGCCGGCCGCCGGGCAACTGGACGCGCTCGTGTGCCGGGCGGTAGCGGTGGTGCGGCATGGCGCTGCCGCGCTGCGGGTTCCAGGCGGGGGCGGTGGCCGGGACGGGGCCGGCGGGGGTGCGGAGGGTGGGGAATCGCATGGGTCTCGTGAGTCCTTCACGACGGGGTGCGGCACCCGGGCGGCGACGGTGCGGTCGCGTCGGCCGGGTGCGGCACCGGAGGACGACCGGCAGCACGGCGCCCCGCAGCGGGGTGCCGGTCCGGTCAGACCCCGCTGCGGCCACCAAGAAGGAGACTCCACGGCTTCATGCGGGGTACAGTAACCACGAACCAAGTCCTCAGACAACCTGGCAGGTGAACGCGATGTCCCCGCTCGGCCCCCTCCGCCCCTCCCCCCTGGTCGATCAGGCGACCCGGCGGATCGAGGAGCAGATCGCGGCCGGGCACTGGCCCGTCGGCGGCAAGCTGCCCGGCGAGGTGACGCTGGCGAAGGAGCTGGGTGTCGGCCGCTCGACCGTCCGGGAGGCCCTGCGCGCGCTGGCGGGGGCCGGCATGGTGCAGAGCCGCCAGGGCGCCGGGGTGTTCGTGACGGCGGACCGGCCGAGCGAGGACTGGTCGGCGCGGCTGCGCAGGGCGGAGCTGGCGCACGTCTACGAGGTCCGCACGGTGGTCGAGGTGCAGGCGGCCCGGCTGGCCGCCGTGCGCCGCACCGAGGCGGACCTGGCCGCGATGGACGAGGCGCTGACGGCCCGCCTGGCGGCGGGCGAGGGGGACGACGCCGCCTTCGTGACGGCGGACATCGCGCTGCACACGGCGGTGGTCGCGGCCGCGCACAACCCGGTCCTTTCCGACCTTTTCGCGGAGTTCGTCCCGGTTCTGAAGGAGCGTCTGGTCGAGCTGGTCGGGCTGCTGGAGCTACGCAAGGGCGATCCGAACCACGGCCACCCGGCGCACGCCGAACTGGTCGAGGCCGTACGCCGGGGCGACGCGGAGGGCGCCGGGCAGGGGCTGGCGGCCGAGCTGGAGGCCACCCGCGCCCGCCTGCTCGCGGCCTGACCGGGCGGACACTCCGGTCCTGCGCGCGCGGGCACCTTCACCCCTCCCGCTCGGGCACAGCAGGCCCGCCCTCCGCGGGCACGGTGGGCCGCCGCCCTCGGGCGCGGCAGGCCCGCCCCATCCCCGCACGGAGGGCCCACCGCCCACGGATTCGGCGGGCGCGACGACCCGCCGCCCACAGGCTCGGCAGGCCCGCTCCTTACGGCTGCGGACGGCCCGCTCCCCGCGGGCACACACTCTCCGCATCTGCCGCCCCCACCGCCCCCACCTGCACTGACGTCGGGTCATCAGCCATCACAAGGATGCTTCGACCACCAACCGTCAACCGACCGGTGACGTTGTGTTCAGGCGGTGTGCGGCCACCGTCCAGGCGGCGAACGAGTTTTCACTCCCATCACACCGTATGACTAGTATCGCTTCGTCAAAGCCCGTGCCCCCCGGACGGTTCGGCCCGGAAGGGTCGGCCGCCAGTCCCAAGGAGTCAGCTCTGCGCGCGCGTGCGAATCGGCGGCCCCCGACGCCGAAGGCCCCCCGCAGGCGTCCGCGCCTGTCACTGCGGACGGCTCTGCTCGTCCTGGCCATCGTCCCCAGCCTCTCCCTCGTCGCCCTCTGGGCCGGGACCAGTGGCGAGACCTTCCTCGACTTCCAGCGCCAGGCGGCCCAGGGCCTGCTGGCACAGAAGGCCGGGAAGCCCTCCAACATCGTCTACTACAACCTCCAGGAGGAGCGCAGGCTCAGCGCCGAGGCGCTCGCCCGGCCCGGCAGCGTCACCGACGCGCTGCGCCGCCAGCGCGCGCTGACCGACGACGCCGTGCGCCAGTTCCAGGCGCTCTCCGGCGAGACCGCCGACAGCGCGCCCGCCGAGGTGCTCAGCGCCGTCACCGAGGCGCGCCAGGCGATGGGCAAGCTGGCCGAGCAGCGCGCCGCGGTCGACCGCGCCGCCACCGACCAGCAGACGGTCTTCACGTACTACACCGACCTGATCGCCGTGGACCTGCGGCTGTTCACCGCGCTCAGCCACGTCGACAACGGCGAGGTCACCTGGATCTCCAAGACCCTGGTGAACGCCTTCTGGGCCAAGGAGATGCTGGCCCGCGAGGATGCCATCCTGGCCCGCGGCTGGCCGTCCGGGCGGCTGAGCGTCGCCGACTACCAGCAGGTCCAGCAGTCCATCGGCGCGCAGCAGCACCTGTTCGGCGTGCAGGTCGTGCCGTACATCCCCGCCGGTGAGGACCAGGCCTGGCAGGAGCTGATGAACAGCCCCGCCTGGCAGGCCAAGGACACCGTCGAGCAGGCCCTGACCAAGCCGACCACGCCGGAGTCCGGCGGGACGGTCAGACTCCCCGCGTCGCAGGACCAGTGGCGCCAGGCCCTGGACCAGCTCAACCCGCAGCTGGTGAAGGCGATCGAGGCCCGCACCGACGGCATCGTCGAGGTCGGCAAGGACTCCTTCCTCTCGCTGCTCACCAAGGTCGTGCTGACCAGCCTCATCGGCCTGGTCGCGGTCATCGCGGTGATCCTGACCACCTGGCGCCTGACCCGGTCGCTGCGCCGCCGCATCCAGGAGCTGCACACCCAGGCGCAGGAGCTGGAGCGCACCCTCCCCGAGGTGGTGGAGCGTCTGTCGCGCGGCGAGCAGGTGGACGTCGAGGCCGAGACCCACGCCATCACCGCCGGCCCGCACGGCAACGGCACCGACGAGCTGGCCCGCCTCGGCCATGCGCTCAACCTGGCCCGGACCTCCGCGCTGGAGACCTCCGTCCGGCAGGCCGAGCAGCACCGCGGCTTCGAACGGCTGCTGCAGCGCATCGCCCGCCGCACCCAGCTGCTGATCGGTCAGCAGCTCCGCAAGCTGGACGAGCTGGAGCGCAAGCACGAGGACCCGGAGGTCCTGGAGGGCCTCTTCGACCTCGACCACCTCACCGCCCGTCTGCGGCGCTACGAGGAGAACCTGGTCATCCTCGCCGGCGGCCAGCCGCAGCGGCGCTGGCGCAAGCCCGTCCCGCTGCTGGACGTGCTGCGCGCCGCGCAGAGCGAGGTGCAGGACTACCGGCGGATCATGCTGGACGTGGAGGGCCACCCGTGGCTCTCCGAGCGGGCCGTCGGCTCGGTCGCGCACGTGATCGCCGAGCTGATGGAGAACGCGGCGACCTTCTCCAAGCCGCCCACGCCGGTGGAGGTCCGGGCCGCCATGGTCGGCCGCGGCCTCGCGGTGGAGATCGAGGACCGCGGGCTCGGCATGGACCCCGAGCAGTACGACGCGGCCAACGAGCTGATGAGCAGTCCGCCCCGGATGGACGTGCTGGCCCGGGCGGACGACATCCGCCTCGGCTTCTACGTGGTCGCGCGGCTGGCCGCCAACACCGGGCTGCGGATCGAGTTCCGGCCGTCGGCCTTCGGCGGCACCCGGGTGGTCGTACTCGTCCCGGAGGAACTGGTGATCGACGGCGACGCCGGGCTGCCGGACGCGACGCCCGTCGAGCCGATCCCGCTCGCCCGGCGCTCGCGCAAGGCGGCGCTCACCGCGCTGACCGCGGCGAGCGAGCCCGCGGACGGCCCGGACCACGCGGCCGGCATCGCCGACCTGGACGACCTGAACGACCTGAACGGCTCGGACGGCCTGGACGATCTGAACAACCAGAACAGCCTGAACGGCCTGGACGACGAGACCGTGCAGGCCCTGCTGCCCGGCTCGGCGCCGACCCCCGTCGAGGCGTTCGCGCACGTCGAGTACATCCAGCCGCTGGAGACCGACCAGCCGGTCGAGCACAGCTCCCCGGCGGACGGCACGGCCGCGCACGGTTTCCCGGGCTTCCAGCCGTCCGGCGCCTCCGCCCACGGCGGCCCCGGGTACGGCATGGAGCAGCACGGCGCGCAGTCGTACGGCTCGGCCCAGACCGGGTACGGCGACCACACCACCCCGGGGTACGGCACCCCCCGGTACAGCGCGACGGGGTACGACTCCCCGACGTACGACAACCCGGCGTACGACAACCCCGCCCACGGCTCCGCGGCCCACGGCTCCGCGGCGTACGACAAGCAGGGGTACGACACCCCCGCCTACCCGGACATCGCCTACGCCACGGTGACGCCGGCCGAGGCCCCGTACGCCGACGAGCAGTACCGCCCGGCCGACCACTACCGGCTCGCCGAGCGCCGCGAGTACGCCTCCTCGGTGCCGGTCAGCGAGCCCACCGGCGAGCAGCCGCCGCTGCCGCAGCGTGTCCGCCAGGCCAGCCTGGCCGCCGAGCTGCGGGTGCCGCCGCGGCCCGACGCCCCCGGCGCGCCGGGCGGCTTCGGTGCGGCCGCCGAGCAGCCGCACCGGCAGGACGGGCCCCCGAGGACGGGCCCGCGCCCGGTGCGCCGCTCGGGCGCCGCGATCGGCGCCTTCCAGCGCCAGTCCCGCGCCGCCCGCGGCCAGGACGGTGACCAGGACTCCGGGCAGCACCGGCTGCCCGCCGCCACCGCACACCCGGCGTCCCCCACCGCAGCCGCCGGTCCCCCGACTCCCGCGTCGGGCCCGTCCCCCTGGGCCCTCCCCGCCGCGGATTCCCGAACCACTAGGACGGATGACCAGTGATGAACCGTACGATCGCCACCCACCAGGACCTGGACTGGCTGCTGGACGGACTCGTCGACTCGGTGCCCGGAACCAGGAACGCCGTCCTGCTCTCCGACGACGGCCTGGTCGTCAGCCACTCCCGGAGCATCGACCGGGCCGACGCCGAGCGCCTGGCGGCCGTCGCCACCGGCCAGCAGAGCCTCGCCCGGGGTGTCGGCGCCCTGTTCGACGGCGGTCCGGTGCACCAGGTGATCGTCGAGCTGGCCGAGGTCTGGCTGTTCATCATCGCCGCCGCCCAGGGCACCCACCTGGCCGTGATCGCCTCCCAGGAGGTGGACGCCGAGGTGATGTCGGTGGCCATGCACACCCTGGTGCAGCAGGTCGGCCAGAAGATGAGCACCCCCGCGCGCAGCGAGTTCGACGCGTTCGCCGCCCGCAGCACACACGCCGGCCGCGGGTGATCGCGCGGTGAGGCCCCACTGGAGCGAGGTGTCCGACGAGGACGAGGACGACGGCTCGGGATCGATGGTGCGCCCGTACACCATCACCCGCGGCCGCACCGCGCCCGAGCGCGACAACCTCACACTGATCACGGTGCTGACCACGGTCGAGGAGGAGGCCCGCGTGGCCCTGGCCCGGGGTTCCCGGTCCGGGCCGCGCAACCTCCAGCCCGAGCACCGGATGATCCTGAACCAGTGCCGCCGTCCGGCCGCCGTCGCCGAGGTGGCGGCCGGGCTGGACCTGCCGGTCTCGGTCACCAAGATCCTCTTGGACGACCTGATCTCCCAGGGCCTGCTGCTGGCCCGGGCGCCGCTCTCGGTGGCCCGGGCGAGCGGGGGCGTTGACCTCGGTCTGCTGACGGCCGTACGCGAAGGACTCCGGAGACTCTGAACCATGGCACCAACCGCACCAACCCCGCCCGCTCCCCCCGCCGCGCCCGCCGCCGTGAAGATCCTGATCGCGGGCGGCTTCGGCGTCGGCAAGACCACCCTGGTCGGCTCGGTCAGCGAGGTCGCGCCGCTGCGCACCGAGGAGTTGCTCACCCGCGCGAGCGTGGGGGTGGACGACCTGTCCGGCGTGGACAGCAAGAACAC
Organism: Kitasatospora sp. NPDC088548; assembly: GCF_044753005.1. Taxonomy (NCBI): domain Bacteria; kingdom Bacillati; phylum Actinomycetota; class Actinomycetes; order Kitasatosporales; family Streptomycetaceae; genus Kitasatospora; species Kitasatospora sp. NPDC088548. Next base: position 544,059 of record NZ_JBIVMI010000001.1, read on the forward strand.
CACCACCGTCGCCCTGGACTTCGGCCGGATCACCGTCAACGCGGACCTCGTCGTCTACCTGTTCGGCACGCCCGGGCAGGAGCGCTTCTGGTTCATGTGGAACGACCTGGTGAACGGCGCGCTCGGCGGGATCGTCATCGCCGACACCCGCCGGCTGGACACCAGCTTCGCCTCGATCGACTTCTTCGAGAGCCGCGGCATCCCGTTCGTGGTGGCGATCAACTGCTTCCACGCGCACAACACCCGGACGCCGGACGAGATCCGGGCCGCCCTCGACCTCGACCCGCAGGTGCCGATGCTGCTCGGCGACGTGCGGGAGCGCTCGTTCGGCCGGGATCTGCTGCTGGCCCTGGTCGACCACCTGATGGACCTCTCCGCCGTCCGGGCCGCGCCCGTCGGCTGACCGGCCCCGCGCCCTCCCTCCCCTGTTTCCCGCACCGACGTTCCTGTACCGACCTCCCCGGGAGAACCCCGTCATGACCTCACCCCTGCGCGTACTGATCCACGGCGGCGGCATCGGCGGCCTGACCCTGGCCACCGCCCTCGCCCGGCGCGGCCACCAGGTCGACGTGGCCGAGCTGCGCGACGAGCTGGAGGCGCTCGGCGTCGGCATCATCCAGCCGTCCAACGCGCTGCACGTGATGCGCGAGATCGGCGTGCTGGACGCGTGCCTGGCGGCCGGCTTCGAGTGGGAGGTGCTGACCATCTGCGACCCGGCCGGCACCACGCTCGCCAAGATCCCGCAGCCCCGGATGGGCGACGCCCCCTCCAACAACGGCATCCCGCGGCCCGCCCTGGCCAGGGTGCTGAGCGCCGCCGCCACCGCGGCCGGCGCGTCCGTGCGCTTCGGCGCCACGATCGCCGAACTCGCCGACGACGGCCAGGGCGTGGACGTCACCCTGACCGACGGCCACAGCGGCCGGTACGACCTGGTGGTCGGCTTCGACGGCATCGGCTCGCCGCTGCGCAAGCGCCTGTACGGAGACGCGTACGCGCCCGAGTACACCGGCTTCGCCAACTGGCGGGTGACGCTGCCGCGTTCGCCCGAGGTGCAGGGTGTGGTGATGTCCACCGGGAACCTGAAGGCGAAGGCGCTGCTCACCCCGATCACCGAGGAACTGATGTACCTGGGCTCGGTGTTCGCCGAGGCCGAGGACTTCCGCCCGGACCCGGAGCGCGCCCACGAGCAGCTGGCCGAGCGGCTGGCCGGCTTCGGCGGCCCGGTCGCCGAGGCGCTGACCCTGGTCACCGACCCGTCGGCGGTGGTCTACTCGCGCATCTCGCAGGTCACGGTGGAGGAGCCGTGGCACGTCGGCCGGGTGGTCCTGGCCGGTGACGCCGCGCACGCCAGCACCCCGCACCTCGCCCAGGGCGCGGCCATGGCGGTCGAGGACGCGCTGGTGCTGGCCGAGAGCCTGGACGCCACCGAGGACGTGTCCGCGGCGCTCGCCGCCTGGGAGGAGCGCCGCCGCCCGCGTGCGATGTGGGTGCAGGCGATGTCGCGGGCCGTCCTCAAGCAGGAGACCGGCACGCCGACCACCCCGGAGGAGGACGAGCTGCTGAAGGTCGGTATCCCGGGCGCCGCGCACGTCCTGGTCAAGCCGTACTGACGGCCGCCGTCCGGCCGTTCGTCTCGACCCCGCACGGGCCGCTGCCCGCGCGGGGTCGCGCGCGTCCGGGGCCGGGCCGGAACGGCGGCCGGCCAGGCCGCCTACCGGGCGATCTCCCGGCGCCGTTCCCAGACCGCCGCCGAGATCCGGGCCAGCAGCCGGGCCGCCGGATCCGCCGCCGTCTCGTCCTCGCCCGAGGCCAGCGGCCCGGTGTAGCAGACGGCGAGCAGGTACGGCGGGCAGTCCCCGGGGTGGACGAGGCCGACACCGTGCCGGACCCCGGGGGACCACCCGTTCTTGAACGCGATCCTCGTCCCCGGCGGCAGCCCGGCCGCCAGGTCCACCCGGAACGCGTTGCGCTCCAGCAGCGCCAGCAGCTCCGGCTCCCCCGCCAGCGAGCGCAGCAGCCGCACCAGGTCCAGCGCGCTCACCCGGTTGTGCACGCCCTGGTCACGTGCCGGGTAGTCCTCGATCCCGCGCGGGCTGGCACTGCGGGTGGCGCCCGCGCGGCGCCAGACCTCGGCGACCGCCGGGTGCCCGACCCGGGCGAGGCAGAGGTTGGTGGCGAGGTTGGAGGAGTGGGTGATCATCCGCTCGGCGAGCAGCCGCAGCGGTGCCGTCCCGCCGAGCAGCGCCCACGGCTCCGGATCGCTGTCCCAGCCGGGGTCGTTGGCGAACTCGCCGCCCGCCACGGAGACGAAGCGGTTCACCACCGGCACCTCGGCGTCCAGGTCGGCCCCGCTCCGGTGCAGCGCCGCGAGCACGGCCACCTTCATCGTGCTCGCCGCGTCGTGCGGTTCGTCGGGAGCCCGGACGAACACCGGCTCCCCTTCCCAGGGCGCCACCACCACAGACAACATGCCCGGCTGATTGCCCGGCCCCACCCCGGGCAAACCTCACCGAGCGTGGCGGCGAAATTGACGTACCGTCACATCCGGTCCTCCTCAAGCCTATCGGCGGGCACCCCGAAGCCCTTACACTGCGGAACCGGTCGATTACCGGGGATGACCTTCGTCAGGGGGCGGCATGAGTTCCGAACAGCTTCGGCTTCCGCACGAGTACCGGGTGGCCACCATGCGGATCGGGGGCTTCGCGTTCACCATCCTGCTGGCCTCCGGCGGCGCGCTGGTACCGCTCTGGGCCGACCAGGAGTTCGCCTCCTCGACGAAGACCGCCGGCACGCTGATCATCCTGGGCCTGCTGTTCCTGCTGATCATCTCGGCCGCGCGCGCCGCGACCCTGGTCACCGAGGAGGGCGTCCGGGTCCGCGGCATCGTCCGCCGGCGCCGGCTCGCCTGGGCGGACATCAAGGAGTTCCGCAAGGTGCCGAACCCCAACTCGGGCCTCGGCAAGGGCGCGCCGGACTTCTTCACCTACGCGTACCCGCACAGAGGCAAGGGGATCCTGCTGCCGTTCGTCGACGACAAGCACGTCAACGTGGACCACGAGGTGGCCAGGCTGCTCGGTCTGCTGGAGGAGCGGCGCGGGGAGGGCTGAGCCGCCGGGCCGGGCAGCCGGCCCGTCCTCACCCCAGCCGGGCCGCCGGGAGCGGTCCGGCCGGCAGCGGGCGCGGTGCGGGTGGCCCGGCCAGCTCCGCGAGATAACGGGCCCGGGGCATCGGGACGGCGCCGAGACTGCGGACGTGCGGGCTGTCCCACTGGGCGTCCAGCAGCCGGCCGCCCGCGGCGGCGAAGCGGGCCGCGAGATCGGCGACGGCGACCCTGGCGGCACCGGAGCGGCGGTGGAACATCGAGTCGAGGCTGAGGACGGGGCCCGCGGCGACACCGAAGACACCGCCGATCAGCTCCCCGCCCTCCCACACCTCCGCGCTGTGCGCCGCGCCGCGCTCGTGCAGCCCTACCAGCGCGGCCCGCAACTCACGTGTGAGCCAGGCCGGTCGGCGGCCTTCGGCGCAGCCGGCGAGGACGGACTCGAACGCCCGGTCCGCGCTGGTCCACCAGTCCAGGCCGTTCCGCAACCGCCGGGCGAACCGGCTCCCGAGCCGCACGCCGTCCGGCGCGATCACCGGCCGCGGATCGGGGGACCACCACGCGAGCGCGTACGGATCCGCGCCGACGCCTCCCCCGCCCCCGGTGGCGGGCAGCAGCGCCACCTCCCCCGCCGCCACGGCGTCTTCGAACCGGGCCTCGTTGAAGGCGATCGTGTAGTCGTCGACGGCCGGCAGCGGGAAGAGCCCGTGCCGGTAGGCGTCGAACAGCACCTCGGCGTCCAGCCCCGCCCCGAACGCGGCCGGCCCGCCGGTCGGCGCCCGCGCCACGTCCAGCCCCGCGAACACCTCGCTCATCTCGCTCATCCGGCCGCCCCCGCACGCCCGTTCACCACGGCATCACCCGTTCACCGCCGTACCCGTTCACCGCCGCGACCGCCGCACCCGCCGCGATCGCTCACCGCCGGACCGCCCGGGCCGGCGGAAGGAGGAAGCCCTCCACCGTCAGCCGTCGCAGGTAGTGGTCGATCAGCTCCTCGTCCACCGGCGGCAGCTCGATGCCGCTGCCGGCCAGCGCCCGCTCCGTGTTGGACCGGTCGAAGAGCGGGAACGTCGGCCGGAAGTACATTTCACTGATGGAGAGTTCGGTCCCCGGGCCGCGGTCGACGAAGAGCGGGACGAACGGGGTCATCGGGTGGGTCGGGTGGCCCGCCGCGAAGCGGACCAGGCCCCGCACCCAGTCCCCGTACGGGACTTCGTCCACCGCGTACCCGTGCGCCCGCAGGCGCTCCGCGAGGTCCGCCGGATCGGCCGGGAGCGGCGAGGTCACGTGGTACACCTCGCCCTCCGCCGGGGCGTGGGCGGCGATGTGGGCGACGGCGCGGCCGAAGCGGTCGGCCGGGACGAAGTCGAGCGGCAACCGGACGTCCGGGCAACTCCCGGTGTCCGCGATGTACTTGATCAGCGCGCAGATCTCCGTCCCGGTGTTCATCACACCCGTCGCGAGGTCCCCCGTGACGTCGTTGGTGCGCAGCACGGTGACCGGCAGCCCGGCCGCCGCCGCGTTGTGCAGCACCTGCTCCGCGACCCACTTGCTCTGCACGTAGCCGACCGCCAGCCGGTCGGGGTGGGCGAGCGGCGTCCGTTCGGAGACCTCGCCGACGCCCGCCGCGCCGAACCCGGCCAGGACGGCGAGGGTGGACAGATAGTGGACGGGGATGCCACGCGTGTGGCCGGCCAGCCGGACGATCTCGCGGGTGCCGCCCACGTTGGGAGCGCGCAGCTGGCGGTAGGGGTAGATGAAGTTGACCTGGCCGCCGAGGTGGTGGATGGCGTCCAGACTCTGGGCCAGGCGCTCGAAGCGGCTCCTCGTCAGGCCCAGGAGCGGTTCGGCGAGGTCGCCGACCAGCGGGACGACCCTCGGGTCCGCGAGGTCGTGCCGCAGGAAGCGCTGCTGCGCGGCGCGGATGCGTTCCAGCGCGTGCTCCTCGTCGGGTGCGCGGACCAGGCAGTGCACGCGGGCCCGGGTGGTGTGCAGCAGGGTGTTCAGCAGGTGGGCGCCGCAGAATCCGGTGGCACCGGTGAGCAGGATCTCGGCCGGCTCGGCACGGGAGGGCGCGGGCTGCCAGGACTGCCGGACGGGAACGCCGAGTTCGGCCTCCGCCGCCCAGTCGACGGCCGCCTCGCCGAAGCCGTCGCGGCCGGAGCGCGCCCGCCGGGTGGCGGCGGCGAAGGCGCGCAGGGTGGCGTCGTGCAGCAGGGCGCGGGCGAGGAAGCGGATCCGGGTGACGTCGATGCCGAACATGATGCGGGCCCGGGCCAGCATCTCCATGGCGAGCAGCGAGTTGCCGCCGAGGACGAAGAAGTCGTCCGCCGGGCCGACGTCCTCGACGCCGAGCAGTTCGGACCAGAGCGGGGCGACCGCGGTCTCGATGGCGGCGGTCTCGCGGTCCCGGTCGCTCCCGCCGTTCCCGCCGCGGCGGCCGGCGATGCCGCCCCACCCGTCCTCCCCCCGCCGCTGCCGCAGTCCGCCGCCGGTCAGCCGGCGGCGGTCGATCTTCCCGGCGGCGGTCAGCGGCATGCTTTCCAGCAGGACGAACTCGGCGGGGACCATGAAGTCCGGCAGCCGGTCGGCCAGGTACGCGCGGATCCGGTCGCGCCGCGCGCGGGAGCCGGAGCCGTCCCGGTCGGCGAGCGTGTAGTAGGCGGTGAGGACGTACGCGCCGTCCGTGTGCCGGTCGGCGGCGACCCTCGCCAGCCGGACCTCGGGGTGGGCGGCGAGCACCGACTCGACCTCGGCCGGGTCGACCCGGTAGCCGCGGACCTTCACCTGGTCGTCGGAGCGGCCGAGGATCTCCAGCCCGCCGTCGGGGCGCCAGCGGCCGGTGTCGCCGGTGCGGTACATCCGCTCGCCGGGGACGGGCGCGTACGGGTCGGGCAGGAAGGACTCGGCGGTGAGGACGGGCGACCGCCAGTAGCCGCGGGCGAGGCCGGGCCCGCCGAGGTGGATCTCGCCCTTCTCACCGGGGCGCACCGGCCTGAGCCGGGCGTCCAGCACCCGCGCCCGGACGCCCGGCAGCGGTCTGCCGATCGGGACGGGCGCGGCGCCCGTCCCTGCGGCCCCGTCGGCGTCGTCGAGGACGGCCGGGGTGACCTCGTAGAGCAGGGAGGTGACGGCCGCCTCGGTCACGCCGTAGGCGTTGACCAGCCGGACACCCGGCAGCCGGTCCAGGCACCTGCGGCAGTCGTCGGCGTGCACGGTGTCGCCGCCGACCACGAGCAGCCGCAGGCCCTCCGGGGCCGGCCCGCCCTCGGGGAGCAGTTCCAGCACCTGGTGCCAGTAGGCGGGGGTGAGGTCGGCGACGGTCAGCCCCAGGGTGCCCATCCGGTGGACGAGTTCGGTGGGCGCCCAGGTCCGGACCCCGCCCAGGACGAGGGTGGCGCCGCTGAGCAGGGTCGCGAACACCTGCTCCAGGGAGGTGTCGAAGCCGAGCGCGGCGAGTTGCAGCACCCGGTCGCGCGGGGTGAGACCGTACGCGTTGATCACCCGGTCCAGGGTGAAGACCAGTGAACGGTGGGTGACCGCAACGCCCTTGGGGGTGCCGGTGGTACCCGAGGTGTGGATCAGGTAGGCGAGGTCGTCGGGCACCGCCTCGTCGACGAACGGGACGGCGTGCGGGACGGCGTGCGGGACCGCGCTGGCACCGGGGTCCACCGGGGCCGCCGCCGTGTCCACCGAGAGCACCTCCGCCCCCGCGAAGCCGCCCCGCCCCCCGTTCCGGCCGAACGCGCCCGCCTCCGCCACCACGACGTCCGCCCCGCAGTCCTCGACGAGTCGCGCGAGCCGCCGGCGCGGGTGCGCCGGGTCCAGGGGCAGGAACGCCCCGCCGGCCTTCAGTACCCCCAGCCAGGCCGTCACCAGGCCCGTCCCGCGTTCCAGACAGACCGGCACCACCCGCTCCGCGCCGACGCCCCGGGCCCGCAGCGCGCCGGCCAGCCGGTCGCTGCGCAGGTCCAGTTCGCGGTAGCTCAGCGCGCCGTCCTCGGCGAGCACCGCGACCGCGTCCGGGTCGTGGGCGGCCCGCGCGCGGAACAGCCCGTGCACGGTGTCCGCGAACCCGGCCCGCACCGGCCCGCCACCGCCCCGCCCGGGAAGCCCGGGCCCGTCACGCCGCCCGCCGAACCGCGCCTCGCGCTCCACGTACGCGCGGCAGTCGGCGCGCCCGGCCGGCCCGAACACGCTTCGCCAACCGCCGGGGACCGTTGAGTCACCGGGCCAGATCGCATACTGACCGTTGTTGTTGCAAAGCACGGCGTGACGACCGGAATTCACATCCGTTCGTGCGCCCTCTGCGCTGTCTGGTGCCTCATCCACCGGCTTGACCTCGTGCTGTGGCGGCAGAATGCTGGGAGGTGCGACATTTCTGACTATACGCACCCACCGCTCGACTCGAACGCCCAACCGTCTTTCCGGCGCCTTTCCACCGCCGTTCAGCCGGACGTTCCCCCGGGCCGTTCCCCTATGCCTCTACCCACTCCCGAACCCGCCCTCACCCGAAGTCCCCCGCCCGCTCGGCGGGGTGAAGTCGCGGAGGAGGTAGCCTCGTTGACACGCCGGCGACAGCGCCTGACGGCCTGCTACCTGCTGTGGATGGTGCTGCTCACCGGCATCTACTACACCAACCCCTCCCAGCGGATCATCTGGTGGACGGGCATCGGCCTCAGCGGCGTCGTGGCCATCGTGGTCGGCGTCCGCCTCAACCGCCCCTCGCACGCACGGTTCTGGTACCTGCTGGCCCTCGCCAACCTCAGCTTCACCGCGGGCGAGGTGGTGCAGGTGATCCAGCTGCAGTTCCTGCGGCTGGGATACCCGTTCCCCTCCGTCGCCGACATCTTCTACCTCGCCGAGTACCTGCTGTACGCCGCAGGCGTGCTGGGCTTCATCCGCTGGCGGACGGCCCATCAGGACCGCGCCAGCCTGCTCGACGCCCTCATCCTCACCATGGGCCTGGCCCTGCTCTCCTGGATCTACCTGATCCTCCCCTACACCCGCAACCCCGACCTCACCTGGATCCAGCGGGCCACCTCGATCGCCTACCCGCTGGGCGACGTGGTGGTCCTCGCCCTGCTGCTGCGGCTGCTGGTGCCACGCGGCGGCACCAGCCGCGCCCTCCAGCTGCTCACCGTCGGCACCGTCGGCATGCTGGTCTCCGACGTGCTGTACGGACTGACCCAGCTGCACGGCGGCTGGCACATCGGCACGCCCGTGGACCTCGGCTGGGCCGCCTTCTACACCGCGTGGGGCGCGGCCGCCCTGCATCCGTCCATGGTCCAGCTGACCAGACCCGTCCCCAGCCAGCAGCCCGACATCAGCGCCGGCCGGCTCGCCCTGCTCACCTTCGCCGCGCTGATCGCCCCGGCCATCCTGATCATCGAGGCGATCCACGGCAACACCAGCAACGCCGGGGTCATCGGCGCGTTCTCCGCCGTCCTCTACCTGCTGGTGCTGGCCCGGCTCGCCGTGGTGGTCCACGCCCGGCGGCAGGCCATCGCCCGCGAACGCGCGCTGCGCGAGGCCGGCGCCTCACTGACCGCCGCCGTCACCGTCGAGGAGGTCGCGGACGCCGTCCAGACCGCCGCCTCCACCCTGATGCCCGCCGAGGCCGGGCACGTCGCGCTGCTCGCGGTCACCGAGGCGGGCGTGCTGCACGTCCGGCACGCCGAGCGCGGCGCCACCCGGCACGCCCCCTTCGCCCCGCCCGCCGCCCCCGGCTCCGACGAGGTGCTGGCCCTCGCCGCCTACCGCGAGACCCGGTTACTCGCCGTCGACGACATCGGCGCCGACCTCTCGGCCCGCTTCGGCGGGATGCCGTACGCCCTGCTCTGCCCGCTCACCCTGGCCGAACGCCCCTCCGGCGACCCGCTGATCGGCGCGCTCATCGTCACCGGCACCGAGCACGAGCTCGCCAGCCTCTGGGGCTCGCTGGAGATCCTGGCCGCCCAGGCGGCGCTGGCCGTCGAACGCGTCATGCTGAGCCAGGAGATCAACCTCCGCAACAGCGAGGCCTACTTCCGCACCCTGGTCCAGAGCACCAGCGACGTCATCCTGATCCTCAACGCCGACGACGGCGTCCGGTACGCCAGTTCGTCCGCCGAGCAGGTCCTCGGCTACCCCAGCCTGGACGGCACCCTGATCACCGACCTCGTCCCGCCCGAGGACAGCCGCGCCGTCGACCACGCGCTCGCCCGGATGCGCGGGCAGGACGGCGCCGACGGGCGGGAGCAGCGGCGCGAGCACTGGCGCCTGCTGCGCCACGACCGCACCCCGATCGAGGCCGAGGTGCGCTGCAACGACCTGCGCGCCGACCCGACCGTCGGCGGCCTGGTGCTCACCCTGCGCGACGTCACCGAACAGCGCCAGATGGAGCGCGAGCTCACCCACCGGGCCTTCCACGACTCGCTGACCGGTCTCGCCAACCGCGTCCTCTTCCAGGACCGGCTCGGGCACGCCCTCTCCCGCGGCGAGCGCACCGGCGCGGTCATCGGCGTGCTCTTCGTCGACCTGGACGACTTCAAGGTGGTCAACGACACCCAGGGGCACGCGGTCGGCGACGAACTGCTGGTCGCCGTCTCCCTGCGGGTCTCCACCGCGCTGCGCACCTCCGACACGGCGGCCCGCCTCGGTGGCGACGAGTTCGCGGTGCTGGTGGAGGACGCGCTGCGCCCGGAGGACGTCGGGGTGATCGCGGACACCGTGCTGGCGGCCTTCGCGGAGCCGTTCAAGCTGAGCGCGGGCGCCGTCCGGGTGACCGCCAGCGTCGGCGTGGCGACCACCGAGGACAGCGTGGACGCGGCCGAGCTGCTCACCCACGCGGACCTGGCGCTCTACTCGGCGAAGGCGGCCGGCAAGCGGCAGTGGTGCCACTACCGGCCCGCCTTACAGACCGGCCTGGTCGAGCGGCACGAGCTGAACGAGAACCTGGACACGGCGATCGCCGAGTCCGCCTTCACTCTGTACTACCAGCCGATCGTCGATCTGGCGACGGGCGGCCTGGTCGCCTTCGAGGCCCTGGTCCGCTGGCCGCACACCCGCCGCGGCATGATCCTGCCGGACGAGTTCATCGCCCTCGCCGAGGAGAGCGGCCAGATCGTCCCGCTCGGCGCCTGGGTCCTGGAGCACGCGGCCCAGGAGGTGGCCGCCTGGCAGCGGACCAGCTCCGACCGGCGGCTCGCCGATGGCCTCCCCCCGCTACGGGTCAACGTCAACGTCTCGGCGCGCCAGTTCCGCGACGCGGGCTTCGTGGACGTGGTGCGCGGCGCCCTCCGGACCTCCGGGATCGACCCCCACTCGCTGGTGCTGGAGCTCACCGAGTCCGTCCTGATGCGCCGCGACGAGCGCATCAGGACCGACATGCGCACCCTGACCGACCTGGGCGTGGGCATCGCGATCGACGACTTCGGCACCGGCTACTCCTCGCTGAGCTACCTGCGGGAGTTCCCGATCTCCGTCCTGAAGATCGACAAGTCCTTCATCGACGGCCTCGGAGCGTCCCCGCAGCAGTACGCCCTGGTCAAGGGCATCACCCGGATCGCCGACACCCTGGACGTCCAGGTCATCGCCGAGGGCATCGAGAACGCCGACCAGCGCGACCTGCTCGCCGCCATGGGCTGCCCCCTCGGCCAGGGCTACCTCTTCGCCCGCCCCCTGACCTCCGCCCAGGCCCGCACCCTCATCCTGGCCGACACCGGCCTGACACCATCCCGCCAGGACACCACGTGACCGACCGCGACGCCCCAACGGCGTCGAGCGAACACCCGCGCGTACGGGAACAGGCCGCGGTCGCCCACCCCGGCGACCGACATCCGAGCTACTGTGGATGTCATGCCTGCGGCCTACGAGGACGTGCCCTTCAGCGAGCTGCTCCACCATCCCGCCGCGACCACGCGCAGGCTGGACGCCGTCCGCGCGCTACGGCTGCGGCGGCGCGACGCGGGAGACCTCGCCCTGATGCGCGTCGACCAGATGGAGCGGGACGCCTCGGTCGTGGACTTCACCTCGCGCCTGCTGGCCGGGCTGGTGCGGACGGAGAACATCGCCGCCCTCCGCCAGGCACTGCCCGAAGCCCTGCCGTGGAGCACCTTCCTGCCCACCGAGGACATCGACACCCTGCTCTCCGAGCTGGTGGACACGGCGCGCGGCGCGGTGGCCCTGGACAACCTGGCCCCGATCGCGCTCCTGCTCACTCAGTGGCGACACAGTGCCGAGATCTACGCGGACCCCGCCCTGCTCGCCCTCCTCACCCGCGAGCCCGACGGCGACCTCGGGCCGGTCCCCGTGCCCGAGGTCGCAGAGTGAGCCCGAAGCGCGGAGAGCGGGCCGCGCCGCCGCCGATCGGCGGCGAGTACGACCTCCGTTTCGCCAACACCGAGGCCGCCGACGGCTGGGAACACCTGGGCCGCCAGGCAGCGGGCAACCTGCGTCGTGCCTTCGAGAAGATCCGTGCCACTCCCCGCGCCGCCGACAACCCCGACCGTCAGCACCGCCTCAAGGGCAAGCTCGGTACCGGCATCTTCAAGGGCCAGGAACTGGAACGCCGGCAGTACGAGGTCACCGGCGGCGGACGCATCCGGTACCTGCTGGACGACGCCAACCGCACTGCCTGGATCACTTACGCGGGAACTGGCCATCCCAAGGCCACGGACTGAGCTTCTCCAAACCGCGCCCGTCCGCATGATCCGTACCCGAACCGGGAAGGTGCCGGTTCGGAAGGTGATCCGTCATGATTGCTCTGCTGCTCGCTCTTCTCGTCATCGTGCTGATCGCCGGCATCGGGTTCTCGATCCACCTGCTGTGGTGGGTGGCGCTCGCCGGCCTGGTGGTGTGGTTCCTCGGCTTCTTCGTCCACGGCGCCTCCGGCCGCGGTGGCAACGCTCGCTGGTATCGCTGGTGACCGCCTGTCGTTGCCGATGACCCGGAGTGCGAACCCACCTGGCCGCCGCGCCGACCGGCCGGGAAGCAGCGCGCGCCCCGGGCCGGACGTCCGGCACGGGGCGCGAGGTGAGCGGCCTACGGAGCGGGGTTCCCCCGGCCGTCAGGCCTGTTCCCGGCCGTCGGGTCCCTCCTCGGCGGAGGACCCTTCGCGGGGTGCCGCCCTGTGCGGGGGCTTGTGGTGCTCGCCGACGACGATGGCCCTGGCGGGCTCACTGACGACCTGGTGACCCTGCGGGTCGGTTCCCCGTCGCCACCGCCACGTCGGTGACGGCGCAGCCCTTGCCATCGCCGCCGCCCTTGGTGTTCTTGCACGCTTCGGCGTCGGCCTTGGTGATCGTGTACGTGCCGTGGCAGGTGGTGCCGGACCCGGGCGCCAGCGTGGTCGCGTCACAGGTGACGCTGGTGACGCGGTCGTCGTTGACCAGCACGCCGTGCAGCTCGGTGCTGCCGGCGTTGGTGACGGTGCAGGAGTACCGCACCGTCTTCCCGACCGTGTACGGACCGGGCGTGACGACGCGCTTCTTCAGCGTGATCGAGCCCGTGACCTCGAAGTTCAGGCAGACCGTCTCGTGGTCGATCGTGGCGCAGATCAACTCGGGCCGGGGCTGCCCGGCCGGCCCGGTGGTGGTGTTCTGCGTGATCGTGGCACCGGAGCTGGGTGTCGTCTGGCCGCGCAGGGTGAAGCCGATGGCATCGTGACCGGAGTCGATGATGCGGTTGTCGCGCATGGTGATGCCACTGGTGTTGGAGAGATCTCCACGCCGAAGCGGCCGGTGAACGTTCCGGTCCGCTCGATGGTGTTGTCCTCGATGGTGATATTCGTGTTCGTCACCGCGGCGAACCCGGTGAAGAGCAGGATGCCGCCGTGGGTCTTGTCGGCGATCACGTTGTGCGTGATCGCGATGTTGTGGCAGGCGCCGGACACCTGCACACCGCTGAAGCCGCCGATCATGCTGTTCCGCGTGACGACGACGTCCGAGACGGCGACGAAGACGACCGGGAACTCGCCGTCCATACTGTTGTCGTTGATGGCGATGTTCTTTGTCGCCCCGGGGACTTCACCCCCGGCGATATTGATCGGCGAGTTGCCGTTGTCCTGGAATTTGTTGTTCGAGAACGTCGCGTTCGCCAGCGGCCGGAAGGTGAAGACCCCGTCGCCCTGCGCTCCGGGGTGGAGTGTGGAGCTGTTGTTGTTGAAGAAGAGATTCTGCTGGAAGACCGAGGCGATCGCACCGTTGGACGACGGGGCGAATCCCTTGAGGTTGTTCGAGAAGATGTTGTTCTTGACCTGGTAGCCGCTGAAGTTCTCGCTGGTGCTCACCCCCGCGCCGTCGGCGTTGCCGGTGAAGGTGAAACCGTCGATCGACACCCCGTTGGCCTGCGCGATCCACATGTCCTCCTGGATCGGGGTGTTGAGCGTGGTCGTGATGACCGTCTCACCCGGACCGCCGGGGGTGCGGGTGCGGGCGTCCACGCCGGCCCGGGCGCCTTCGAAATGCAGAGCGGCCTTCCGGATGACCAAAGGGGTGGTCATGACACAGGTGCCTGCCTGCACCCTGACGGTGTCCCCGGGGGCGGCCTCGTTGTAGGCGAACGGAACCGATGCGCAAGGCGCGGCGACCGGGCCGCACCCCGGCGCGTCGGCCCCGGTGGTCGCGACGTTGATGACGGTCGCGGCGGCGGCCGGGGGTTCGATCCCCACCCGGGTCACCCCCTGCGGGTGACCCGGCTGTACGGCACGGCGATCGACGTCAACGGCTGACGCGTCGGCTCGCCCGGCTCGCCCGGCCGACGACGGGAGGCCGAATGGCCGGCGGAAATCCGGAGGCTTTCCGGAGCGGTTGCAAAAATTGACTAACACCGCGTGATGGCCGTGTCAGCGCGTCACCAAACCATGGAGCCGGCACGTCGGCCCGGGATCGAGAAATGCCCGCAGGCGGGTTGCATCTCACGCGGCCTGGCGGTTGACTGAAAGCAGACGAAATACTGGCCATTCGAGACAAATACCTGCCCGGAGAGCCCGGCCGGCCTGATCCCCACAAGCCTCCGCCGAGCCCGCGGATCACGTCTGGCTCGCAGGACGTGCCAGACGTGAGTACTGGCACCCTTCGAAAAGGTGCCGCAGCCAATTTCGGAGGTCACATTATGACGTGGCAATATCCAGCCCCCGGAGCCGCCCGCCTGTTCCTGGCACACGGCCAGGCCGCGGAGTTCGGTTACACCTTCAACGGCGTCTACAACGGTCCGCAGTTTGCCACGGCGGTACTGGACAGCAGTAGCGGCGGCGGTGGAGATCCTCGCACCCTCGTCATCCAATGGCAGGGCACCGAGAACACCGCCGTGTTCGGCGGGGCGCAGACCTCCTACATCCAGGGCGTCTGGAATCCGTCGACCGCCGACATCTGGTTCCACCTGGAGGGAGGCGGCGTGACATGACCTCGCACGAGAGCGGCCACGCGGCGCGGCTGCTCGTTCTCGTTGACGAAGACGGAAACATCGTGGCCGCCTCCGGACCGGCCGGACACCGCCCGCTGGACCGGGACACCCCCACGGACGGCGGAGTAAGACCGTCAAAGGGCAGAACACTGCACGAGGTTGTGGTGCCCGAGGAACTGAAGAACGCCGGAACGGCAGAATCTCTCGGCAATTTCTACGTCGCTCGCGACGGTGACCAGCCAAGGCTGGCCAGACGGTCCCCACAGGGGTGAGGCACCGGATCGCTCCCCCGGCCACCCGCCCCGCACCCTGCCCAGACGTGGCAGGTGGCCGAGCGCCCATGCCCCGGGAGGCAGGTGAACACCGCACCGCAGCCTCCCGGCCCGGACCTCAAGCCGCTGAACGCCCACCCGGCGACGCTTCGCCGGACGGACCCCGGTGGTGTGCGGAAAAGGCGAAGGCCGAGGTGTCGCCGTCCAGATCGATGGTCAGGGAGGCATCCAGGGCTTTGGCGAGACGGGTCAGCAACGGCAGAGTCGGCACGGAGTCGCCGCCCTCGATGTTCGAGATCTGCGGCTGGGTCATGCCCGCTCGCCGCGCCAGTTCGGTCTGCGACAGGCCGAGTTCCGCCCGCCGGTCATACACGGCCTGACCCAGCGCGAACGCGTACCCGGCTTCCACGTAGGCCGAGGACTCCTCGACCGACTCCCCCAGGAGCATCCTGGTCCGACGGGTCTTCCACTGGGAGTGGTTCACGGACTCTCCTCCTTGCTCCGGTCATAGCCGTGCTCCGCAGGACCGTGGTCCGCCTCGCACACCTTCTGCGCCTGCCGGGCGCGTTCGACCTCGACCGCCTCACGCTGCCGTGTCTTTCGGAACACCGTCAACAATACGATGCGCCGGTCAGGGGCAAGCCAGTAGGTGATCCGCACGGCAGTACCGTCCATGGTGAATCGCAGCTCACGCACCTTGCCACCGAGATGGCGGGAGTATGGCTCCGCCAATGTGGTCGGCTGGGCCGCAAGCATGTCGGCCGCCCGCTCAGCCTTGTCGTACTGGGTGTCCGGGAGGAGTTCCAGCCACTGCCGAACTTCCGGCTCGATCTCGATCTGCCATGGACCGCTCACGCTCACAACTATACAGAAATCTATATACCCCGCAGCTGGATCGCTCCATCCGCCCAGGGCTTCGCCAGGAGGATACGCCCCGGGCGGGGCTGCCCGGGGTGAACGGGCAGCCCCCGGGGGTCACTTGACCGGGTGCGGGTGGCCGAGGTGGGGGAAGGTGGGGAGCAGGTCGGTGTGCGGGGGGATGTGGTCACTGGTGATCTTGCCGCCGGAGACCATGGTGAGGCGGGCGGACGTCACGTCGTCGCTGAGCGTGCGGCCGTTGGGGTAGCCGGCCGGGCGGGAGCGGTCGTAGCGGAGGATGTCGGGCAGGACGAGCTTCAGCGTCTCGGTGGCCGCCTGGGTGGTGTAGTCGCCGGCGTGCTGGAGCACGGCCGTCCACGCCTCGCGGTACTTCTCCCAGTCGTCGGCCGGTTCGCCCGCGTTGTAGGCGTCCTTGACCTCCTCGGCGTTGAAGTACGCGGTGAGGGACGGGTGGGCGCCCCGGTCCACCGACAGCAACTGGCCGTCCACGTGGAGGCTGACCCGCGCCCAGACGCCGATCGTCGGGTCCGGGCCGAGGTCCGCGTCGGGCACTTCGAGCGCGATGCCGAAGATGTTGGCGTCCTCCATCGCATCCCTGCCGGTCCACTGGAAGTTGTTGACGATGCCCTCCAGGTCGGCGAAGAACGGGTCGCTCCGCAGGCCGGCGGAGAGCCGGTAGCCGCCCGCCTCCGCGATGTCGGGTGCGTCGCCGAAGGCGACCGGGACGTCCGCGAAGAGCTTCTCCCCGCCCGCCTCGTGCTTCTGCGCGGCGCCGCCGGTCGCGCGGTACACGGTGACGGTCTGACCTCCGGTGCCTGCGCCCGGGGCGGGGTCAGGGGCGGAGAAGACGAAGGAGTAGGCGACGTCGGCGCGGTTGTCGCCGTCGTTGTCGATGTTGATCCGGTACACCGCGTCGGGGTGGAACTCGGCGGCCCGGGTGGGCGCGTACGGGTTCACGTTCATGATCAGAACGGTGCGCCCGGAGGCGTCGGAGGCCGGGAAGGCGAAGAGGTCGGTGAGGTCGAGCCGGGCGTCGCCCCGGGGGGAGCGAAGGCTGGGACCGCTGAGGTGGTGGGACATGGCGCTGGGCTACCTCGTCTCTGCGCAACCCCCCTGGCTTGTCCGCACCGTCGTACCAGCGCGAGCGGTACCGGCCGGGGAGGACACCCGCACAGAACCCGCCCGTCCGCCCCTTTGGCGGACGGGCCCGGATCCGCGGCCGGTCATGGTGGTCCACGGCCCCGAGTGCCCCGACACCCAGGACACCTGGACCCGGGTCCTGGACGCGCTCGACGCCCCGCTGCGGAACCGGCCCACGCCCTGGCCGCGCGCGCCCTGACCACGCGCACCGGCACCTCGGAGCCGCCGAGGACGCAGAACCCTCCGGACCTTCCGAACACTCCGATCAATAGGCTGAGATCATGCACACCACCGAGCACGACTGGATCACCACACCCGTCACCGCGGACCTCCTGCGTGGCGCGCTCGACCTGGAGCGCACCGCGCACGGGGTGCTGCCGCACCGGCTCCCCGCCCGGGCCCGCGCCCAGTACACCGACGGGCAGCTCGCCATGGCGGAATCCCAGCCCTCCGGCGTGCGGCTGGTCTTCCGGACCAGGGCCACCGCCGTCGAGCTGGACACGCTGCCCACCAAGCGGGTCTACGTGGGCGCCCCGCCCCGGCCGGACGGCGTGTACGACCTGCTCGTCGACGGCCGCCCGGCCGGCCAGTCCACCGTGACCGGCGGTAACACCCTCACCATCGACATGACCGCCCGCACCGCCACGACCGAGCCCGGCCCGCCCGGCACCGTCCGCTTCACCGGCCTGGCCGACCGCGTCAAGGACGTCGAGATCTGGCTGCCGCACAACGAGACCGCCGAACTCATCGCCCTGCGCACCGACGCCCCCGTCGAGCCCGTGCCGGACCGGGGCCGCAAGGTCTGGCTGCACCACGGCAGTTCGATCAGTCAGGGCTCCGACGCCGCGAGTCCCACCGCGATCTGGCCCGCCGTCGCCGCCTCCCTCGGCGGTGTGGAGCTGATCAACCTGGGCCTGAGCGGCAACGCCCTGCTCGACCCGTTCACCGCCCGCGCCCTGCGGGACACCCCCGCCGACCTGATCAGCGTCAAGATCGGCATCAACCTGGTCAACACCGACCTGATGCGCCTGCGCGCCTTCACCCCCGCCGTGCACGGCTTCCTCGACACCGTCCGCGAAGGCCACCCCACCGCACCGCTGCTGGTCGCCTCGCCCATCCTGTGCCCCATCCACGAGGACACGCCCGGCCCCAGCGCCCCGGACTTCAGCGGCATGAGCACCGGACAGATACGGTTCCGGGCGGCCGGCGATCCGGCGGAGCGCGCGAACGGGAAGCTGGCCCTGGGCGTCATCCGGGACGAACTGGCCCGGATCGTGGCGCAGCGGGCGGCCGAGGACCCGAACCTGCACTACCTCGACGGCCGCGAGCTGTACGGCCAGGCCGACTTCGCCGAACTGCCGCTGCCCGACCAGCTCCACCCGGACACCGCCACCCACCGCCGCATCGGCGAACGCTTCGCCGGGCTGGCCTTCACCGCCGGCGGCCCCTTCGCCGAGCGGCGCGGCTGACACCGGGGTTCGGCGGCCCGGGGGGCGAGGTGAGGCCCGCGATGGGTGGTGTGGGAGGCTGACCCCGTGCCCGCCACCCTCCGCCACCTGCACGCCGACCGCCTCCCCGGCTGGCTCGACCGCAGCCGAACCGCGTACGCCGAAGACCTCGTGGCCGCAGGGCACACCCCCGAGGACGCCCACCGGCAGGCGGAGGAGGGCATGGCCCGTTCCTTCCCGTCCGGGGCACCGACGCCGGGTCACGCGGTGTTCGACGTGCTCGACGACGCCGGTGCGGCCGTCGGCCACCTCTGGATCGGGCCGGACACCAGCGACGACGCGGGCGCCTGGTGGGTGTGGGACATCGCGATCGACGCCGACCACCGCGGCCGGGGCCTCGGCCGGGCGGCCATGCTCCTCGGCGAGGAGTACGCCCGGGCCCAGGGCGCGCGCACCCTCGGCCTGAACGTCTTCGGGTTCAACACGGGCGCGCGCGGCCTGTACGAGTCGCTCGGCTACGAGACGACCTCGGTCAAGATGCGCAAGACGCTCGGCTGACGGCACTCCCGGCGGCAGCGACCTCCCTGAGGCGCTGCCACTGTCGAGCACAGGGTGAACCGACCGAGCGGATCCGCCCGTATCCACCAGTGAGGTGGTGGGCGCGCCATGACCGTCAGTTAGCCGACGCTCCGTCATTTCGGTGTTGTCAGGTGCAAGGCATCTTCCGTACCGGCCCCCCCCGGGATGCCGGGTCGGCCGACCGCACGGTCACGCCCGCTCGTCACCGCTCGACGCTGCCAACCGATTCGGAGAAACTCCCTTGCGCAACAGCAGGTTCACCTCGGTCCTCCTGGCCGGCGCCACGACGCTGGCGTCCCTCGGCGCCGGCATCGCCATCGGCGTCGGCCCCGCGGTCGCCGCTCCGGCCGCCCCGATCGGCATCACCGCGCCCCTGGAGGATCCCGAGGTCGAGGTCTTCGCCGAGGACGGCGCCATCAGCCGGACCAGGGTCCCTGCGGCCTCCCCGTTCGTCGGCGCCCAGTCCATGGCCGCGGCCGCCGCGGGCGACGGCACCGTCACCTCGATCGTCAACAACGGGAGCACGGACACCAAACTGGACGTGGTCGTGATCGGCGACGGCTACACGGCGGCGGAGCAGGGCAAGTTCCGCACCGACGCCGCCGCGAAGTGGAAGGACATCAGCGCCGTCGAGCCCTACGCGAGCTACCGCAAACTGTTCAACGTGTGGGCCGTGAACGCCGTTTCCGCGCAGTCGGGCGTCTCCGGCGACCCGAAGCAGAGCACCGTCCGCAAGACCGCGCTCGGCTCGAACTTCTGGTGCAGCAACATCGAGCGGCTGCTCTGCGTGGACGTCAAGGCCGTCGAGGGCTACGCCGCCAAGGCCCCGCAGGCCGACCTCGTCATCGTCGTCGCCAACACCGCCAAGTACGGCGGCGCCGGCTACAGCGGCATCCAGTCCCCGCTCGGCTACGAGGGCATCGCCACCGTGGCGGGGGGCAACAGCGCGTCCGGCCAGATAGCGGTGCACGAGACCGGCCACTCCCTGGGCAAGCTCGCGGACGAGTACGTCGCCGAGGGCCAGGGCCCCTACAAGGGCGCGGAACCCGCCCAGGCCAACATCACCACCCTGACCGCCGACCGGATGCGCCACGACCAGGCCAAGTGGTACCGCTGGCTCGGCCGCACCTCACCCGACGGCGGCACCGTCGGCGCCTACGCGGGCGCCAGTAACTACCCGTCCGGCCTCTACCGGCCGACCGACAACTCCGTCATGCGGTCGCTCGGACGCGAGTTCAACCTCCCCGGCCGCGAGGCGATGATCGCCGGCTTCTACCGCCACGCCTCCACCCTCTCCAGCGCCACGCCCACCACCACCCGGCTGACCGCGACCGACCGCCTCACCGTCGACCTCCCCGTCTCCGGCACCCGCCTGCGCTGGTACCTCGACGGCAAGGAGGTGACGGCCCTGCGCGACCGCAGGACGATCGCCATGTCCGACCTCGGCAAGGCCGGCTCCAAGCCCACCACGCACAAGCTCAGCGCCGTCGCGACCGACCCCACCCCGTCCGTCATCGACCCGGCCCTGACCCCCGCGCTCACCCGCAGCCTGGTCTGGAACGTCACCCGCTGACCGCAGCCGCCCGGCACACCCGGCTCCCGTCACGCCGTCCACCAGGGCGCGGCGGGAGCCGGTCGGGCCACGTCCGGCTCCCGCACCGCGCCGCCAAGTCCCGGAAGACGCCCATCAGTCCGCGCCGATGACCGCGAACCCGGTCTCGCCCTGCTCGAACGCGGCGAACAGCTCCGGCAGCGTCGCCCGGCCGGCATGCTCGATGAGCAGGACACCCTGCTCGGGGGCGGCGAGGAAGTCCGTCTCGATCTCCCGGCGCAGCAGAGTGACCCGGCCGTCGACGAGGTCGTCACGCCGCAGACCGGCGACGGCCTCCCGGAAGGCGTCGTCGCCCCCCGCCAGCTGCTGGTCGATCGACTCGGGCCAGGCCAGCACGCGGACGGCGAGCCGGTCACCGGTCCGCTCGTACCGGGCCCAGAGGTCGTCCGGGAGAAGGTAGAAGACGCCCTCCTCGCCCTCGTGCCCCCGGTCGGTCAGGGCGGAGATCACGAGTTGACCGGGGTCGTCGGTCTGGAGGTCGATCCCGATCAGGACACCGCGCTCGTCCGGCCCGAACGGGGGGACTGCGGTGATCCACATCTGCGCGGCGTCGCTCATGTCCGCCATCCAAGCAGATGGCACCAACGCCCCCGGCGACGTCCTCTTCGAGGGCAACGGCGAGGACCTGCGGATCCGCCGGATCCGCCAAATCGAACGGGTCGCCGGCCGCCGCTTGCGACGACGTGGGCACGATGCTGGCCGACGCGGCGAACACGCACACCCCGGCCAGCAGCACCATCGACAGCGCTCCGACGAGTAGGCGTCGGGTGCGTCCCCGTGCGGGCTACGTGGGACAGGTCGGTTCTCGCCGGTGATTTGACATCCTCCCCGCGCTGAAGCACGGAGAGGATGTCAATGAGATGCCGACATCCACCGCGCCGGCATCCCGAGTGGGCCCTCGCGGTCACCTCCGCCAGAACAGGTGGTGCGTAACGCCGCTCGGGCTGGGCACGACCTCCAGGTGGAACCGGTCGAGCAGCTCATCGGGGGACTCCCAGAGTCGCAGCCCGGACCCGAGCTTCACCGGCGAGACCGCCACATGCATGGTGTCGACGAGGTCGGCATCAAGGAACTGCCGGATGACAGTAACCCCGCCACCGAGTCGGACGTCCTTGCCCTCCGCCGCTTCCCGCGCCCGTTCGAGGACCGTGGCCGGGTCGCCGTCGACGAAGTGGAACGTGGTGTCGGAGAGCGTGAACGACGGACGCCTGTGGTGAGTCATGACGAACACCGGAGTGCGGAACGGGGGCTCGTCACCCCACCAGCCACGCCACTCGTGGTCCTGCCACGGCCCGCGCTGGGGCCCGAACTTGTTGCGGCCCATGATCTCGGCACCGATGTTGCGTGCGAAGTCTCGCGTGAAGTAGTCGTCGAGGCCCCGGCTCCCCCCGGGATCCGTGCGCATCGGCCAGCTCGCCGTGGCTCCGGCCCAGGCGAACAGCTTCTCGGGGTGGTCATAGCCGAACGGTCTGTCGAGACTCTGGTGCTCACCGGCACCGATTCCGTCACTCGAGACGTTGAAGTTCATGACTCTGAGCAGTTGATTCACGTGTTTCCTCGTCAGGTCTTGTCGCGTCATCGTGTGGCGAGGCACCACACATCATGATGTCGAACCTGACGGGGCCGGATTGACAACGGCCCGTAACTTTTTTCAAGGCGCGTCGGGAGGCCACGCCGTACATGGAGCTGCAGATGCGCCATCTCGACGGCCATCCGCGCCACCGCACCTCGACGTCGGTCATCCGTCCCCCCATGGTGGTGCCGTGGGACCAGGCGCACCCGCCCACCTGATCTACAGTCGCCCTTTGCTCCAGCTGGTGGAATCGCCGAGGGCAAACGACCTAGGCCTTCGCCCGAGCGATCGCCTGCACGGCGATCTCGCGCATCCGGTCGAAGGCCTCCTGCGGATCGTCGTAGTAGCGCCAGGGGCCGGCCACCTCGCGACCCATCACCTGGAACAGCTCCAGCGCCTGCGCCACCCGGGCGTTCATGACCAGCGCCCAGGCGGCCCAGCCCCGAGCGGCCTGAAGCTGCGGATGCGCCGGATCAGCCTGCGCTGGCCGCCCTCGTTGTCGCTGTGACTGCTCTTGAACCACACCAGGTCTGTGCTCATGGCTCCCCCGTCCCGGGACAGCACGGCCCATTGACGGTACGTCAGTGACCTGCCGCTGCCCAGTAGTGCTTCATTACATGTGGGCGCTGATCTCGCCGCCGGCGGTGAGCACGATGTAGACGCCGTTGGCGACGCCTCCGACGTCCTGCTGGTTCGACTCCAGCGTGCCGTTCACGGCGTTGTCGTTGCCGAGGATCTGCGCGCGGTACCGGAGTTCGCCGATCTTCGTGACCTTGGCCGTCCAACCGCCCGCGAGCTTGAACGTGCCCGGTCCCTGGTGCCCGCCGCCCATCCAGGAGTGGACCTGGCCGTCCAGCGAGAGCACGACGAACATGTCGTTGGCGTCCAGTCCGGCGTCGGAGTCGGTCGTCTCCAGCGTGGCGAGGACATCACCGTTGTGGACGATCCTGGCGACGTAGTGCTGGGCCCCGACCTCCTGGACCTCGGCCGTGCTGCCGTCCACCAGGGGCTGGGTGTGGACCGGGGGCTTCGCCTTGGCCGTGGTGGCCGGTGCGGTGGCCCGGGGCGAGGCCGGCGAAGCGGGCGGGGCAGCCGGTGTGGTGCTGTGTGTGCCGGTCGCGGTGGCCGGAGCGGCGGTGCCCTGCGCGGCAGGCGTGACGGGCGCAGGCGTGACGGGCGCGGCAGGCGTGGTTGCCGCGGTAGTGCCGTGCGCGTCGGACGCGGAGCTGCAGGCTGTCGCGGCTGGGACGATCAGAGCGGCTGCCAGGACGGTGCCGGCCAGCGTGCGAACGGTGGCCGCGCGGCGGGTCGTCAAGGGGGACATGCGGGTTCTCCTGAGCGCAGTACGGGGTGAGGGCGCGCACACTGCCAACCTCTTTCGTGCGGGAACCGCGAGGCAATGCGGCGGCTTGCACGACCGAACCTAGTGCGAGCAATCGACGGAATAGAGCATTCCGTGTCACCGGACTGCAACGCCCTGGGCAGCCCGGTGCCGATCACGGCGGAAGCGCAATCGACCAGCTGAGGGACCGGCAGCCGGCCGAGCCGGGCGGCATAGCTTGACGGGCCGACACCCGAGTTGGCGATCACCGGGGCGACGCGTCATGTGACCGAGCACTTCCGTTGTCCACGCCGAGCACCCCGTTGGCCGCCCCGGGGCGAGGGCTGAGTGGTTCGTCGGCCGCTGGACGTAGGTCGCGCGCCTCATGCGCGCCTGAAACCCGGTGGCTAGGATCGCCGATCATGACCACGGCAAGCATTCAGCGCCAGACGGCGGAGCGGGTACGCGACACTCTGGAACGGCTCATCGCCGAGCGGGACGTATGGGTGTCGACGGCCCACCCTGAGCATGGGCCGCACCAGGTACCCCTGTGGTTCCTGTGGGACGGGCGAGCAGTGTGGATGTGCACCAGCGGCACTTCAGTGACTGCGCGCAACGTCCGCGAAGAGCCGCGCGTACGACTGGCACTGCCGGACACCTTCGATGTGGTGCTCCTCCAGGGTGAGGCGGAGGGCTTCTCGGCCCAGGATGTGCCCGCAGATGCAGCCCAGGCGTTCGCCGACAAGTTCGGGTGGGACCCACGCGCGGAGGAAGGGTCGTACCTGTATGTGCGCGTGGTGCCGAAGACGGTGCGTGCTTGGCGAGGCGAGCAGGAACTACCCGGACGAGTCATCATGCGCGACGGAACCTGGCTGGAACAGGGGCCCCTTGCCAACGCGCCCCTCAAACGCTGAGTCCTAGTCACAACAGGGCAAACGTTGTCCGATGCGGCGCTGGCGACGGGCCACTGAGGGAAGCCGCTCAGACTTCGACGGCGGCGGCGAACTCGACGAATGCCCGCCAGGCCGCCGGGGCGAACGCCGGCTGCGGACCGCTCCTGTCCTTGAAATCACGCACATGGACGGTGCCGGGCACCTCGGTGGCTTCGTTGATCTCCAGGAACAGCGTCTGCCGAGGGGTTCGGAGACAGCTGGTGGACGTGATGGTGCCCCGGCCATCCGCCACGGGGGAACGACGGACGCCGGGGCGGCCACGGGCGGCCTATGCCGCGTAGAACAGTGTTGCGGCTTCCTGGATCTCCACGATGGCTTCGGCGAAGCTCTCGGGACCACCGCCCCACGGGTCGGCGATGCCCGACGCCAGGATCCTCACCGGCCGGTCCGGACCGGCGAGCACTTCGACGGCAAGGGCGGTCTCGTCGTCCATGGCGATCAGGTCGTCAGCCCACTTGAGAAGCTCCGCGTCGAGCGCGGCGCCTCGGTGCTCGGTCAGGTCGTAGCCGAACGCGGCGGCGGCCTCGATCATCAGCGGGTGCGCGGGCTTGCCCACATGCCAGTTGCGGATGCCCGCCGACCGCACGTCAAGTGCCCCTCCGGATCGCTCGGCGATGATCAGGGCTGCGATCGGGGAACGACAGTGGTTTCCCTTACAAACGACCAGCACCTTCCGCCTGTCACTACTCATCGGGATTCACCCTCTCGATCTCGAACGTGATGACTCCGAGGGCTTCCTTGGCCGCTGGGAAGATCGCCTGAATCGCTCGCAGCTGCTCGGCCTCGGTCGCGCGCGGGCTGACCGCCTTCACGTCCTCGGTCCCGAACATCTCCTTGAACGTCCGGTAAGTCCCGACCCGGGTCACCCGGGTCAGGCACTGCTCTTCCCGGCAGGTGAAGTTGAGCAGGTCGCCGGCCTTGATCCGCTTCATGGAGTCGTAGGCGACGCGGACCTCAACGGTCTTCTCGCCACTGGCGATCAGGTCGAAGTACTGCTTGTAGATCTGGATGTTGCGGGGACGGCCATGCGCCTGAGACTGGGACTGGGCAGGCTGGCGGGTGGTCATGAGGGCTTCCAATGCGGTCGTGGTGTAGGACCGGTAGAAGTGCCTCGGGTTGCTCAGCATCAGCTCGCCGAGTCCCGAGAGCGCGTTCACGTAGTCCGCGTGGGTGCCGGGCCAGTCGGAGGGGTCGAGCAGCCACCTGGAGGGGACGCCTTCCACCACGAGTCCGGCGTCGGCAGCTTCACGAAGGAGGCTCTTCGAGAGCTTCCCTCCGTCGCTGCCGAGGATCTGAGGGGCGAAGATGCGAAGGGGCAGCGGGCCGGAGGCCTCGCCGATGGCGGCGTGCGCTCCGTCCACCAGCTGGCAACCGGGCGCCCAGTCGCCGCCCTTCACCATGACGTGAAGCGCGCCGTCATCGGACCGGTAAGACCGTTCCTTGACCACGTTGCGGTACAGGGTGGCCAGGTCGATGTAGCCGCCACCGAGCGGCGTGATGTCGGCCTCGTACCGACCGTGGTCGAAGCACACCGCCTCGAACAAGGCTCCGCTGTCGTCCAGTTCCAGCAGTCGGGTACGGTCGGCGTACTTCTCCGCCCAGCCGCAGACCGGGCAGGGCAGGCGGATGTGCGCGGTGCCGCTGGCGGGAGAGAGCCAGTATCGGATCTCGTCCAGGTGCTCAAGGGTGCGGATGAACTCGGCGCGGAACTCGGGGCTGACCTGCTGCTCAGTGTAGGTGCTGACGGTGTACTCGATCCCGGTGTGGCCGCCAACAGGCTTGTAGCGTAGCCGCTTCGTTGCGCGAGCCCCGGGACCACATTGGAGCAGTAGACACGGGTCAGTCGTGTCCGCTCCAGCTCTTCCGTCTCGCTGTCCTGGGCGTACTTCATCCCGTCTCGGTGGACCTTGCGCCACTCGACGTACATCTCGTCGGCCTGGCGATTGGCTGCGATGATGTCTGCGGCCTGGTCCTCCGCGCCACAGGCCATACACCACCGGAGAACGTCGTCATCGGATGGTGGGGTCTTCGCGTGGGCGATTCGTGAGACCTTGGACTCACTCCAGCCACACCGGGCGGCCAACTCACTGCCCTTGAGTCGAGCTTCGCCTTTGAGGGTTCGGAGCTTTCTAGCGACTGCTTCGCGAGCTGCTTGAGCAGACGAAGACGGCGACAGAGACATGAGCCGGCTATCCGGTGTCGTCGTAGATCAGACCTCGTACTTCTCGTGAGGGACGCCGCGTTCCCAAACGGTCTCGAACGCGGCCACGCAGAGCTTTACGACTGCTGGTTCGGTCCGCAGTTCAAGGCCGGGCATCGCCCAATCGCCTGTACCGGTGAAGTGGTTGAACAGGACCTTGTCACCGTCGAAGATCCAGAGGTCATTGCCCGGCAGGGCAATGTCTGACGCCAGACGGCGCGGCAGCCAACGGACCTGCTCGCCGGCCGAGAGGTTCACGACAGTCCCGGCATGCTCGTACTTGATGTAGTCAGTGACCGGCTCCGAGATGATCCGGGCACGCCTGACCGTCACTCCCTGGCTGACCTTCTCGGAGATCGCCTCGGCCCAGGGCTTCCAGTACTCGCCTTCCGGATCAACGTCCCTCTGGCCAGAGGACAGCCAGTTGGCGAAGTCTTCCGCCTCGTCCTCAACGCCGTAGGCGTCGCGCATCTCAAGGTGCACGGCAGAGACCCGGGCAGCCTTCAGCAGCTCATCGAAGTTGGGAGCGCTCTGCGTCATCGCAAGCCTTCCTCAAGACCGGAATCATCCGGAACGGAATCCTGATCACCGACTCGTCGTCGGGGATCGTGTTGTCGTGGTCGGGCCCGTGGCCGGCGGCATGGATCTCCGCCAGCTTCTTGGTACTGGGGTCCCACCCCTGGAGCAAGATCTCTCGCTCGTCCTCATCGACCCAGGCGGTAGGGCTTCCCGACTTCCCCGTGTCCGGATCGATACCTACGAACCGTACTGGCGTTGCCACCCCTCCTGTCACTTTGCTTGCGTGATCTTGCATGGCTGCGCGTGACCCATCGTGGCGCGCACATGCACCGCCTGTCAGGACATCGGCAGCGAAGTGGGGGGCCACGGTGCCCGATAGTCACGTGACCAACGGGTGACCAACAGCGGTCCCGAACAACCCGAAACAGGCAGGATGCACCAGGAAGGAAGACCGTCAACTCTGCGGCGTGTCAAGGACGTTTCCGCCGGCCAGAGGCAACCACACCAGATCTGCGCTCATGGCTCCCCCGTACCGGGACGACACGGTCCATCGACGGTACGTCAGCGGCCCGCCGCTGACCAGCGACGGGCCGCTGAGGGAAGCCGCTCAGACTTCGACGGTGGCGGCGAACTCCACGAACGCCTTCCACGCGGCCGGCTTGAACGCCAGCTGCGGACCGCTCTTGTCCTTGGAATCACGCACATGGACGGTACCGGGCGCCTCGGCGACCTCGACGCAGTCGCCGCCCTCGTTGCTGCTGTAGCTGCTCTTGAACCACACCAGGTCTGTGCTCATGGCTCCCCCATCCCGGGACAACACGGTCCATCGACGGTACGTCAGTGGCCCGCCGCTGACCAGCGACGGGCCACTGACGGAAGTCACTCAGACTTCGACGGTGGCGGCGAACTCCACGAACGCCTTCCACGCGGCCGGCTCGAACGCCAGCTGCGGACCGTTCTTGTCCTTCGAATCACGCACATGGACGGTACCGGGCGCCTCGGCGACCTCAACGCACTCGCCACCGTCGTTGCTGCTGTAACTGCTCTTGAACCACGCCAGTTCCGTGCTCACTGCTCCCCCATCCCTGGGACAACGCGGACGGCTCGACGGTACGCCAACGGCCCGCCGCTGACCAGCGACGAGCCGTTGGGGAGCCTCAGATCGAGGCAGCGGCGGCGAACTCCACGAACGCCTTCCACGCGGCCGGCTCGAACGCCAGCTGCGGACCGCTCTTGTCCTTGGAATCACGCACATGGACGGTGCCGGGCGCCTCGGCGACCTCGACGCAGGCGCCACCGTCGTTGCCGCTGTAGCTGCTCTTGAACCACGCCAGTTCCGTGCTCATCGTTCTCCCAGCATCTTCTCGATCAAGGTCAGGGACTCCTGCGGAGCGAGGGCCTGCGCCCTGAGGGTGCCGTACCGTGCGGCCATGATACGGACATCCTCCATGTCCGTGACCAGCCTGCCGGTCTGCTGCCCCTCGACGTATCCGACCTGCGCTCTCCCCTTCGGGGTGAGCAAAATGAACGGGCCACCCATACCCGCGTGCTCCGTCCGGTCCAGCGGCATCACCTGGATCGACATGCCGCGCATCTGCCCCACCGTCAGCAGGTTTCGCAACTGGCCCCGGTGCACGTCCCACCCGCCCAGGGGACGCATCAGCACACTCTCGTCGATCACCCAGCTGAACATGGCCCGAGGCCAGCACGTCAGGATCTCCTGTCGCGCCATGCGGGCGGCGACCCGCTGCTCGATCACGTCCTCCGCCTGCAGCGGCTGGCGCATCCCGTACAGCGCCCGCGCCCGCGCCTCCGTCTGCAGCAGCCCGGGGATGTCGAGCGTGCTGTAGTCGTGGATCTCGACGGCCTCCGCCTCCAGCCCCGCGAAGTCCCGGAACCAGGCCGGGTGACGCACCCGCGCCTTGGCCTTTGCGCTGGCGACATCGTCCTTCGCGATGCTCAACAGGCCGCCCGCGTCGAGGAGTTTGTCCGCGCTGTCCAGGAACTCCGGCTGCGGGGTGCGCCGACCCCGCTCGACCGAGCCGATCAGGGCCTCCGTGTAGCCGACCTGCTCGCCCAACTCCTTCTGGGTCAGGCCGGACCGCTCCCGCAGCAGCTTGATCTGCTTTCCCAGGGCCCGGAAGAAGTCCGTCGTACCCTCGGGATCCTCCAACGGCTCCGGCCGCGCTTCGCCACTCGCTCCGCCACCACGCACTCCACCCACTGCGATCACCCCGTATCTTGCGTCTGATTCAGGTCACGCCCATCGACCCAGACAAGCAACCGTGCGCACTCGCACAAGCACGCTCAGTACTCACCTGTGGCATGGTCAGGGTACTTCCAACCCGGCAGGCTTTGTCTCATGAAGTCCGAAATTCCCCTCGACATCGCGACTCCACGCACCCACACCACCCAACTCCCCGCCTCCCCCAAGGGCGCTGCGGTCTGCCGACGCATCGCCAGACACCAGCTCACCTCCTGGCGTCTGGATGCCACCGCCACCGAGCCGTTCCACGCCGCGCTCCTGATCATCGCGGAGTTCGCGGCCAACGCGTGCACCCACGGGCGGCTCCCGGGGCGGAGGTTCGAACTCTCCCTCACCCTCACCACCACCCCCGAGGGCGGCACCGTCCTCCGGATCGAGGTGTCCGACTGCCGGGGCGACCGCCTCCCCGTCATCCCGACGACCTGCACCGCCAACTCCCAGACCGGGCGCGGCCTGACCCTGGTCGACGCGCTCGCCGACCGCTGGGGCACCATCCCCCGCCTGCCGAACGCGAAGACGGTCTGGGCCGAGCTCGACCTCCCCGCCCAGGCCCCCCATGCCGCCTGAGCGCCCCCTCACGCCCAGCGCCGTCGGCGCCTTCACCCTTCTCCCGCTGATCCTCCTCCTCGCTCTCACGGCCTGGGTCTACCCGGCCGCTCCCCACCGACTCCCAGACCCCGTCCCCCGCATCCAGACCCTCACCACCGCCCCTCCAACCCCAAGCCCAGCACCACCCCCAACTCCCAACCCCTGAAACCGGACCGGGAAGTCGGCCCCACCGACTTCCCATTCCTCTCCCCCCAGATACACCGAGCTCGGCCGGGCCGGCCCCTGATCAGTCGATGAACGGGTCCTCGATCACCTGGACGAGAATCCGGCTCTGGGCGCCCTCGGGGTCGGGGCTGGACAGTCCGGCCATGGTCACCAGCGCCTTCCACAGCGCCCACCCCCGCGCCCGTCGCCAGGTGTCGTCGGGGAGGTCGACGGCCTCCCGGAATGCTCTCCGCTCGTCACCGACGAAGAACGTCCACGCCATGACGAGGTCGCAGGCGGGATCGCCGACGCCGCAGGTGCCGAAGTCGATGACCGCGGACAGCTTTCCGTCGGTGGTGAGCAGGTTGCCGACGGCGACGTCACCATGGAACCAGGCCGGCGGGAACGGCCAGGCCGATTCCAGCGCGCTCGCCCAAATGGCCTGGCACGCCGCGACATCGACGACATCCTTGAGCCGGTCGAGCGCGCACTCGACCTGGTCGCCGTAGACGCCGGGGTGGCAGCCCCGGCCACAGGAGTGACCGCCGCCGGCCGGGCCCTGCTCTGCGGGGACGTTCCGGAGGGCGGTCAGAAACGCCCCGAGGTCGCGCGCCAGCCGCATCCGGTCAAGGCCCGTGGCGGCCTCGACCGTCTCTCCCGGCAACCAGCGCCGCACCGACCACGGAAACGGATAGCCCGCCGCCGGGCGACCGGTCGCGACCGGTACCGGTACGGGTATCGACAGGTGCTCCGCCAGAACGGGCAGCCAGCGGTCCTCCTTCTCGACGCCGGCCACGTAGCCCTCGGCGCTGGGCAGGCGCACGACCAGCTGCTCGCCGAGCCTGAAGGTCCGGTTGTCCCAGCCCTGACGGACCACCGGCCGGACCGGAAGGTCACCCCACTCGGGGAACTGTTCGGAGACCAGAGTGCGTACGAGCTCGACGCTGATGTCAGTCACGGTGCCAGTCTGCGTGATCCTCCGGACGATGCCCGCACGATTCTTCGCGCAGCGGTCCGAAGCGGCCCTGGCCGTGCCACCCACCCCCCGGACCGGGCATGCCGAGCTCACCGCCCGGAGGTCAGCTGCCCGCTTTGAGCGCGTCCAGGTGCCGCCGCACCACCTGCTGGAGCAGCTCCGGCGGGTAACGGTCCGGTCGTAGCGTCGCCTGCATCGTGAGTCCGTCGAGGAGGGCGGCCAGTCGCGTGCTCTCCAGTTCGATGTCCAGGCCGCCCGGCAGCCCGCCGGCGCGCCGGGCTTCGTACAGCACGCGGGACAGCAGGGCGTGCATGCCGTCCTGCATCTCGGCCGCACAGGGCCGGAGTTCGGGGCGGGTGTGTGCCGCGGCGGTGAAGGCGAGCCAGAGTGCGACCTCCTGGCGGCGGACCTCGTCCAGGGGAAGGAACTCGGCCAGGAGTTCCTCCGTCACGGCCCGCCGGTCGGTGGCGCCGTCGGGGGCGAGAAGCCGCTCGGCGTGCGCGCGGACGCGGTCGCCGATGCGCTGACCGAGCTCGCGCATCGTGAAGGTCATCAACTCCTCGTGGTCGGCGAAGTAGTGGCGGACCGAGCCGATGGCGAGTCCGGCTTCGTCGGCGACGTTGCGCAGCGACGCGTGTTCCAGCCCGTGCCGGGCGGCCACGGACAGGACGGCCTGCGCCACTGATCTGCGGCGGGCGACGGGATCGACGATCTTGGGCACATTGCCGTTATAGCACGGTCGGGCTAACATCTTTTTAGCTCGACCCTGCCATAAAGATGGGTGGTACGTGCGTGAACCCCTGGCTGCTCACCGCGATCGTCGCGGTGGTCGTGACCGCGGTCGTGATCAAACGGCTGACCGGCGAACCGGTCAACGCGAGGGACCTCTTCGCGGCCCCGGTGATCCTGACCGGGATCGGCATCCTGTCCCTGACCAAGGCGAAGGACCTGACCGGCACCGACCTCATCTGGGTCATCACCGGCAGCGCCCTCGGTGCGGTACTCGGCGCACTCCGCGGGGCCACCGTCCAACTCCTCGAAAGGGAAGGCGTCCTGTGGCAGCGCTACACCGGCCGGACCTTCCTCGCCGTGATCAGCACCCTGGCGGTCACGGCCGGCTTCGGCGCCCTGGCGGCGAAGCTGGGCATGCACGAGAACGCACGCCCCGTCCAGCTCTCCATCGGGGTGAGCTTCCTCGGCGAGTCCCTGATGATCGGCCACCGCGGCCTGACCTCCGGCATCCCCTTCGCCCCGGCGCGCCCCCGCTGACCCGTTGCCACGCCCCGTACCCGTCCAACCCTCCGCCCGACCTCGATGAGCGCCCCTGATAGAACCGTGCCATGACCTATCGGTTCACCGCCCGGGCCGCCGCTGCGGATACGGACCCCGACAGCTACTTCGCCGAGGCCGGCCTCGCCGAGCACGCGGACGGCAGCGGCTTCATCCTGCTGTTCATGTCCGGCGAAGAAGAGCCGGACGAGCAGGACATCGCCCTGGGATTCGACACCCACTGCCTGGTCACGGCCGATCAGGGGACCGCGTACGGATGTGTGCGCGAAGTCGTGCTGACCGGGAACGTCCTCCGGGTGAGCCTGGACCCCTCGGACCTGGCGGCCCTGGGGCTGGACGACCCCGAGATCGAGGCCACCATCGAGGCGCCGGCCGAGGACCTCGCCCGGTTCCGCGAGGTCCTCCCGGAGGTCCTGGCCTACGGACGGGCCGACGCCCTGCCCATTCGCGTCGTCGTCTGACGGCCATACCCACCCTCGCCCCCGTCCGCCCTTACCGAAGCCGGTCGCTCTGCGGGTCGAAAACGAGTGGAACGGCGAGAACGACTACACCACCCGCCCCGGTAACCGGGGACGATGCCGCGGCCGCGCATCGGGCCCCGGCACGATGCTGGTGGAATTCGAACTCTGTCGTTTCGCCCCGTCTCTGGTCAGGCGGGGCGAAGCACTTCGAGGCGGCTGGTGCGGGTGCGGGCCCGGGGTGTGTCGGTGAGCCAGGGCTCTCGTGGGCGACGGCCCGGCCCACGAGAGCCCACGTCAACTCGTCCCGAGCTGACGTGACGCCGCCTCCAGCGTCTGGGCAAGGAGCACGGCGATGGTCATGGGGCCGACACCTCCGGGGACGGGGGTGATCAGACTTGCCCGGTTCCTGGCGGTCTCGAAGTCCACGTCCCCGACGTTGCCCGGGTTGTATCCCGCATCAATCACCACCGCACCGGGCTTGATGTCCGCGCCGGTAATGAAACGCGGCCGTCCAACCGCGGCGAGCAGGATGTCGGCCTCCCGAACGATCGCGGACAGATTGGTGGTACGCGAGTGACAGTACGTCACCGTGGCATCGCGTCCCAACAGGAGCATGCCTGCGGGCTTGCCCAGGATCGCGCTGCGTCCTACCACGACCGCGTGCTTCCCGGCGAGGTCCACGTCGTACTCCTCCAGCAGACGCATGATTCCTCCGGGGGTGCAGGACACGAAGCCCGGAAGGCCGAAGCCCATCGCCGCGAAGGAATGCATGGTCACCCCGTCGACGTCCTTGTCCGGAGCGATCGCTTCGAAGGCGGCGCGTTCGTCGATGTGTGCACCCACGGGGTGTTGCAGCAGGATGCCGTGCACGCCGGCGTCCTGGGAGAGGTCGGTGACGGCTTCGATCAGGCCGCTGGTGCTGATCGAGGCGGGCAGGGCCACGTGCCGTGGCGTGATGCCCGACTTCTCGCACCGGGCTCGCTTCATTCGGACGTAGGTCACCGAAGCCGGATCTTCTCCGACCAACACGGTAGCCAGGCACGGGGCGGTCCCGGTGCGTCGGCGGAGGTCTGCGGCAGCCGCGGTGCTGCTCTCGATGATGCGGCGGGCAAGACCGGTGCCGTCCATCAGGCGAGCTGTCTCTGTCCAAGCCACGTGCCACTCCTGAGCCTCACGGTGAGTCGCCCAGGCGCACGGCATCGACAGAGTGCCAGGCCGCTCCCCGGTGGTACTCCACCTCAGCGCCAGTCACGGCCCGGCCCTCACTTTAGCGGACAGGGCCCGGCGTTCGAGGTCGTCACGAGCAGGACCGTCAACGGTTGAGGCTGCCGAGCGGCCGTCGCCATGAAATCCGCTCGACCTGGTTACCTCGTTCAAGAGAGCCTACGGGCACGGAGTTCCTCGTCCACCACCGCGATCGGCCCGGCTCCGAGGGGCTGCGCGAGGAACTGCTGGAAGAGCACTGGGCCTACATGGACCGGTACGCGACGGAGATGATCGCCCGCGGCCCGACCCTTTCCAGCGACGGCGGCACGCCCACCGGCAGCGTGCACATCGTCGACCTGCCGGATTCCGCCGCCGCCCGCGCGTTCGCCTTCGACGAGAGGAGGAGCAGCCGGCCACCAGGACCGCCGCGGTGAACGCCGCGGCGGCGCGGAGGCGACTGCGTCTGCTGGACGCCATGGGTTCCCCTCGGGTGCTCGTGCTCGCCCCTGCTCGGGTGGCGCACGGCTGCTCGGCTGCCGCGCGCCTGCTCGGGGCCGCGCGGCACGACGGACCGGGACGCTCCCACGATCCGCTCCCCGGACGGGAACCTCAACCGGGGTCGGTTGTTCGGCCGCCGCACGCTGTGGTCGCTGGTCAAGCGGGCCCCGGGAATCGCCGATGACGAGAACGGAATCCCTCGGGGAAGGAGCGCTTCCCCGTATGTCAGCTCACCCTTTCCGACACGGAGGACAACCTCATGGGTTCGTTTGATCTGACCGGGCGCGTGGCCCTGGTGACCGGCGCGACCAGCGGCATCGGTGCCGCCACCGCGGCGCTGCTGGCGCAGCGGGGAGCGCATGTACTGGTCGCCGGCCGCGACGGCTCCCGCGGCGAGTCCGTGGTCGCCGCCATCCGCGCCGGCGGCGGCAGCGCCGACTTCGTCGCCGCCGATCTGCGCGAGGCGCGGCTGGTGCGGCAACTGGCCCGGCAAGCCGTGGACCTGGGCGGCGGCCGGGTCGACATCCTGGTGAACAACGCGGGCGTCTACCCGTTCGGGCCCACCGAGAAGGCGACGGAGAGCGAGGTCGACACCGTCTACGCGCTGAATGTGAAGGCGCCGTTCCACCTGGTGGCGGAACTCGCGCCGGCGATGGCCGAACGGGGCCACGGTGCGATCGTCAATGTGAGCACCATGGTCGCCGCGTACGGGGCCGCGGGCATGGCCCTGTACGGGTCGAGCAAGGCGGCCGTCGAACTGCTGACCAAGGCGTGGGCCGCGGAGTACGGCCCGCGCGGGGTGCGGGTCAACGCCGTCCGCCCCGGGCCGGTGCGCACCGAGGGCACGGTCGGCATGGGCGAGGAGCTCGGCGCCCTGGCCTCCCAGGCCCCGGCCGGCCGACCGGCCGAACCGGAGGAGATCGCCGAAGCGATCGCCTACCTGGCCAGCGACGCGGCGAGCTTCGTCCACGGCGCCGTACTGCCCGTGGACGGCGGCCGCACGGCCGTCTGACTCCCCCCGGCCTGCCGGGCGGCTCCCCGGCCGTACGACACCGGCTCGGAGGCGTCCGGCAGGACACCGCGTCACCGGCCCCATCGTTGACGGACACGTACCGGGCGTTCTCGGCACCGGCTGGGCAGGCGCCACAGTCCCTCGCACTCACCGTCCGCAGCAGCTGCCGACGGGAACCCTGCCCCCCCGCCCCGGCCCCGGCCCCGTGGTCATCGGTGGAGCTCGTCTCCCGCACGATCCGCCGGCCCGCTTCAGCCACAAGCCCAGCAAGGCCGAGCGGGTCGGCTGCAACCGTCGGAGCCGGTGGTCATCGGCGCGCCCGGCTGTCTGCTCACCCCGTGCCTGCTGCGGCAGCGGAATGCGCTTCGCAGCAGCGCCGCGTTCCTCGCTGCTCGTTCAGGCCACGGCCGAGGCCGGCTCGGGGCGGTCGGCCGACGGACCAGGAAGTCGGACCCGCCGACTTCCCACTCCGAGCCACGCGGCGCTGACCTGGGCAACCGCGACGGTCTTGCCGCCGTGGTCGCGGATCAGCTCTGGAGCAGCATGCCGAGCCTCGGGCCGCCGCGGCGGTGCAGGCGGCGCAGGAAGGAGAGCACCCCGGCGGTGCCGACGGCCCAGGCTGCGGACTCGGTGGTGGGGTTGCCGCCGGGGAAGACCGGAGAGCCCACCGGACCGCCGCCGCGGGTCAGGATCAAGCCGGCGATCTCCTCGGCGGCGTGCCAGTGCTGTTCGTCCCCGGTGGTCAGGGCCAGGTCGATCAGGAGTTCCCCGACGCCCGCGAGGCCGCAGCACTGGACGACCAGGCCCATCCTCGGGGCGAGCGCGCGGCAGGCGGCCGCCGCGTCGGTGGCCAGGGTGACGTACCCGTCCTCGCCGTAGTGGCGGCCCGCCTGGACGAGCACCGTGCCGATGCCGGCCAGGCCCCGGCACCAGGAGCCGTAGCGGCGGATGGCCCCGGGGCGGGCGGCGGCTTCGACGAGGCGCGGGATGTCGTCGGCGAGGGCGTCGACGATGCGGCGCGCGGCGGCCTCGGGCCCGGCGTCAGGCAGGGCGCCGGACGGGGCATCGGACAGGGCATCGGGCAGGGCATCGGGCAGGGCGAGGAGGAAGTGGGCGAGGCCGGCCCGGCCGTGTGCGAAGCCCTCGGCGAGTGCCGCGGTGCCGGGGTTGGGCGTCTCCCGGGGCCCGGCGGGAGGGCCGGTGACCAGACGGTGGGCACACGCCGCCGCCACCGCGAGGTGCCGCTCCGCCTCCCCGGCGCGGCCGGCCGCGCGCGCCCGTTCGGCCAGCAGCAGCCGGCCGGTGCCGATGCCGGCCGCTCCGGCGGTCTGGTCCGTCGGGCAGCCGTCGGCCGGGTGCCATTCCACGAAGGCCGGCGGAGCGGTACCCAGCAGATCGGCCGCGTGGGCGAGAAAGAGGTCGACGCCCGTCCGGCCTTCGTAGAGAGCGGGGTTGAGACGGCCGAGTGCCGGGTGGGCGGCCGTCCAGCGCGCCAGCGAGGCGGCGGCGGCGCGGGCGTCCGGGCGCTCGGCGTGCTGCAGCAGTTCGAGGCCGAGGCCGGCGCCGCCGTCGTAGAACGAGAGCAGGACGCGCGGCTCCCCGCCCCGGGGGTCGGCGGCGACCAGCTCGCGGGCCATCCGCACGCAGTCGGTGACCGTGTGGTCGACGAGGTCGCCGAGCAGCCCGGCGGTGACGCGGGGCGGGCGGACCGAGGCGCGGACGGGCAGCCTCCCGCCGCCCCGCAGCGCCGCCGCGGCGGCCGTGCGCTCCTCCGCGTCGAAGCTCAGCAGGCCCACCACCAGTGCGGCCGCCGGATGGTGGGGATCGGAGAGCACGCCGGTGAGGCAGGCCAGGGTGCGGTCGCGGTTGGTCGCGTGGTCCGGGTCGATCACGACCGGGTCGAGACCGGTGAGCGCGTAGTGCAGCGTCGTCCCCAACGCGTAGTAGTCGTCGGCGGGTTGGGCGTCCAGCGCGCCGGGCAGCCCGTAGCCCGGGGTCGCCCCGCCGGGGCGCTCGCCGTCGAGGGCGCTGACCCCGAAGTCCACCAGCGAACACCCGCCCGACGCGTCCGGCACGACGTTCGCGGGCTTCAGGTCGCACATCACCACGCCGTGCGCGTGCACCGCGTCCAGCACCCGCACCAGGCCGCGCGCCAGCGACCACCAGTCACGCCCGCGGCCGTCCCCGCCGCCGGTGGAAGCGTCGTACGGACCGGATTCGAGCACGTCCCGGCGCAGGTCGCGCGGCCCGCAGCCGCTGCTCACCAGGTACTCGTCCGTGCCGTGCCGGAAGTAGTCGACCAGTTGCGGCACCCCGGGCACACCCGCCAGCGCGGCCAGCACCCGGCGCTCGTGCCGGAGGCGGCCACGCGCGTCGATGCCGGCGGCGTCCTCGGCCACGAAGGCCCGCGCCTGCTTGACCACCAGCTCCCGCCCGGTGGCGGCCTCGACCGCGCGGTACACATGGCCGTTCGGCGAGCGGGTGATCCCGGCGGTGATCCGGTAGCGGCCGTCGCCGACCCGGGTGGTCGCCGGCCGAGCGGCGGGGTACGGGGCGAACGGGTCGCTCACCCACGGTGGTTGGCGGTACCTGGCCTCGGCCAGGCCGGGAAACGTCCGCCCGTCCGGGCCGGCCATGGTGAGCGCCGAGTCGTCGGCGGCGACCCGGAACAGGCCGTAGCGGTAGTAGACCGGAGCGTCCGCCCGCACCTGCCGGTCGCTGACCACCCTCGGCCCGTCCCAGCCGGCCAGCGCGTTCGCCAACTCCGTTCCGAGCGAGACCACTTCACCCTCGGGCGGGTACACCGTGACCGCCTTGCCGACGGCGGCCGCGGCGCGCAGCCCGGAGTTCAGCTCGCGCAGCACGGCGACGCCGGCGGCGAACTTGGCGTCGCAGGTGCGGCGGAGCAGGACCGGGAGCACCAGGTCGAGCAGCCGGGGGAACTGGTCGGGGCGGGCCGAGACATGCAGCTTCCAGCCGTGGGCGAGCACCGGCATGTCCGGGTCGTGCAGGTACAACCAGTCGTCATCGCAATGCAGTTGACGCCGCACGCCGGGCTCGGACGCCACCAGGGCCGCGATCCGTTCCCGCAGGGCCTCGGCCGTACCCGGGTCCGGCTGTGCGCCCGCCGGTGCTGTTGACGGCACTCGTCCTCCACTCCCCCCGGTCCGGCCCGGCGCGCTCCGCACACCGCGCGGGTGACCGCCGCACGGTCGCCCGCGCGGCGGTCACCCGGTGGCCCCGGTGTCCCCGGTGTCCCCGGTGGCCATGTGCGCGGCGAAGGTCAGGAGTTCACCGCACAGTCGAACCGTGTCGGAACGTAGGTGACGAACGGGTCGGCGAGACACGCCGCCGGAGCGAGGTCCGCGTCGAACTCGTCCTCGAACGCGATCACCTCGTCGTCGATGTCCAGCAGGCCGGCGTCGCGGATGTCCAGTACCAGTGCACTCATGGGTGGTTCCTCCCATTCACCTTGGCTGATCCCTTGCGGAGCGCCCATGCTAGCCATCCCCATGGGTGCGCAATAGAGATGTGACAACGCGACGTTGGCGCCTCACGGCAGTGAATTTCCAAGCAGGGCCCGCGTGGTCCGTGCGGTCACCTCGTTGTGCGGCGGCCCGCCCGGGAGATCAGCAGGGCGGCGATCAGGGCGAGGCCGTTGAAGACGTCCGGCACCCAGGAGGGCGCGCCCATCATCGTCAGACCCGAGATACCGATGCCCAGCGTCAGGACCGCCAGGACGGTGCCGCCGACGTTGAGATGGCCGCGCGGGGAGACCACCGCGCCGAGGAAGACGGCGGCGATCGAGCCCAGCATCACCGCCGAGCCGCCGTCGGGGCCGGCCGACTGGAGGCGGGCGGTGTTCAGCACCCCGGCCACCGCGGCGACGAACGCGCCGGTCATCAGCCCGGCCGTGACATACCGCGAGGTCCGGATGCCGACCAGTTCGGCGGCCTCCCGGCCCGTCCCGCTGGCGCGCATCCGCCGGCCGAACGGGGTGCGGGAGATCAGATAGCCGAGCAGACCGGCGATCGCGGCGGCGTACAGCACCATCAGCGGGATGCCCGCGACGGTGGAGGCCACCGCGTCGTTGAAGCCGTTCGGGATGGACTTGTAGAGCGTCAGCCCGCCCGTGACCAGCTGGGCGAAGCCGGTGAGCAGCGTGGTCACGGCCAGGGTGGCGATGAAGGAGTTGATCCGCCCGCGCACGATCAGCAGCGCGTTGAGCGCCCCGGCGGCCAGGCCGGAGGCGAGGCCGAGGCCGACCGCCGGGAGGGTGGACCAGCCCTGGCCGTACGCCCAGGCGGTGAGGACGCCGCTCATGGTCATCACGGCGCCGATCGAGATGTCGATCTCGCCGACGGTCGCCGAGATCATCGCCGAGATGCCGACGACCACGGTGACGGACTGGGCGTAGAGGATCGCCCGGGCGTTGGTGCCGGTGTCGAACTGGCCGTGCCGGGCGATCGAGAAGAAGACCACGAAGGCGAGCAGCAGCCCGGCCAGCGACCACTGGGCCGCCAGCCGCAGGGCGGTCCTGGACCGGACGGACGGGGCGGACGGGCCGGAAGGGCCGGAAGGGGCAGAAGGGGCAGAAGGGGCGGACGAAGTAGACGGGGCGGACGAGGCAGCGGCCTGCGCGCTCATGCGGCGGTGCCTTTCTGGGCTGCGGAGCCGGCGGCGGGAGCACCGGCCGAGGCGGTGATGGCGTGGAAGAGCTCGGCGCGCCCGGTGCCGGCCATCGGGACGGTGGCGGTGACCCGGCCCCGGTCCAGGACGACGACCCGGTCGGCGAGGTCCATCAGCTCGTCCAGGTCGGAGGTGGCGAGCAGCACGGCGACGCCGTCCTCGCTGAGCCGCCGCACGACCCGGGCGATGCCCTCCCGGGCGCCGATGTCGATGCCCTGGCTCGGCTCGTCGAGGACCAGGACGCGGGGCGCGAGCCGGACGGCGCGGGCGAGCGCGACCTTCTGCTGGTTGCCGCCGCTCAGCGAGCGGACGTCGGCCTCGGGGTCGCCGGGGCGGATGTCGAACTCCTCGATCAGCCGCCGCGCCTCGGCACGCTCCCGGGCGCCGCTGACGGCCCAGCGCCCGCTGACCGGGCGCAGGTCGCCGAGGGTGAGGTTCTCCCGGACGGTGAGGTCGAGGATCACGCCCTGGAGGTGGCGGTTCTGCGGCACGCTGACGATCCCGGCGGCGATCGCGTCGGCGGCCGAGCGGAAGGTCCGGGGTCGCCCGTCGACCTCGACCGCGCCGCCGGCGGGGCGCTGGGAGCCCCCGACGATCCGGGCGAGTTCGCTGCGCCCGCAGCCGACCAGGCCGGTGACGCCGAGCACCTCCCCGGGGTGGAGCTCCAGGTCGACGCCGTGCAGCCGGGCACCGCGCAGGCCCCGGACGGCCAGCACCGGCTCCCCCGCGGCCGGGGACGGCGCGGCGGTGTCG
This sequence comes from Kitasatospora sp. NPDC088548, assembly GCF_044753005.1. Taxonomy (NCBI): domain Bacteria; kingdom Bacillati; phylum Actinomycetota; class Actinomycetes; order Kitasatosporales; family Streptomycetaceae; genus Kitasatospora; species Kitasatospora sp. NPDC088548. Next base: position 584,944 of record NZ_JBIVMI010000001.1, read on the forward strand.
ACGGGGGCCGGCGGGCGGCCCGTCATGTCCTCCACCAGCCGGGCGACGGTCAGGCCCTGATTGGGCCGGTCGGCCACCAGGCGCCCGTCGCGCAGGACGAGGATCTGGTCGGCGACCTCCAGCACCTCCTCCAGCCGGTGCGAGATCAGCACCACGCTCGCGCCGCGCTCGGCGATCCGCCGGACGGCCGTGTACAGCCGGGCCACGTCGTCCGCGGCGAGGGCGGCGGTCGGCTCGTCCAGGAAGACGACGGGCGTCGCGCCCACGTCGCCGAAGACCCGGGCGACGGCCAGCATGCCGCGCTGCGAGGCGGGCAGGTCGGCCACATGGGCTCCGGCGGGCGCGGCCACCGCGAAGGCGTCCAGGAGTTCGGCGGCGCGGGCCGCCTCGGCCCGCCGGTTGACGGGCGCGAGCGCCGGGCGGCGCTCGCGCAGGGTGAGCGCCAGGTTGTCGGCGACGGTCAACTCCTCGACCAGGCCGAGGTCCTGGTGGAGGAAGCGCAGCCCGGCGGCGCGGGCCCGGTCGGGGGTGAGGGGCAGGGCCAAGGGCTCGCCGTGGACGGCCAGTTCGCCGCCGTCCGGGGCGTGGACGCCCGCCAGGACCTTCACCAGGGTGGACTTGCCGGAGCCGTTCTCGCCGAGCAGCGCGGTGACGGCGCCGGGGCGCAGCGCGAAGGCGAGGTCGCGCAGCACCCGGTTGGCGCCGAAGGACTTGCTCAGCCCGCGGACCTCCAGCGCGGCGGCGCTCCCGGCCCCGGCCGAGGCGGTCGGGGCATCACTTGGCGCGGCGCTCGGGGCGGCGCTCGGGGCCCGGCTCACTTCACACCCCACAACTTGCGGTAGTGGCCCGCGTAGTCGTAGCCGCCGTCGAAGCGCTCGCCCTCGGGCGGCAGGTTGTCCTTGGTGAGCAGGCGCAGCGGGACGCCGTCGTCCTTGGGCGGTTCGACGTTGTTGAAGATCCGGTTGAGGTCGTCGAAGGCCGCGTAGGTGGCCCAGCCGTACGAGGGCGCGACGTCGGCGATCTGGCCGGCGCCGGTGCGGATGAAGTTGAGGGTGGGCGCATCGCCCTCGTTGGAGATCTGCGGCACCTTGGCGGCCAGCCCGGCGGCGCGGATGGCGGGCACCGCGCTGATCGCGATGCCGTCGTACTCGTGCCAGAGGACGTTGAGTTCGGGGTGGCCCTGGACGAACGCGACGGCGGCCTGGCCGAGTTGGGGGGTGCCGTGGAGCCCGTCCGGGATCTGCTGGTCGGCGGCGACGGCGCCGCCGCCGTTCTGCGCGAACCAGTCCTTGATGCCCTGGATCTCCTGGCGGTTGGAGGAGTTGGGGGCGGTCCGGAAGAGGCCGAGCCGGGCGTCGCCACCGGTGGTGACGACGGCCTGGGCGGCGGTGATCCGGCCCTGGTCGTAGTAGTGGTAGTCGATGATGTGGCTGATGCCGGGGTTGCTGAGGTTGTAGTCGGTGGTGCCGAGGGTGAAGTCGATGTGCGGCACCTTGGCGGCGGCGATCTGGGCGAGTGCGGCGCTGTCGGCGTCGCCCTCGGTGACCATGGAGATCAGACCGTCCGGCTTGAGCTGGAGGGCCTGGGTGACGCCCGCGTTGAAGTCCTTGCTGACGTCGACGGCGACGAACTTCCAGCCGAGCGAGTCGGCGATCTTCCTGGCCGTCTCCACCACGTAGGTGTTGGTCTCGGAGAAGGTCCAGCGGTTGAGGTAGACGATGGTCTTGCCGGGGGCGACCGGCGGCGAGTCGGCCGGGCCGTTCCAGGTGGCGGTCCGGGTGAGGTAGGGCGCCAGGAACGCCTTGGCGGCGTCCACGGCGGCCTGGTTCTTGACGGCGCCCGGCGGGGCGGAGCCGGCTCCGGCGGCGGGGCCGTGGTCGGGCCGGGCGCAGGCGGTGGCGGCCAGGGCGGTGGCGGCGGCGAGCGCGGCGGCGGTGAGTACGCGGTGGCTGGGCATGGTGGCGGGTCCTCAGGCGTGAAGGGCGGGTGCGGCGGCGGGCGTCGCGGCGGGAGCGGCAGGGTCGGCGTGGTCGGCGGGGTCGGCGGGGTCCAGGTCGAGCAGCGGGAAGAGCAGGTCGGCGACCCGGTGGGCCTCCTCGATCAGCGGGAAGCCGGAGAGGATGAACGACTCGACGCCCGCCGCGCGGTACTCGCGGATCCGGGCGGCGACGTTCTCCGCGCTGCCGACCAGGTAGGTGCCGGAGGCCGGGGAGACCACGTCGAAGCCGAAGAGGCTGGGCCCGGTCCAGACGTTGGGGTGGACCTCCAGGTCGCGGACCTCCGGCAGCCGCCCGGCGCGCAGCGCGGCGAGCCGGCGCTCGACGGCCGGGTCCTCGGTGCGGAAGTCGTCGAGGGACCGGCCGCGCAGGTTCCACCCGGCGAGGTCCACGGCGGTGCGGTGGCCGGTGCGGTGGAGCAGGTCCTCGGCGGCGGCCCAGGCCTCGTCCTCGGTCTCCCGGACGATGATCTGGAACCGGGTGCCGTAGTTGAGGGTGCGGCCGAGCCTGGCTGCCTCGGCGCCGACCCGGCGGAACTTCTCGCCGAGCCGGGCGGGGGTGTCGGCGAAGCTGAGGTAGGTGTCCAGCAGCCCGACGGAGTGGGCGACTCCGGCGGGCGAGGTGCCCGCGCCCCAGAGCGGCACCGGCACCGGGTCGTTGGGCCAGGGCGAGAGCGGTCCCTCGTCGTCGGGCCGCGCGGCGAGCCGGACGTAGCGGCCCTCGTACGCCTGGTGCTCGCCCCGGTGGACCCGGCGGTAGGCGTCCCAGTACTCGGCGCTGAAGTCGTAGCGCTCGTCGTGCTCGTAGTGGACGCCGTACCCGGCCAGGGTGGCGTCCTGCCCGTTGACGACGTTGAAGAGGAGCCGGCCGCCGGAGAAACGCTGGAGGGTGTCGGCGATCTGGGCGAGCTTGGCCGGGGAGTGCAGGCCGGGGTAGACGGCGGGCAGGAAGCGCAGCCGCTCGGTGTCGCCGAGCAGGGCGGCGGTGACGGTCAGGCCGTCGTCGCGGCCGGTGCCGAGCAGGGCACCGTAGTAGCCGAGCCGGTCGATGGTGCGGGCCAGCTCGCGCAGGTGGCCGAAGCCGGTGGGCCAGCGGCCGCTCTCCTCCCAGGGCAGCGGGCCGTCGGGGCTGGTCAGGTACCAGAGCAGGCGGACGCGGGCGTCGGGGGCGTCGGGGGCGGGGGTCATGCGGGGGCTCCCAGGGATCGGGGACGGGACCGGCGTCGGGCCGGGGCCGGGGTCGGTAACGGGGTCAGCGCCGGATCAGGTCGGCGGCGCGTTCGGCGACGAGGACGGCGGGCGCCATGGTGTGGCCCCGGGTGATCACCGGGATCACCGAGGCGTCGGCCACCCGCAGGCCCTGGACGCCGCGCACCCGCAGGGCGTGGTCGACCACGGCGTCCGGGTCGTCGTCCCGGCCGATCCGGGCGGTGCCGACGGGGTGGAACACGGTGTCGGCGGTGGCCCGGACGTGGGCGGCGAGCCGCTCGTCGGTGGCGTCGGCGGGCAGCGTCTGCTCGGCCGTCCAGGGGCGCAGCGCCGGCTGGGCGGCGACCCGCAGGGCCGCGCGCAACCCGGCGACCAGGGTGTTCAGGTCGGCCGGGTCGCCGAGGTAGCCCGGGTCGAGCAGCGGGGCGTCCCCCGGGTCGGCGGAGGCGAGCCGCAACCGGCCCCGGCTGCGCGGCTGGAGGACGACCGGGGCGAGCAGGTAGCCGGTGCGGGCGGGGTCGTGGCCGGGCTGCGGTCCGGTGCCGAGCAGCAGTTCGACGTCCGGGGCGGTGAGCGCGGGGTCGGTGCGCAGGAAGGCCACTCCCCCGCCCGCGAGGTCGCGCAGCGGGCCGCGCCGCCCGTCCTCCCAGAGCCGCAGGTTCTCCTCGGTGGGTACGGCCGGGGCGGGCCCGGGGGCGCCCGGCGCGGCGAGGCCGACGAAGGGCACCCGCAGGTGGTCGTGCAGGTTGCCGCCGACGCCGGGCAGGTCGGCGCGGACGGGGATGCCGAGGGCGGCCAGGTCGTCGGCGGGGCCGAGACCGGAGAGCAGCAGCAGCTGCGGGCTGCCGATCGCGCCCGCCGCCAGGACGACCTCGCGGCGGGCCCGGATCTCGGCCGGCCCGTCGGGGCCCTGGAGCGCCACGCCGGTCGCCCGATCGCCCTCGAACAGGACGCGGGTGACGTGCACTCCGGTGCGGACGGTCAGGTTGGGGCGGTGCCCGGCGGCGGCATCGGCCAGGTAGCCCGCGGCGGGCGTGATCCGGACCCCGTCGACGAAGATCATTTCCTGGGTGTCGCTGCCGAACTGGTCCGGCCCGTTGACGTCGGTCCTCCCGCCGTAGCCCGCCTGCTCGACGGCGGCCTGCACAGCCTCGTACAACGGGCCGGCCGGGCCCGCCTCCTGGAGCCGGACCGGTCCGCCGGTGCCGCGCCAGGGCGCCGGCCCGCGTCCGCTGTCCTCCGCGCGGCGGTAGAGCGGCAGCAGGGTGTCCCAGGACCAGCCGGGGCCTCCGTACGCGGCCCAGGCGTCGTAGTCGGCCCGGTTGCCCCGGATCCAGCCGCCGAGGTTGAGGGCGGAGGAGCCGCCGAGCACCCGGCCGCGCGGCCAGGGCACCCGGCGCCCGTCCAGGCCGGGCTGCGGCACGGTGGCGTAGCCCCAGTCGAGGGCGCCGCCCAGGGTGTACGGCCAGAGCGCGGGGGCCAGGCTCTCGCGCTGGGTCAGCGGCCCGCCGGCCTCCAGCAGCAGCACGCTGACGGACGGGTCCTCGGCCAGCCTGGCGGCGAGCACCGGGCCGGAGGTGCCGCCGCCGACGATCACATAGTCGGCCGACTCTGCCATGGTGATGAATTCCTTGCCTCGTGGGGGGGCTTGCGGGGCTGGTGGGGTAGCGCGGGCACGGGCCTGCCCCGGTGCTCAGAGCTGGACGTGGACGGCCTTCGGCTCGGTGTACGCGTGGATCCACTCGCGCCCGTGCTCGCGGCCCAGCCCGGACTGGCCCGCGCCGCCCGAGGGGGCAGAGAAGTCGTGCAGGCCATAGGTGTTGACCCAGACGGTGCCCGCGCGCAGGTCCCGGGCGAAGGCGTGGGCCCGGCTCAGGTCCCTGGTCCAGACGCCGGCCGCCAGCCCGTACGCGGTGCCGTTGGCCAGGCGCAGCGCCTCCTCGTCGGTGTCGAAGGCGAACACCGAGAGCACCGGCCCGAAGATCTCCTCCTGGGCGAGCCGGGAGTGCGGGTCGACCCCGGTGAGCACGGTCGGGGTGACGTAGTGGCCGGGCCGGTCGAGCACCCGGCCGGCGGGGTCGAGGCCGGCCTCGCGGGCCAGGTCGAGGTAGCCGGAGACCCGGCGCAGCTGGGCGGCGGAGATCAGCGGCCCGAGGTCGGTGCCCTCGTCGAACGCCGGGCCGACGGTGAGCTTCGCGGCGTCCGCGCGGACGCGCTCCACCACCTCGTCGTGGACCGACCGGTGGACGAGCAGCCGGGTGCCGGCGAAGCAGATCTGGCCGGAGTGCTGCCAGGCGGTCGCTCCGGCGGCGGCGACGGCGGCGTCCAGGTCCGCGTCGGGGAAGACGATGTTGGGGCTCTTGCCGCCCAGTTCGAGCAGCACCCGCTTCACGCCCGTGGCGGCGGCGCGCTGGATCGCCCGGCCGGTTTCGGTGGAGCCGGTGAAGGCGACGAGGTCCGCCCCCGGGTGGTCGACCAGCGCCGCACCGGCCGTGCCGTCCCCCGTGAGCACCGCGAGCACGCCGGGCGGCAGGCCCGCCTCCAGCGCCAGCCGGGCCAGCAGCAGGGCGCTCAGCGGGGTCTGCTCGGCGGGCTTGAGGACGACGCTGTTGCCCGCCGCCAGCGCGGGGGCCAGCTTGAAGGCGGCCATCAGCAGCGGCATGTTCCACGGCACGATCGCCGCGACCACGCCGACGGGCTGGCGCAGCGTGTACGAGTGCACGTCGGGCGCGGTCGGGTTGACGTCGCCGTAGAGGCGGCCGGTCCAGCCCGCGTAGTGCCGGAACGTTTCGGCGGCGCCGTACGCGAGGTGCCGGGCCGTCGCGTGCGGGATGCCCGCGTCCAGCGACTCCAGCTGCCCGAAGTGCTCCGCGTTGGCCTGGAGCAGGTCGGCGATCCGGTGCAGTACGGCGGCCCGCTCGGGGTGCGGCCTGGCCCGCCAGCGGCCGTCGGCGAAGGCGGCCCCGGCCAGCCGGACGGCCCGGTCGACGTCCTCCGGCCCGGCCGCCGGGACCTCCGCCAACGGTGTGCCGTACGAGGGGTCGAGCACCGGGAGCACCGCTCCGGAGGCGGCCCGGACACCGGTCTCCTCACCGAGCAGGAAGCCGGGGCGGCTGTCGAGGAACGTGCGGACGACGGGGGTGAGCTGCGGGGCCATCTTTGCTCGCAAATCAGGAGGAAAGGGATGTCGGTGGGCGTGCGGTCACGCCGGGGCGACGGCGGACGGGGGCGCGTCGGACGGCACCCGTTCTCACCACACGGCAATCGGTCTGGCCGGCCGGGGACGGAGGGAGGGCGCCGAAGGCGTCAGCGCCGACAACAGGACGCGGCTCGGGTGAGCAGCTGAGGCGTCGTCATCTGACTGCTCCCTTCGGCTCGGCGCGTGCTGGCGACAGGAGGTTTCCACGATCGGAGGGGCCGAATCAAGGTTTCCACATGATGGGATCGGCCTGTTGGCGGATACGTGATCCCGCCGCAACGCCCGTTCGCACCACCGCAACACTGGCGCGGACGGCGTCCCGGTGGGGCCGGTTCCGCGACAGGTGGCACAGACCGCCTCGCCCCCGGCGCGGCCGGACGGGCCGGGGAGCCGGATCCACCGCGGGTACGCATTCGGACCGGCCGTCGAGCGAGGGAGAGGGACCGCATGCGTGAACCGACGCACGTACCCGACGATCCATCGGGAGCGCTCACGGCGGCCCGCGCGAGCTGCCGGGTTTGGATGCCCGACGGCGGGTTGGACGGTGCTGCGGCGGGGCGCAGCAGGGTCCCGGGCGGGTCCGGCTCCTCCTCCCGGACCCGCCCGGCGCCCGGCGCCCCGGCGAGGTCCGACCGGCCGCCGCGGGGCCGTTCCCCACAGACCGCGGCGGCCGCGAGGGACTGCGGTGGTGCGGCCGGGGTGCGGCGGGTACGGGTGCCGTTCGTCAGGGGACCAGACCGGGGAGCGGACCGGGGCAGACCACCTCGAGCCAGGACGCGAAGTCCGGTGCCTCGACCTCGAAGTCCGCCGGGTCCAGATCGCCCAGGTCCGAGGAGAACACCGGCGAGCCGGGATCGTCGGCACGCAGCAGAAACCCGCGGCCGCCGCTGTCGTCCCCGACAAGGACGAACCCCGGGGCGTACTGCGCGACTTCGTAGGTGGTGTTGCGTTCACCGATGCAGCCGGCCGCGTACACGGCCGTACCGGCGTCGGTGAGCAGGCCGTCCGTCACCTCCCACAGCGCCACCAGCGGCGCCGGAAGGCCCTGCGCGATCCCGGCCCGGGCTCGCGCGACCCCAGCCGGTGCGGCCGCCACGGTCCGGGGGTCCGCCTCCACCATGTCTCCCTCATTCGTCCGTTCCGCCGGGCATCCGGCCGGAACGGACACTGCCACCCGGTCCGTCCCCCGGGCAAGCCGCGACGGCTGGTTCGCCCGGCGTCCCCTGTGGGAGTGTGGGCGGATGACGACCCGGTACGAGGATCCCGGCCCCGAGGGCCCGCCGGCCCGTCCGCACGAGGCCTTCGCCAACGCCCTGTGGAGCCTGGTCGTCGACGAGGACGGCCGCACCGGCGGGCAGCCCTCGTGGATCGAGGCCTGGCTCAGGAACCGGCCGTCCGAGGGTGCCCCCGAGCACCCGGTCCCGGCCGCCCTGCACCGGATCCTCGCGTGCGGCGTGGACCCGGACGATCTCACCGACGTGGTACGGGCCATGCAGCACGACCTGCTCTACAACGTCTGCCAACTGATCGACGACCCCGGCCTGCTGGGCCTCGGGGCGGAGGACGACCAGCCCGGCGGTACGGACTACGACTGGGAACTGGTGGCGGTCCGCACCGCAGGACCGGCCGACCGGACACCGCTCCACGGTCTGCACGCCGCACTCGACGAGCACGACCCCAGCGGCCGGGCCGGCGAACCACGCGGCCGCCCCGTCCCCGCCCGGCTCCCGGGCCACCCCCTCCACGCCAGGCTCGCCGTCGCCCACGCACTCGCGGGCGACCGCGTCGAGGCGATCCGGACCTGGCGCAAGGCGACCGGCGTGCCCCTGAGCGAGGCGCGGGCGGCGATCGACCGGCTCGTCGACCAGCTGCGGCAAGACCCGGACGGCACCGCGCAGTGATGCCGAGAGACCTCTCCCGACCGACGGCACGGGCGGCGGATCAGCGCCTACCGGCCTCAGTGCGTCCGGCGCGGGTCAACGCGAGGTCGGGGCGGACCGGGCCCGGTCCGCCTCAGCCGCACCAGCCCGGCCCCTTGCCCCACCAGCCACCGGAGTTGTAGTCCTCGCCTCCGTAGTAGATGCACTGCCCGGGCGCGTAGATGTAGGCCGTGGCGTAGTAGCTGAAGTTCCTGGCGTCCTCCTGCCTGCCGCTGCCGTCCCCGAAGGTCAGGTAGGCGCCGGTCAGCGTCGGAGTGCCGATCCTGGTGTTCTTGATGGTGGCGACGCAGTTCTGCCCGGTCGACCTGCTGTAGGTCAGGTACACCGTCGAAGTACCGCCCGGCAGATCGAAGGAGTCCTTCGTCTCATAGCTGGAACCACAGGCCGACTGCGGGGTGTAGCCGGTGGTCGCGGCGCCGGCGGTCGCGGGCACCGCGACCAGAGCCGTACCGGCGGTGGCGACAAGAGCTGCTACCCGGGCTGACGTTCGGAAGAACATGACTGTCTCCTCTTGTCGCTCCTGCTGTTCGCGACGCTCTTCGGACGGGGTGGTCCGGGCCCGCGGCACGACGTCGGCCGGGCCGGCGCCCGACGTGGCGGGGCAGCGGATCCGGGGCCCCCGGAGGACGGTGCCGGTTGCCCGATACGACCGCCCCTGAGCGAGACTGGCCCACCGGCGAACCCTGCGTCTTGTACGAATGCGAAAGGGCGCGGTGAGCAACAGCGAATCCCCGGAAGGGAGATCGGGTTGACCAACCGCCACCCGGGCGTCGCGGGTGGCGCCGTGATCGTCGCCACCGCCGCCTCCGGCGCCCTCGGGCGTCCGGTCCTCGACCGACTGCTCGCCCGTGGCCTCGCCGGGCAGGTCGCCGCCGACGACGACATTTCCCGCTTTGTCGTCGACCGGACCATCGGCAGCCATGCCCGCAGAGCCACGACAGGAGAACCCAACAGGAACGTCCGGCATGGAGCCCGGAGGCCCCACGCCAGACGTTCCTGTCGAGACCACCCCCGTCACACCGCGATCCACCTCAACTGTTGTGGTTGACGTTCGATCAGCCCACGAGGAACCTGATCAGCGCCGACAGAAGAGGAACGGCCGACAGCACGATGAAGACCCACCCCGCGAGCAGGTGAACGCCGGCGGGCCCCTCCTTCGCAGACCTCCTACTTGGCTGCATGAAGAGCTTGCTGCATTCCTGGAAGTCCGTGACGATGGCTATGCCCAGAAGCAGGGGAATCAGAAAAAACGCGACATCCATGAGAACTCCCGACAACATCCCCGCAAGGACGCAGCATACAGAGATACCGGCCAGCGCACCCCTCTTCACCGCCGGAGACCGCGCGATCCCCCCGACGATCGAATCTAAAAGATCCTGACCGCAAGGACAGTAATACCGAACGCAAAGAACATGAAACCGCCCACAAGATGAAGGATTCCCAGCCCATCTAAACTGCCACCTCAGTTACCCTGCGCGCGGGACAGCGAAATAACGAACCAGGGAACTGCCAGAATGAACTCAGATATTTCCATCTCCAGCGCCAGGTGAAGTAATGAATTAAAGCTCGAGAGGCGGGGCTCACAAGCGCCAACATCAATGGTGTCAACCGAGTGTCGAGCCCCACCGAACCACTGACATTACCCTCGCTCCCCTCGCTGCGTTTGAGGTGACCAGGACGACGCTCAGCACTGGACAGCTGCGACCCGTTCCGGGTTGATCACCACATGGTCCGCCAACGGCTTTCCGTCCCGCCGGACATCGACCCGGCAGTCGTCCGAGAGGTCCATCTAAATCACCTCAGGGCTAGAGCATCACCCTTCCAGATAAACAGCGATAATCGACCTGTAAAGTCGACCCGCCATTGGACCAGTCGCATCGAATGGAATCTCGGCATACTTAGCTACAATACGCCCCCCGACTCGATAAATCCCAGGCGAGCCCTCGCAGCAGAATTCCTCCTCACCCCCACCCTCGGAAATGGCAGTTACATCCGCTTCATTGCCGTCGCGATTAAGGCATTTGATAATCCCATCAAATACCTTAACCTCCCCTCCTCCCATTTTCGCCTTAATTGATGAACTCAAGCCTCCGATGACTCTGGGAGCACTCGCACCCTCAGCAAGCGAGAGGCCGAGGGGCTCCAACGTTCCTGTCGAAGCACCCAATTCGGATTGCTCGCAATAGACAAGCCTCACACGCTCTACCATGCATACTCCACGGGGTCACGCAATGTACTGCGGTTGATGGCTTTTCCTGAAGCCAGCAGGGTGAATCGCTGTACCCCCGCAGATCCTCCCTCCCGCGCGCGGCACCCCTTCCCGCCGCCCGGGCCGGCGAGCCCGCCGGCGCCCCGGCCTCCTCCTGTGACACATACGGACAGCCGAGCCCTGATGGTTCCTCACGACCCCTCAGGGCGTCTGATGGGGCAGCTCCGCCGACCTGACGGTCCGGTCGTCGGTGGAGATGCCGAGGGCGCCGTCCGCGAGTTCGATGGTGGCCGCGCCGGTGCCGCCGGGGCTGACGATCGAGACGGTCGCGCTCGCGGTCGGGGTGGGCAGCTGCCAGCCGTTCCCCGCCAGGCGGGCGACCCCCGCCCGCAGTGCGTCGGCGACGGAGTCGAACGTCGGCAGTACGAGCGAGGACGTCCCGAACTCCCCGAAGCCGCCCGGGTGGGCAGTGTCGACGAGGCCGATCTCGACCCGGCCGCCCACGCCCTCACCACCGAAGGCCACACCGGCGCCGTGTACGAGCTCACCGGCCCCTGCTGGACGCACCCCGGCTCGCCGCGCTCCTCCCTGGCGTCACCCACCGCGGCCTCGACCCAGCCGCCGCCGATCAGGTCCACGGGCCCCGCGGTATCTCGCCTCAGGACGGAAACGCTCCCTCCTTCTCACCGAGAAGGAGGGAGCGCCATGGACCAGGACTACGCTCAGCACTGAACAGCTGCAACCTGTTCCGGGTTGATCACCACATGGTCCGCCAACGGCTGTCCGTCCCGCCGAACATCGACCCGGTAGTCACCCGAGAGATCGCGTGGCACCACAGTGGTGTAGACGGTTCGCAGGACACCACCGACCGATGCCGTGAACGCCTTCCGCACCGGGAAGTCCTGCTGCCGGCAGGAGATCTTCTCGACGGACTCGCCGCCGGCGATGAGCAGGACCGTCCATGCCTGACGCCCCTGGCTGTCGACCAGCCTAAAGCGCAGCATTGTTCCGACCCCCGGGGTGGGCCGCTTCTCGATCTCTACGGCTTTCGAGCACCCGGTGACCCCACCGTCGACCTCGGCGACGCAGATGTCGCCGCTGCTCGCCGTCTGCCAGATAAGCGACGGCGCATGCCCACCGTCGTACTCCATCACGGTGACCCCACCATCGCCCGGAGCCTTTCCCTCCTCCGCCGCCGATTCCAGCACTCGCCGTCTGGTCGACTCCGGGAACGTCGGCCGGACTGTGTCACCAGCCAAGGGCAGTCCTGTCGAGGCCTCCGAAGCGGCTGGGCCGTTCGTCGCGCCTTCGGCGCCGCCATGCGAACCACTGCACGCACTTGCCCCGACGAGTAGGACGAGAAGGGCGGCACGGACCGTGCACCGGACTGCCGAGCTGTAGTTCATCAGACCTTCCCCTGTCAGTGGCCCAGACTGGAATTCTCATCCATCATCTCGATCGGCGTCCGGTTATAGGCAACCAGAACCCAACTTTTGATGTCATACGTTCCCCATTCCTTGGTCGTCACACTGCCATCCGCGTGTACATAGGTGGTCCTGTAGATGGTGGTCGTCCCCACCGGGGAGTAGCCATAGCCCTGGCCGGCCTTGACCTTCAGGTGACCGGCCACGCCTCGCTCGGTCGAGTCTGTGGTTTGGTCGGTGTCCTGCCACGTGAGTTCGCCATTCAACGAGATGGTGAACTCACTGCCACCGGAAAGAACCCCCGGGATCTCCGCGCCTACACTGATTTTGTGTGAACCGGACAGACCCAGCTTCTTGGTGAACTGCGAAGTCCTCTGCTTTGAGCGTGTGTCTTTCTCCTGGAAGAGGAGCTCGTCGTCCTGCGGCGAAACCTTGAACCCGGAAGAGACCTCATAGTTGATCTCTGTCTTGTCGGCGATCATCTCGGTCGTGCTCCCCTTGACGTCGTCCCCGCCCGGAGGCATGGCCTTTATTGCATTTTCCGGGAGTACGGACAGCCGACCGCACCGATCGCAGGACGGCGAGGGAACCGTACTCTTCATGCGCTGCCCCCCGACGGGCTGGCCCTTGTACACACTCCCCGCAGACGGAGTGTCCGGGTCGGTCGGGCCCGTCTCAACGAAACGGACCGGATTGTCAGGGCCGCTGCCAGTGCCGCCGATCGGAGTGCCGACGCCGCAGATATCGGCCCGGCAGAGGCCACTCGGGTCCGTGACGTTGACGGGATTGTTGTTGCCGTAGGCGTATCCGTTCCACTGCTGCGGGTCCATCTTCAGCAGCACCGGGTCCGTACCCAGGAAGCGTCCCGTACTCGGCTGGTACTGGCGGGCGCCGAGGTTGGTGAAGCCGGTGACGTCGTCCTTGAGACCGCCGACGTAGCCCTTGTCGCCCGCCCACGGGGTGGTGCGGGAGCCGGGGCCGCGGGGGGCGCCGAAGGGGTCGGTGCTGCGGCGGGACTCGTTGGTGGTCGCGGAGTCGATGGACAGGCTGTTGGTGCCGTGGTGGTCGGAGAACTGGTAGGTGAGCTTGGTCGGGCCCTGGCGGACCAGGGTGATGCCGCCGGGGATGGTGTAGTAACGGGCGCCGGTACTGGTCCTGGTGTTGGTGTCGTAGGTGAGTTCGTCACCGCCACCGAGGTTGACCGTGACCTTGCCCGGGTTTCGGCGCACGAGCTGGTTACCGTCTGCGTCGTAGACGTAGGTGGTGGTGGCGGAACCCTGGGCAAGGGAGGCGAGCTTGCCCTCGACGTCCCAGGTCAGAGTGGCACCGTTGGCAGCGTCGGTGGCGTTCCAGGTGGCTGAGTCCCACTTGGACTGCCAGCCGGGCGCGTAGACCATGAACTTGCCGTCGTCCTGGACCACCGCGAAGTAGCCGCTGTTGGCGCCGACGGCGGTCTTGGACGACCAGAGCGAGACGCGCTGCGGGTCGTAGACCACGAAGTTGCCGTCGTCCTGCATGGTCGCCCAGGCCCCCGGATGGTTCTGGGTGCTGCTCGACCACAGGGCCAGGCCGGTGCGCAGCGAGGTGAGGACCAGGTTGCCGTCGGTCTGCATGGAGAGCTGGACACTGTTGGAACGCACCGACTCCCCGGACTTGAGAACGAATCCGGCCTTGAGTTCCTTGTTGCCACCGGGATTGGCGATCTTCGTGGTGTTGCCGGCCGCGTCGTACTCGTCGGTGCCCTGCGCTCCCGGGCTCCAGCCGAAGGTGTACTTACTGGTGGTCAGGGCGTGGGGGCCGCCGGTGCCGCCACCCGTGCCGGCCGCGGTGGTCGGGGTGTTGCGGGTGCCGGGGGCGGGGAAGGTCTGGTCCGTGCGCACGTCCTTGGCCGGGTCACCGGCCGGGTCGCGGTTGACGAGCTTGGTGCGGTTGCCGGTCGAGTCGTAGGTGTACTCCTGCCAGTAGACCGCGCTGCCGCCGACGGTGGTCTTCGCCGGGGCGACGGCGCCGCTGGTGGGCGTGCCGTTCGCACAGGCGCCCTGCCCGGCCCTGGTGGGCGTGGGCTGGTTGAGCTGCCCGGTGTCGCTCCACGCGGTGGTGAGGCGGCCCAGGTAGTCGTAGCTGAAGCACTGCAGGTCGGTCGCGGACGGGGTGTTGTTCGGGACCGACCTGAGCGCGGTGATCTGGCCGGCCTGGTTGTAGGCGTAGGCGGTGTTCTGGACGCTGCCGGTGGTCGCGGTCTGCTTGTCGATGTACTGGGTCAGCAGGCGGCCGGTCGGCTCGTCGTAGGTGTTGGTCGCCACAATCTGGGTGCCCCACGGGTTGACCGTGGAGCGGATGTTGCGCCCGTAGGCGTCCCAGTCGGCCTGGCGCAGGTAGGTGATGCCGGCGCCGCCCATGTCGTTCAGCAGGCCGTAGTCCTCGTAGTTGTAGGTCAGGTACTCGTCGGCGAGGTCGCCGGCGGCGGCGCGGCCCTCGGAGACCATCGCACCGCTGATCGGGTTGTAGGCGGCCGAGTAGTTGAAAACGACCTGGCCGGTCTTACCGATCTCGCTGCCGGGGATCGAGACGGTGGTCTTCGTCGGCCGGTAGGCGGTGTCCAGTTCGGTGACGGCCTTGGTGTAGGCCGCGCCGCTCGCACCGCCGACGTACCGGGTCGAGCCGGCCGGCTGGCCCTTGGCCACGGTGTCGTAGGTGTAGCCGGTGAGCTGGTTGGCGGGGCTCACGCTGCCGTTGTACGTACCGGTCTTGCGGCCGAGCAGGTCGTAGCTGAACGCCACGCTCTGACCACGCGCGTCCGTCGTGGCCGCAAGCCGGCCCGCACCGTCGTAGGAACGGGTCGACACACCCGTGTCCGGGTCGTCCGCACGGACCTGACGGCCGCGCTGGTCGTAGCCGTAGCTCCAGGAGTTGCCCGCCGCGTCCACCCGGGTCGCCGGCTGGCCACCCGGCGTGTAGGTGTACGTGGTGACGTCGGCGTCGGCGGGGTTGCCGGTCGCGGTCGGCGTCCGGTACTGCCACAGCTGCGCGGTGCGGCCGCGGCCGTCGGTGACGGTGCTGGTCGCGGTGGACCCGGCCGGCGGGGTCACGTCGACCCGGTCCGCACCCGGGTAGGCCGTGGTTGTCGTGTTCTGCAGCACGCCCAGGGCGATGAACCGGGTGCTCGTCGGGCGGCCCATGCCGTCGAAGAGCGTCACGCTCCGGTTGGGGACCATCGCGCCGTCGGGCCGCCAGCGCACCGTGCCGGGGCCGGTGGTGTCCTCGTAGTAGGTGTTGTAGGCCTGGTTGGCGCGGCCCTGCGAGTCGTAGAACGTGTCCGCGACCATGCGCCCGTGGTAGGCGGACACCGCCGGCTGGCCCTGCGTCTGGATCACCCGGCCGAGGCCGTCCATGATCTGCGTTGCCACGGAGTACGAGCCGCTGGGCCGCAGGCTGTTACTGATGATCGCCGACGGCGCGGTGGTGCCCTTCACCTGGTAGTCGAAAGTGAAGTTGGCACTCAGGGCGGTGTCACGACCGGGCGTCCACACCGCCTTCAACCGGCCCAGTGAGTCGTAGGACTGGGTGACCTTACGGCCGTTCGGGTCGGTCGTCGTGACCGGAAGGCCGCGGGCCGGGTCCAGCGTCACCGTGGTGGTGCGCTTGGCGCCCGCGTCCGGCGCGCCCGCCGGGGCCGGAGTCCCGGTCACCGTCTGGTTGGGCAGCTCACCCGCGTTCGCCGAGCCGTACGCGGTGGTCACCACGGCGCCGTTCGGGTTCGTACTGTCGGTGACGGTCGGGTCGGTGGCACTGGTCACCCGCCCGTAGGCGTCGTAGGTGGTGGCACCGGTGGTCACGTACTGGGCCGCGCCGGAGGCGTCGTAGCGGTCGAGCACCTGCGTGCCGCTCGCCTCGCCCTTGGCACCGGCGCTGCCGAACGCCACCCCGTCGTAGAGCGTCCGCGCGCCGGATACCGTGTTCGCCGCCGTGGCCGTGGCCAGGCAGGCGTTCGCACCGGAGACGGTCAGGACCTCTTTGACCAGCCCCGTCATCTGCGGGTTGGCACCGGCGGCGTACTCGGTGCGCGCACACACGTCAGGCGTGCCGTCGGCGGTACTGAGCGAGCTGGTGATCCGGTTGTTGTGGTCCTTGTCGCTCTTGGTGACGGTCGTCATGCTGCGAGTGCCGCCGGTGGTCTTCACCGTGCTGACGCTGGTGGAGGTGGTGGCCGCATAACGGGCCTCCAGGTCCGGCAGGTTCGTGCGCTTGTGCGTAGCGGTCGAGAACTCGCCGGAACTGGTGTTGACCGTCGACGAGGTCGGCGTCGTGGCGTCGGCGTCGGCGTACACGTCCGTCTCCAGCACCCGGCCCGACAGCCAGTCGCTGTCGGCCTTGGGCCCGCTGGTCGGGCCGGCCACCGTCGCCGCCTTCGCCAGGTTGTTCGCCTTGAAGTCGCCGTCCATGCCCTGGTAGTAGCTGGTCGACGTCTTCGACCGGGCGCCGTCCGTACCGGATCCGGTCACCGCGGTCACACTCGCGTAGCCGCGGAACTGGTCCCAGGTCCGGTAGTCGGACTCCGTCAGCGCGCCGTCGTTGCGGTGCCACGCGGCGGGACCGTAGGTGTAGCTGGTGACCTGCGCCACCGAGCCCTGAACCAGGTTGCCGTTCGGGTCCACGGTGATCGACTGCACCGGGTAGCGCAGGAACCAGTCGTCGACGGTCGCCTTCACCGCCGTGTCGTACCACTTCACGTTGTAGCAGCTCATCGAGTTGGCGTCGGCCGAGGACGGCATCCTGCCCTCGGTCCGCGAGCACGACTCCCTCGCGTACCCGACGGTGACGGTGCCACCGGTCTCGGTGGTGATCACCTCGATCCGCGGACGGTTGTACCGCGGCCGCGCCGGCACCAGGCCGTCGACCCGGTTCGGCAGCATCGCACTGGCGAAGACGACCTCCGGCAGGTCCTTGTCGTCCGGGCCGTTGAACGTGTCCTTACCGATCCGCCGCACGCTCTCCAGCCACGGGATCTTCGTGTTCTCGGTCGAGTTCCCCGGCGACTTGAAGGCATGGGTGAGCTCGTAGCGATCCACCGGGCGGAACGGTCCGCCGGAGCGGACCGACGTGGTGATGGTGTTCAGCCACTTCGTCGACCAGTAGCTCGGACCGGTGCTGGAACAGGTGCCCTGCTCGGCGCACTGCTTGTCCAGCGGAACGTCCGGCCAGTTCGAGGCGTTCGCCGCGGTCCGCTGCGACGGATCGCAGGCCGCCGTGCCGGCGAGGCACCGCTCACCCGAGTCGAAGTCGATCTTCGATGCGGGCAGATAGGTGCCGCCCGCGCCCAACTGGTCGGACAGCAGCTGGCCGTAGCCGATCGAGGCGAGCACACCGCCACGGGTGTAGAGGGTGTTCACCCCCGAGCCGGGGTTCTGGCCGCCACCGCGCGCGTACCAGTTGACCTCGGGCGCGTAACCGTAGGTGGTCAGATTGCCGTGTACGTCGACGATGTAGTCGAGGTTCCACCGCCAGGCCATCTGACACCAGGAGCCCTTGCCCTTGGCCGTGTCGTAGCAGGGGTCGCCGACGTTCGGCGAGTAGACCGGTACCGTCCAGGCCGACTTGCTCTCGGGCCCCGTCTTTCCCGGGGCGCCGGAGGCCGACGGCAACTGGTTGAGGCCGAAGTAGTAGGCGGTGCCCGAGGTGTCGGTGGCCTTCAGGTACGAACCGTTCCAGGTGCCGTTGGCGGCGCCGGTCAGGAACTCGACCTTGGTGCCGTCGTCTTTCTTCAGCCGCCAGGTGCACTTGGACTGCTCGTCGGTGACGGATCCGCCGACGCAGGAGGCGTCGTGGGGTACAAGCTCGCTTGAGTGCCCGTCGAGTGACAGCGTCAGGTTCGCGCCACCCCAGCACTGGTCCCCGGAACCGGCGATCCCGGCCTTGTCGCACGGCCTGTAGGACCGCTCGACGAAGCCGGAGTTGAGGTCCCAGCCGTCACCGATCCAGGACGCCTGCGCGTTGGTCGAGGCCGTCCTGCCGTCCACCGAGGCGGAGTCGTAGCCCAGGGCGACCTGCGGCGCGGCACCGCCCAGGGTCGGCGGGGACTGGATCGGGTAGCTGTAGCTGAACGAGCCGGACGAACTGCCGGCCGTCCACGCCTGGCTCGACGAGAGCGAGGTGGCGCTGTACGTACCTGTACCGCTGGAGACCGTACCCTCCAGCGCCAGGACCGTCGGTGCCTGGACCGCCGACGCCGGAGCGGCCGACGGGACGAGGTCCGCAGACTTCGCCCGGGCACGCTGCCCTGCCGCCAGCCCCTCCACCGCCGGAAGTTCCACATCGGCGACGAGCTTCTTGGCCTGGGCGTCGTAGTGCGACGCGACCGGGGTCCGGACCAGACAGCCGGCCACCTCCGGGGTGGTGAGTGAACAGGCGGGCAGTGCGACCAGGTGCGAGCGTTCGGCGAAGTCACCGCCGAAGCCCACCGCGCCGAGGTCCACACCGACGCGAACCCTGGCCACGTCCGCCTGGTCACTCCTGGACAGCGCGAGCAGCACGCCCCGAACGCCGACAGCGGCGGCCGCCTTGGCATCGGCCACGTCCACGCGAACGGGTGCGACGGCCGGTGCGGCGGGATCCTGGACGGGAGCACCCTCCTCCGCGGCCTTCGCGGGCGCATCCGGAGCGACCGGGGCCAGCCAGACCGGCAGGTCCCCGGCACGCTTCGACGCGCCGGCGGCGGGCTCCCTCACGTCGGCACCGCCCGCGTCCTTCCGCGTCACCGTACTACCGGCAGCGGGAGCCGCCTCCAGCACCGTCGTCGCGGTGCCGTGCGACGCCTGGACCGGGGCGTTCGGCGGCACCCAGTTCGGAGAACCGGTCGCCGCCGGAACGGACTTCGGAGTCTCGGCCGTGCCCGGCACCGAAGCCGTCTTCGGCAACGGCGTATTCGGCGGCGTCCAGATCCTGTCCTGGTCCGCGTCCGCCGACGGCGCGGCGAACGCCGGAGCGATCGGCGACAACAGAGCAGCCAGGATTGCCATGGACGCCACAAAAGCGACACGGGATCTCCGCCGTTCCGACGGAGGACCTTCCCTCCCCGCAATTCGGACCCTTTGAACACGATGAGCAAACACCGATACCCCCCCAGGTGATCGTACGTCAGATTGACTGCGAACAGGCGACTTTGGCGGAGGGTAGAGCGTCCGGGGGCCTCAAGTCGAGCGGATTGTCGACCTATCGCCAGGGTGATCGATGTCACGCCCGTGCCAAATGGTTCGGCCGTCCCCAAAGCGGGACATGGCTGTCGACCAGAAGGGTTGACGAACCGTTTACACATCCGGCAGCTTGCTGGGGACCCGTGCGCGTGATCTCCACAGATTTCCCATGCGCAGCCCGGACCATCACCTTCGTGGGGGGACTCACCATGCCTGCCGCTCCGCCCGACGCCCGCTCCGGCGTGCGTCACCGTCCAAGACGCCCTTCCCGGCGCGCATCCGCCACCGCCGTCGGCCTCGTCCTGGCCCTGACCTCCGTGGTTCCGGCCGCCTTCGCCGACACCGGGCCCACCACACCCGCCGCTCCCTCGGCAGCCTCGTCAGCGAGCCTGGCCGAGACCATGGCCGCCGCCGACGCCGAGCGCACCAAGGAGAAGCCCGCCGCCACCTCCGCCACCGACAAGGCGCTCGCCCGGGCGAAGGCGACCGGAAAGCCGGTACCCGTCCCGGAACTGACCGACGAGTTCAGCGAGACCGTCGCCACCCCCGAGGGCCACCTCTCCCGCACCGAGCACCCCGAACAGCAGCGGGTCAAGCAGGACGGCGGCTGGGCCGCCCTCGACGCCACCCTGGTGCCGGACCAGAGCGGCGGCTACCGTCCCAGGGCCGCCGCCGCCGACGTGCACCTGTCCGCCGGCGGCCCCGGCCCCCTGGGCACCCTGACCGGGTCCGACGGCGAGACGCTCAGCATCGACTCACCGTTCCCGCTCACCACTCCGGCCGTCGACGAGGACGGCGACGGCCTGGTCTACCCCGAGGTCGCCCCCGGCGTCGATCTCAAGGCCACCGTCACCAAGGCCGGCGGCCTCAGCACCGTCCTGATCGTCAAGACGCCCGAGGCAGCGGCGAACCCGAAGCTTCAGAAGATCCGCTTCGGCACCACCACCAAGGGCGTCACCGTCCAGACCGACGCCTCGAACAACCTCACCGCCACCGCCGAGGACGGCACCGTCCGCTGGCACGCGCCCGCACCGCAGATGTGGGACAGCTCCGGCACGGCGACCTCCCCGGCGGCCAAGTCCCCGGCCGCCCCGGCCGGGAAGTCCGCGCAGGCCGCGCCCGCGCAGGACGGCACCGAACCCTCCGGCGGCGCACCGCAGAAGTCCACTCAGCCCAGCAGCGCGGCCGGCCCGGGCGCGGGTGCCAAGGTCGCCGCCATGCCCACCACGGTGAGCGCCGACGGCATCGAGCTGACCACCGATCAGTCCGTGCTCGGCAAGGGTCAGGGCCCCTGGTTCATCGACCCGAACTGGATTCCGGACCGCCGGGAGGGCAACGCCTGGACCTGGACCCAGCAGGCGTACCCGACCACGCCGAACTTCCTGAAGACCACCAGCACCGACGGCCAGTACGCCCGGCCCGGGGTCGGCTATCAGGGGTACCTGGCCAAGACCGGCATCGAACGCTCCTACTTCCAGTTCGACACCCGCTGGTACAACGACATCGTCATCCACAAGGCCACCATGTCGGTCTGGGAGTACGAGTCCTCGGACTTCTCCTGCACCACCACCTACCCGGTGGACCTGTACCTCACCGATCCCATCAACAACGGGACCACCTGGAACAATCCGCCCGGCACCGTCGGCGGGCGCGTCGGACGCGCCGACGTGGCGGGCTCGGGCGACGCCGCCTGCCACGACAACCGCGAGTTCCAGTACGACGTGACCTCCACGTACCAGAACTACGCGCCCTCGCGGGACACGCTCACCTTCGGCCTCTTCGCGGGCAACGAGAGCAACAAGCTCGCCTTCAAGCGTCTGACCTACAACCCGGTCGTCGTCGTCGAGTACGACCGCTACCCGGACACCCCCACCAACCCGAACGCCTGGCCGGTCCCCAACACGGCCGTTCCGTGGGCCGACAACCAGGGCTGTGACGGCTCGTCGGTGGCCTGGATGAACTCCTCTGCCAACTTCAACGGCAACGTCTCGTTGAACGTCAACGTGCACAGTCCGGTACAGAACGCGCTCCAGTCCTGGGCCCACATCTGGGACTACTCGCTGCCTGGTGCCCCGAACGTCGCCGAGGGCTACTCGCCGGAGGTCGCCAACGGCGGGGTCGCGAGCTTCCAGGTCCCGCCCAGCGTGGTCAAGGACGGCCACGTCTACGGCTGGAGCGCCCACGCGCGCGACGAGCTGGTCGGGCTGTCCCCCAATGCGACACCCACCTGCCGCTTCGGCATCGACCTCACTCCGCCGACCCTGGCGGTCCCCAACGTCTACACCCAGCTGTCCGAGGCCGACCTGGCGAACCGGTTCCCGCCGTCCGGCAACGGGCAGGTCACCAGGAAGCGCGCAGGCGAGTGGGGCGTCGTCCCGTTCACCGCGGCCGACCCGGCTCCGAACAACGGCACCGCCTCCGGCGTCATCTGCGCCCGCTGGTCCTGGGACCCGCAGCTCACCGGCGCCGGCTGGTCCTGCGGCTCCGACCTCCCGCAGGGCGGCATCAACGTGCTGCCGACGCACTGGGGCACCAACATCGCGTACGTCCAGGTGATGGACAACGCCCGCAACCGGTCCCCGATCGCCCAGTACGCGTTCTACGTCCCATGGAACCCGGACGGACCGCCGCCCGCCTTCGGCGACCTCACCGGTGACAGCGCGCCCGATGTCCTCGCCGTCGACGAGGCCGGCTACCTTCGCGCTTTCAACGCCCCCGGCAACCCGAAGGCCACAAGCCCGGCCGTGTCCGCCGTGGCAGCGCCGACGGACGCCCCAACGAACCAGGGCTGGGCCA
Source organism: Kitasatospora sp. NPDC088548 (assembly GCF_044753005.1). Classification (NCBI taxonomy): domain Bacteria; kingdom Bacillati; phylum Actinomycetota; class Actinomycetes; order Kitasatosporales; family Streptomycetaceae; genus Kitasatospora; species Kitasatospora sp. NPDC088548. The sequence continues at coordinate 606,907 of NZ_JBIVMI010000001.1, forward strand.
ACGTCCAGCTCGCCCACCGTGGCACGCTGACCGGCGGCCACAACGTGGACGACGTCCTCGCGCACGCCCCGGGCGACGCCAACCTCTGGATCTATCAGAACCCCGGCAACGACGGCACCGTCGGCCGGCTCAACAAGAAGCAGGAGCTCCTCAAGCCCGGCTGCGTCCAGTCGCCGACGGAGAACTGCTCCTGGCGCACCACGCCCGGCTACAACGCGACCGACTGGACGAAGACCCTGCGCGTCGCCGCGCTCGGTGACCCGGTGAACGCCGACCTCGATCCGAAGCTGAGCTTCAAAAACAAAACAGGCGTGCTCACCGTCGAGAGCACCAACAACGGTACGGACGCCGCACTCTGGTACTACCCGGCCACCGCGAACAACACCCTCGGCAAGCCGGTCCAGCTGGCAGCCTCCGGCTGGAAGGACAAGGAGCTCATCAGCCCCGGCGACTGGGCCAAGCAGGGCCACCCCGGCCTGTGGGCCCGCAACCTGCAGGCAGCACCGGACGGCGGCCAGGGCGACATCCTCGCCTACACCTTCGACACCGGCACCGTGACCGCCACCACCCAGGAGGGCTACCCCATCGTCGACGGCACGGGCAAGAGCCTCACAGTGCCGACGCTGACCCGGATCGCGACCACAACCAAGATCGGGGGAGTCCCCACCGACGGCTGGCCGACCCTCGGCTCCGACGGCGACCTCACCGGCAGCGGCTTCCCGACCCTGTGGGGCAAGCGCAACGACGGCCGGATCGACATCTGGTGGGGCCAGACCACCAACCCCGGCACCCCCAACGCCGGCTTCACCTGGCAGGTCGGCCCCCAGACGATCGGCTACACCACGGTGAACCCGCTCTGGTGGGCACTCGACGGCCGCACCAGCGGTGACACCGGCGACACCAACAAGCTGTACCCGAGCAACAACGTCACACTCACCACCGACCACAACGGTGTGGCCAACAAGGCCACCGCCTTCGACGGCACCAAGGTCTACCGTTCGACCGCCCCCGTCGGCCCGACCGTCGAGAAGCCCGGGCTGGACACGACGCAGAGCTACAGCATCGCCGCCTGGGTGAAGCTCAACAACACCAACGGCTACCAGACCGCCGTCTCCATGGCCGGCAACGAGCGCAGCCCGTTCTACCTGCAGTACTCGGCCATGCTCGGCAAGTGGGCATTCGTCATGTCCGGGGCGGACTCCTACAACACCGGCGCCTACTACTCCGCCGTCGACCGGCAGGCGCCCTCGGTGGGCGTGTGGACCCACCTGGTCGGCACATACAACGCGGGGACCGGCACCGCCACCCTGTTCGTCAACGGCAAGGCCGCCGGCGTCACCAACGTCCCGACCGCCTGGAAGGTCAACGGCAGCCTGAACATCGGCGGCGAGACGACCTCCACGTACCCCGGCCCCGACAGCAGGCTCAACGGCGCCGTCAGCGACGTCCGGGTGTACCCGTACCCGCTGACCGACCAGCAGGCCAACACGCTGGCCACGACCTCTTCCACGGTCCAGATCCGCAGCGTCTACAACGCCGGGAAGTGCATCGACAACTGGGGTGGCACGATCGGCGCCAACGCCGCCCTGTACGACTGCTACAACGGTGACGCCCAGCACTTCACCCTGACCGCCACGAACCAGATCCAGGTCCCGGGCACCACCAGGTGCCTCGGTACCAAGGACAAGCCGGCGGGCTGGGGAAGCACCGTCACGTTCCAGCCCTGCGGCGACGCCGCCGCGCAGACGTGGGTGCGCCGCTACGACGGGTCGCTCTACAACCCGGATTCCGGCACCTGCCTCGAACTCCCCGACTGGAAGGACCAGAACGGCACCGCACTGGGCGTCTGGCAGTGCAACGGCAACCCCAACCAGCGCTGGTTCTTCGAGGCCCAGACGAAGTAGACACCTCTGATCCGCCGCATCCTCACCGTGGCCCCCTGCCGAGCTTGGCTCGGCAGGGGGCCACGGCCATGGTCACCGGCCGGACTCCGCCGCCGCACGGGTCGTGGCGGCGACAGGCCCTGCGGACGCCGCACGGCCGGGGCGGCGGACTTCCCGCGCCCCGGCCGTGCGACACCTGGTCAGGCGTAGATCGTGAACACCGAGTCGGCCTGGCCCCCGTAGGCGTTGCTGAGGGCGAAGACGTGGGTGCTCGGGCGGAAGACGCCGAAGGTGGTCCGGCCCCGGCCCAGCCAGTCGCCGACGACCGGAACGTCACCCTTGGCGCCGTAGTAGGCGGTGGAGACGCTGCCGTCGTCGTGGCGCAGGATGAACTGGTTCGGGTCGCCCGCGTTCCGGCCGGGACGGAAGAGGCCGAGCTGGGCGTGGCGCACGCCGTCCCAGTCACCGACGACCGGGAGGTCGCCCGGCTCACCGAAGCGCAGGGTGGTCACGGTGCCGTTGTCGTGGCGCACGGCGAGGGTGCCGGTGCTCTGACGGTAGATGGCGAGCTGGTCGTGGCCGTTGTGGTCCCAGGCGCCCACCGCCGGGAGGTCGCCCGGCTCACCGAACTGCACGGTGGAGACGGACTTGTCGGCGTGCTGCAGGGCGAAGGTGCCGGTGCTCGGGCGGTAGATGCCCAGTCGGCACTGGCAGACGTTGTCCCAGGCCCCGACCACGGGGATGTCCCCCGGGTCGCCGAACTGCCAGGTCATGCCCGCCGGGCTCGACACCTTCTGGGAGCTGGCGCTCCAGCGGCCGTTGTCGAAGACCCCCACGTGCGTGGTGGGGCCGGCGAAGTTACCGGCGAACGGCACCCCGGGCAGGGGACCGGCCACATAGGTCTGGACCGAGGTGGTGGCCAAGCGACCATGGTCGTCGGCGACGGTCTCGGTGATGGTGTACGTCCCGGCGACGCCGTAGTCGTGGCTGATGTCGGTCGGTGCGGCCCGGCCCTCACTGACCACCTGCGGCGTACCGTCACCGAAGTCGAAGACGTACGCGGCGACCGGCCAGGGGCTGGAGGTCTTGTCCGTCACCGTGACCCGGGCAACGGTCCGGTCGGGGGTGGCCACCGAGAAGCCCGGCTTGATCTCCCGAACCGGAGCGAGGGTCACCGTGCTGGTGGCCGTGCGGGTCAGACCCGTGTCGCTGGTCGCGGTGAGCGTCGCCGTGTACGTGCCGGCAGCCGGGTAGTCGTGATCGTAGCTGCGGTAGCCGGCCTCGATCCAGATCGGCTCGCTGCCGTCACCGAAGTCCAGCTTCGCGCCGGCCGGGGCCCAGCCCGCGTTGTACCAGGCCTGGAACTGCGCGTTCAGCGGGTGGTTGTCCCGGGTGAAGACCATCGACGACAGCGTGACGCCCATGGTGTCCTGGAGCTCGACCGCGCCTCGGTCGTAGTAGCCCACACCGGTACCGGTGTTGGCGATCTTCGGGTGGTCGGCACGCGGCTTGCCGTAGAAGTCGGTGGCCAGCATCCCGGGGGCCGATGCGTCGGCGGCGTCCGTCAGACCCTCGGCCGCGGTGGGGACGTAGTCGCCGGCGACGCCGCCGATCTGCGGGTCCACGTCGGTGTCGTGCGCGCCCTGGCCGGTGGCCCGGAACTCGGCCGGGGTCCGGTAGGACGTACCGCCCCAGGAGTAGCCGACACCCCCCGTCCCGGGCGCGACCACGTTGTAGTCGGCCTTGGTGCCCTCGGTCGAGCCGGCCGAGACCGACAGCAGGTCGGTCACCGGGCTCGGGTCGGCGCAGAAGACGTAACGGCGCTTCGTGAGAACGTTGTTCTCGACCGAGGCCCCCGAGGAGTTCCCGGCGAGCACGATGTCGCTGCGGCAGTTGTCCGCGAAGGTGTTGCTGGCCACCACCGTTCCGGGGGCGTCGGTGACCACGACGCCCTGGGCACGGCTGCGGGTCACCTGGTTGGTGGTGACGACCGTCCCCGTCACACCGGCTTCGACGGCGACGCCGACCATGGCCGGGGAGTAGATCGAGTTGCGGCTCACCGTGGTGTCCGCGGTCTTCCCGGTGATCCGGACGTTGGGGGTCGGCTGCGGGTAGGAGGAGACACCGTTGAAGACGGGGTCACCGGCAGCGATGATGTTGCGGTCCAGCACGATCCGCTCGGCGTCCTGGACGAGCACGCCCTCCTGCGGGGCCATGATCTGCAGGCCCGTCACGGTGATGTCGTGCACGCCCGAGAGCACGAAGCCGTGCGGGGCGGGAGGCGTGTTCCCGTTCCAGGAACGGGTGCCCACGCTGGTGGCCGGCACCTGGTAGGGGATGTCGGCCTTGAAAGTGATCGGCTTGCCCGGAAGGCCCGAGCGCTTGACCGTGACCTGCTCCGGGTACTCGTGGTTCGCGATCTGGACGGTCTGCCCCGGCTGCGCGGCGTCTGCGGCCGCCTGGATGGTGCAGTACGGCTGTGCCTGGGTGCCGGTACCGGCATTTGAGCAGTTCGCGGTTGAAGCGTTGTCCACGAAGAGAACGGCGACCTCGGCGTGGGCGACCGGCGGCAGTGTGATGCCGACGATCGCCGAACTCGCGACGGCGACGGCTAGGCCAACGCGGCGTCGAATGAACACAGTTGATCCCCCCATAGTTAAAGTACTGACTTTTGTATCGCCTTAGGGATGCCAAGTATTCGAACCATCCCCATGACTTGGCAATCAGTATCCACGAGGCATCCGCACACCCTTCACAGAGGTGCCCCATTTCCCGCGCACGGCGCCCCATCCCCGCCACCCGGGCCGGCGAGCCCGCCGGCGCCCCGGCCTCCCCCTGTGACGCATACGGACAGCCAGGCCCTGATGGTTCCTCAGGACCCCTCAGGGCGTCTGATGGGGCGACTCCGCCGACCTGACGGTCCGGTCGTCGGTGGAGGTGCCGAGGGCGCCGTCCGCGAGTTCGATGGTGGCCGCGCCGGTGCCGCCGGGGCTGACGATCGAGACGGTCGCGCTCGCGGTCGGGGTGGGCAGCTGCCAGCCGTTCCCCGCCAGGCGGGCGACCTCCGCCCGCAGCGCGTCGGCGACGGAGTCGAACGTCGGCAGCACGAGCGAGGACGTCCCGAACTCCCCGAAGCCGCCCGGGTGGGCGGTGCCGACGAGGCCGATCTCGACCCGGCCGCCGAGGACGGAATCGCGGTCCGCCGACAAGCCCTCGGACAGGGCGCCGAACGGGGCCGCCACCGTCGCCACGATCCCCGCCACGCCGGCCGCGACGGCGAACGCCCAACCCGCCGCCCGGCTTCTCGCAGAACTCATGACGCGTCTCCCGGCAAGCTGTCCTGGCGCACGAGGGCGACCGGTCTCTGAGATCTGGACGCGGCAGCCGGCCGAACGGTTCCATCACCGGGGGCACCCGCACCGGCCGTCGCGGCGGCGGGCCGAGGAGGGCCGGGCGGGCGGCGGCCGTCGTGCTCAGCCGCTGAAGACCACCGTCGTGGCGGCCGGGGAGGCGGCGCTGCCGGCCGGGGTGCCCAGGGTGCGTTCGGCCTTGGCGACGGCGGCGCGGTAGTAGAGGGAGGCGAGTTGGGGGGAGTCGCTGTCGCGTTGGAAGAAGCCGTAGAAGAGGCCGACGGAACCGAAGCGCTCGATGCCGAGACAGCCGTTGAGCCGCACGCCGGAGAGGGTGCCGTCGAGGCGGACGGCGGGCGTGCCAGGGCGGTCGCCGAGGACGAGGGGGGTGACGGTGAAGGTCACGGCCTGGTCGGTGCCGGCTCCGAAGGTCAGGCTGTGGCAGTTGGTGAACGCGTCGGTGGCGGCGGCGAGATCGGCGGTGAGCCCGGCGGGATCCTCGGCGGTGAGGGCCTCGGTCACCATCGGGTTCGAGCCGGGACCGTCCAACTCGGTCTCCTGGTGGACGGCTTGGGGCGACAGCCGGGTGTTGTGCCGGTGCAGCAGGGCGGTCAGCCCGGTGCAGCCGCCGGCCGGGGCCGGGGCACTGCCCGGCGAGGGGCTCGCCGCGGCCGGCGCTTCGGTGAAGTCCGGGCCCAGTTCGGCGGCGGTGAGCAGCGCGGCCTTCAACTGGTCCGCGGTGGGCAGACCGTCGGCCGGGGCGGCGGCAGGGGGCCGGAGCGGGCCGGCCGCCGGGACCGGCCGGACGGCGGCCCCGGCGGCGATGTCGGCGGTGCCCAGGGTGACCACCGTGGCGACGGCCGCGGCGGCGAGGGCGAGGAGAGGCCTCGGCTGGGACATGCGCGGTATACGAGACATACGGCCCCCGGTCGAGAGTTCGGGCAGGGACAGGCGTCCAGTCTCCCACCGGGCCCGGTCCGCCGCCCGCCGGGACGGCGGTGTCGCAGGTCAGGGCCGTTCCGGAGGGAGGGTTGCGAGGGTCTCGGTGAGCCATTCCACCCAGAAGTTCTCCAGGCCGATCCCGGCCCGCAGCACGGCGTGCTGGAGCCGGTTCTCGTCCGCGGCCTTCTCGGCCGGGAAGTCCCGCCGCTCGATCTCCTGGTAGTCGGCCAACTGCGCTCGGTGCACCGCGAGATGGCGGGTCAGCTCGGCGTCCAGGCCGGTCGCTCCGACCGCCGCCGCCGCACGCAGACGCAGCAGCAGCGGTTCGCGGACGGCCTTGGGCTCGCCGCCGTCGGCCGTCCAGCGGGCCAGTTCGGCACGACCGGCGGGCAGCACCTCGTACTCCTTCTTCTGCCCGCGCACCGGGCCGGCCTGCGGGAGGGCCCGGATCAGGCCGGACGTCTCCAGCCGGCCCAGTTCGCGGTAGATCTGCTGGTGGGTGGCGGACCAGAAGAAGCCGATCGACTTGTCGAACCGCCTGGTCAGCTCCAGCCCGGAGGACGGCTTCTCCAGCAGGGCGGTGAGGATGGCGTGCGGCAGGGACATGCGGCCGATCCTAGGACGGGCCGGCCCGGACTCTCCGGGAGGCCCGGGCCTCCCGGAGAGTCCGGCCCCGGGAGGCCCGGCCGTGAGCCGGCTCCGGTCGCGAGCCGGCTCAGATCGCCGCGGCCAGTTCGGTGCCCTGCCGGATGGCCCGCTTGGCGTCCAGTTCGGCGGCCACGTCGGCGCCGCCGATCAGGTGCGGGGTGAGGCCGAGGGCGCGCAGGGCGGCGTCCAGTTCGCGGCGCGGCTCCTGGCCGGTGCAGAGGACGACGGTGTCGACGGGCAGCAGCTTTCGCTCGCCGTCCACGACGAGGTGCAGGCCGGCATCGTCGATCAACTCGTAGGTCACCCCGGCGACCATGGTGACGCCGCGGTGCCTCAGCTCGGTGCGGTGGATCCAGCCGGTGGTCTTGCCGAGGCCCGCGCCGACCTTGGTGGTCTTGCGTTGCAGCAGGTGGACGCTGCGCGGGGGCGTGGGCCGCTCGGGCCGGCGCAGGCCGCCGCGCTCGCGGTACTCGGGGTCGATGCCCCAATTGCGCTGGAAGACTGCCGGGTTGAGGCTGGCCCCGTCGCCCTGGTCGGTGAGGTAGGCGGCGACGTCGAAGCCGATCCCGCCCGCGCCGAGGACGGCGACCCGCTCGCCGACGGGCGCGCCGTCCCGCAGCACGTCCAGGTAGCCGAGGACGCTGGGGTGGTCGACTCCGGGGATTTCGGCGGGGGTTCGCGGGGTGACGCCGGTGGCGAGGACGATCTCGTCGAAGCCCTCGGCGGCGAGCCGCTCCGCGTCCACCAGCGCGCCGAGCCGCTGCTCGACGCCCAACTCGGCCAGTCGGGTGCGGTAGTAGCGCAGCGTCTCGTCGAACTCCTCCTTGCCGGGCACGCGCCGGGCGATGTTCAGCTGCCCGCCGATCGTCTCGGCGGCGTCGAAGAGGGTGACGGTGTGGCCGCGTTCGGCGGCCGAGACGGTGAACGCGAGGCCGGCCGGTCCGGCGCCGACGACGCCGATCCGCTTGCGCCGCCTGGTCGGTCCCGGCACGAGTTCGGTCTCGTGGCAGGCGCGCGGGTTGACCAGGCAGGAGGTGATCCGGCCGCTGAAGGTGTGGTCCAGGCAGGCCTGGTTGCAGCCGATGCAGGTGTTGATGGCGGCGGACCGGTCGGCCCGGGCCTTGGCGACGAAGTCGGCGTCGGCGAGCAGCGGCCGGGCCAGCGACACCAGGTCGGCACTGCCCTCGGCGAGCAACCGCTCCGCCAGTTCCGGGGTGTTGATGCGGTTGGTGGCGACCAACGGCACGTTCACCGAGCCCATCACCTTCTTCGTCACCCAGGCGTACGCGCCGCGCGGCACCGAGGTGGCGATGGTGGGGATCCGGGCCTCGTGCCAGCCGATGCCGGTGTTGATGACGGTCGCGCCGGCGGCCTCGACGGCCTGCGCGAGCCGGACGACCTCGGCCAGGGTGGAGCCGCCGGGGATCAGGTCGAGCATGGAGAGGCGGTAGATCAGGATGAAGTCGGGGCCGACCCGCTCGCGGACCCGGCGGACGATCTCGACCGGGAAGCGCATCCGCCGCTCGTAGGGGCCGCCCCACTCGTCCTCGCGGTGGTTGGTGGCGGCGGCGATGAACTCGTTGATCAGGTAGCCCTCGGAGCCCATGATCTCCACGCCGTCGTACCCGGCGGCCCGGGCGAGAGCGGCGCAGCGGACGAAGTCCTCGATGGTCCGCTCGACCTGTTCGGCGGTGAGCGCGTGCGGCGGGTACGGGCTGATCGGGGCCTGGAGGGCGCTGGGGGCGACCAGGTCCGGGTGGTAGGCGTAGCGGCCGAAGTGCAGGATCTGCAGCGCGATCCGGCCGCCGGCGGCGTGGACGGCGTCGGTGACGACGCGGTGCCGGGCGGCCTCCGCCTCGGTGGTGAGCATGGCGCCGCCCTCCCAGGGGCGGCCGGCCTCGTTGGGGGCGATGCCGCCGGTGACGATCAGGCCGACGCCGCCGCGGGCGCGTTCGGCGTAGAAGGCGGCCATCCGGTCGAAGCCGCCGGGGGCCTCCTCCAGGCCGACGTGCATCGAGCCCATGATCACGCGGTTGGGGAGGGTGGTGAAGCCGAGGTCGAGCGGGCTGAGGAGGTGGGGGTAGGGCGCGGGGGACACCTGGGGCTGCTGGGCGGTGGCGCTCATCGACGTCTCCTGTGCGGCGTGCGGCGGCTCGTTGTTACCACACGGTAGGGGAAGGTCCGACCGCTATGCAACAAGTTGCATAAGACTCCGACACTCGCCCCACCCGCCCCGGCCCGAAATTCGCCAACTGCCCACCAGCCCAGGCCACGGTGTGCGTATTGTCGTATCGAAGTGAAGTCTTCGCAGCTCTTCGGGGAGGGAACGGCCATGCGAGACCGATCGATAGCCGTGGTCGGCGGCAGCATCGCGGGGTGCGCGTTCGCGCGGGCGGCCGCCCGCGGCGGCGCGGATCGCGTGGTGGTGCTGGAGCGCAGCCCCGGCCGGCTGGAGGACCGCGGCGTCGGGCTCTGCGTCCACGACGACCGCTACGCCGAACTGGTCCGCGCCGGCCACCTCGACGACGGCATCCGCCGCCACCGGATCACCACCCGGCACTGGGTGACCCGCGAGGGCCGGGACGGCGGCGCCGACCCGCGCGGGCGGCGGCTCTGGGCGCAGGCGATGCCGTTCCACTCCTACCACTGGGGTGTGCTCTGGCAGGCGCTGCGCGAGCGCACTCCCGACACCGTGGCCTTCCGGCTGGACGCGACGGTCACGGGCGTGGGCGGCGACGACGAACACGCCTGGGTGGCGGGCCCGGACGGCGAACGGGAGCGGCACGACCTGGTGATCGGCGCCGACGGCTACCGGTCGGTGGTCCGCGAGGCCGTCTGCCCCGAGGCTAGCCCCGACTACGCCGGCTACGTCTGCTGGCGCGGCAGCTTCGGCTCCGAACTGCTGGAGGAGCTGCCGGGCGGCCCGGCGCTCTGGCCGGAGAACGAGGTCATCACCGTCTGCTACCGCGGCGGCCAGGTGGTGCTCTACCGCATCCCGGGCCTGACGCCCGGCTCCACCCAGGTCAACTGGGTGTTCTACGCCCCCACGCCGCACTGGCTCCCGCTGGACGGCCCGACCAGCATCCCGGCCGGCACGCTCACCCCGGCACGGCTCGACGAGCTGGCGCAGCTCGCCGAGCGGCACCTGCCGGCCTACTGGGCCGGGGTGATCGGCCTGACCCCGCGCGAACGGACCTTCCTCCAGCCGATCTACGACCTGGCGACCCCGCGCCGCACCGCCGGCCGGCTGCTGCTGGCCGGGGACGCGGCCACCGTGGTCCGCCCGCACAACACCAGCGGCGCGGTCAAGGCCGTCCAGGACGCCTGCGCCTTCGAGGACGCCTGGCGGGCGGCGGACGGCTGGACCGGCCTGCTCTCCACGTACGACCGCGAACGCGGAGCCGCCGGGCAGGAGCTGGTGGAGATCGGCCGCCGCCTCGGGCAGGCGCAGGTCACCGCGGCACCGGACTGGGCGACCATGGACGAGGCCGCGATGACCGCATGGTGGCGGCACCAGCTCGCCGGCACCGGCGGGTTCGGCGGCCACGCGCTCGGGCAGCCGCCGAAACACCGTCAGAACGCCTCAGCGGCTCAGACGTTGACGCCGTAGTCGGTCGCGATGCCCCGCAGGCCGGACGCGTAGCCCTGGCCGATGGCGCGGAACTTCCACTCGGTGCCGTTGCGGTACAGCTCGCCGAAGACCATCGCGGTCTCGGTCGAGGCGTCCTCGGTCAGGTCGTAACGGGCGATCTCCTGCCCGTTGGCCTGGTTGACCACGCGGATGAACGCGTTGCGGACCTGGCCGAAGCTCTGCAGCCGCGCGTCGGCGTCGTAGATCGACACCGGGAAGACCACCTTGGCCACGTCCGCCGGGACGGTGGCCAGGTTGACCTTGATCTGCTCGTCGTCGCCGTCGCCGCCACCGGTCAGGTTGTCGCCGCTGTGCTCGACCGAGCCGTCGGGGCTGCGCAGGTTGTTGAAGAAGACGAAGTGCTGGTCCGAGACCACCTTGCCGAGCGCGCTGCAGAGCAACGCGCTCGCGTCCAGGTCGTAGTCGGCCCCGGTCGTGGTGCGCACGTCCCAGCCGAGACCGATGATGACGGCGGTCAGGCCCGGCGCCTCCTTGCTCAGCGAGACGTTGCCACCCTTGGCCAGCGAAACTCCCACGATGCCCTCCTCGGTTGCTCTCCCTTTCGATGAATCTACAACACTGTAGAGATCACGAGAATCCACCCGCAGACGGTGGCGTCCGCCGGCCACCCCGCGCTCACTCACTCCCCCGCCCCCTCACCCGTCCTCCCGCCCGGCCCCGCGGCGGCGGCCGACCTACACTGACCGTGCGGGCGGTACGCCCGTCCAGGCCCCCGCGCGGGAGGTCCCCATGCGTCAGCGGCACAGCTTCCACCTCGACCAGGCCGGCCACTCCGTCACCGTGAACGTCCGCTCCGGGTGGATCACCGAGACGGAAGTCCTGGTGGACGGCAAGGAGTGCGCCTTCCACCGCGTCCACGGGCACGGCGGCTATCCGCTCACGCTGGCCGCCCAGCTGGCGGAGGAGCCGCCGCTGCCGCTCTCGGTGCGCCTGGAGCGCACGGGTGTGGCCGGGCATCCGCTGGCCTGCGTCCTGGAACTGGGCGGGACGGTGCGGCCGATGGCCGAGCACGTGGAGCGCTGACGGCGCCGTCAACCCGCCTGACGGTCCGTCAGAATCTCCTCGACGGCCGGGCGGGCGCGCTCGGCGTCCTCGGCGACCAGACCGATCCTGGTCCGGCGGTCGAGCACGTCGGAGACGTCCAGCGCGCCCTCGTGCGTCACGGCGTACGCGATCTCCGCGCGGGTGACGTCGATGCCCTCGGCGATCGGGGCACACGCGGCACCCGGCCGCGCCTCGGCGACCGCCAGGACGGACCGGGCCTCGCCGCCGTACCGGGCGAGCAGCGAGGCGGGCGCGCCGTCCACCGGCAGCGGGTGGCCGTCCCGGTGCCCGGGGGCGCCGACCAGCGGCAGCCGGGCCGTCCAGCAGGCGCGGGCGGACAGCCCGCGCAGCCGGACGGCGGTGTCCACGGCGTCCTCGGCCATCCGCCGGTAGGTGGTGAGCTTGCCGCCGACCACGGTGATCACGCCGGACGGGGACTCCAGCACCGCGTGCTCCCGCGAGAGGTCGGCGGTGCCACCGCCGCCGGTGTCCAGCAGCGGCCGCAGTCCGGCGTAGGCGCCGCGTACGTCCGCCCTGGTCAGCGCGGTGTGCAGGGCCGCGTTGACGGTGTCCAGGAGGAAGCCGGTCTCGGCGTCGGTCGGCACCGGCTCGTCCGGGATCGGCCCGGGCGCGTCCTCGTCGGTCAGCCCGACCGCCACCCGGCCGAGCTGCTGCGGCAGCGCGAAGACGAACCGGCTGGTGGAGCCGGGGACGGGCACGGTGAGTGCGGCGGTCGGGTGGCCGAGGGCCGCGGCGTCGAACAGCAGATGGGTGCCCCGGCTGGGCCGCAGCCGGATCGACGGGTCCACCTCGCCCGCCCAGACGCCGGTGGCGTTGACGACGGCACCGGCGGTGACGGTGAACGACTGCCCGGTGAGCGCGTCGGTGAGCCGGGCCGAGGTGCCGGTGACGGCGCCCGCCCGCACCCGGGTGAGCACGGTGGCGCCGTAGTGCGCGGCGGTCCGGGCCAGCGCCACCACCAGCCGGGCGTCGTCGATCAGTTGGCCGTCGTGCGCGACCAGGGCGCCGGCCAGGCCCACCGCTCTGAGGCCGGGCACCAGCCGGCGCGCCCGGTCCGCGTCGACGCGGCGCACCCGGGGCAGCAACGTGCCCGGCGTACCGGCACCGAGGCGCAGCGCGTCCCCGGCGAGGAAGCCGGCCCGCACCAGCGCGGCCTGCCCGGGGCGCATCAACCCCGGGAGCAACGGCACCAGTTGGGGCAGCGGGCGGACGAGGTGCGGGGCGGTGCGGGTCATCAGGACGCCGCGTTCGGCGGCGCTCTCCCGGGCCACGCCGATCCGGCCGGAGGCGAGGTAGCGCAGGCCGCCGTGGACCAGCTTGGAGCTCCACCGGCTGGTGCCGAAGGCGAGGTCGCGCGCCTCGACGAGGACGGTGCGCAGCCCGCGCGCGGCGGCGTCCAGGGCGACCCCGGCGCCGGTCACGCCGCCGCCGATGACCAGCAGGTCGACGGCCGGGCGCCCGGCGAGCGCTTCGAGCTCCACCGTGCGGCGGCGGGCGTTGAGCCGGGTCGTACCCGCGAAGGGCCCGACGGTCGGGCCGGCGTAACGCTGGGCGGGCGGCCGGGCGTTCGGGGTCATGGCGCGAGGTATCCGTTCAGTGCTCTGGCCAGTTCGCGCCGCCACGCCGCCTCGGGCAGCAACTGGGCGACCATGCGGTGCGACTGGACGGTGGACTGGGCGATCAGCAGCACCATGGCGGCCAGTTCGACGGGCTCGCCGGCCCGGATCGACCCGTGCGCCTGCCCCTGCTCGATACCGGCGCGGAGCGCTTCGAGCAGGCCGCGCTGGCTGGTGCCGAGCCGTTCGACGACGTACTCGAAGAGCGTGTCGGAGTCGGCCGAGCGCAGCAGCGCGCCGAGCACCGGGTGGTCGCGCAGCCGGACGGCGACCTCGACGACCCCGTCGACGAAGGCCGCGCGGTCCTCCCCGGTGAGCGCCACGGTGGCCTGGGTGGCGCGGATCTCGCGGGTGAGCAGCGCTCCGATGACGGCGCGGACGTCCGGCCAGCGCCGGTAGACGGTCGGCCGGCTGACCCCCGCCCGGCGGGCGATCTCGGCCAACTGTGTTCGGCGCACGCCGAGATGGACGATCAGGTCGGCGGCGGCGTCGAGGATCGCGTCGTCGGTGCTGCGGGCTTCGGACACCCCTGGCTGCTCAGCGTTACTACTTGACATGATGTGTGAAACTGTAACGCATGGCATCCGAGACGCAAGCGGGACCGGCCGGCGCCGCGCTTCCGCTCCCCCCGATGAAGTGGGACGCCTGGGGCGATCCGGCCCTCGCCAGGGAACTGCCCGCCGACATCAAGGCCCTGCTGGCCGCCGCCCTCGGCGTGACCGGCGACGCGGGCCCCGGGCCCACCGCCGCCGAGGTCGTGCTGCGCCCCTCGCTGCTGACGGAGGCGGACCTGAAGGCGCTCGCCGCCGTCGTCGGCGAGGCGCACCTCAGCGACGCCGACGCCGACCGGCTCCCCCGGGCCGGCGGCAAGTCCACCCCCGACCTGCTGCGCCGCCGCAGCCGCGCCCCGCAGGACGCGCCCGACGCCGTCGTGCTGCCCGGGAGCGAGGACGAGATCGCGGCCGTCCTCGCGCTCTGCGCCGAACGCCGCATCGCCGTGGTGCCGTTCGGCGGCGGGACGAGCGTGGTCGGCGGCCTCGACCCCGAGCGCGGGGGCTTCACCGCCGTCGTCTCGCTCGACCTGCGCCGCTTCGACCGGCTGCTCGACCTGGACGCGATCTCCGGCGAGGCCGTCCTCGGCGCCGGTCTCACCGGTCCGGCGGCAGAGGCGCTGCTGGCCGAGCGCGGCTTCGAACTCGGCCACTACCCGCAGAGTTTCCGCTTCGCCACCATCGGCGGCTTCGCGGCCACCCGCTCCTCCGGCCAGGACTCCGCCGGGTACGGGCGCTTCGACGAGATGGTGCGCGGCCTGCGCGTCGTCACCCCGGCCGGGGTCCTGGACCTCGGCCGCGCCCCCGCCTCGGCGGCCGGCCCTGACCTGCGCGAGCTGTTCCTCGGCTCGGAGGGCACCCTCGGCGTGATCACCGCCGTCCGGGTGCGGGTGCACCCCGTCCCGGCCGTGAAGGCCTACGAGGCCTGGAACTTCCCGGACTTCACGACCGGCGCGGACGCGCTGCGCGCGGTCGAGCAGCGGGGCACCGGCCCGACCGTGATCCGGCTCTCCGACGAGGCCGAGACGGCGGTCAACCTGGCGATGACCGAGCAGATCGGCGGGGAAGCGGCCGTGAGCGGCTGCCTGGCGGTGACGGTCTTCGAGGGCGACGCCGAGCAGGTCACCGCCCGCCACCGGCTCACCCGGGCCGTCCTGCTGGCCGCCGGCGGCACCTCGCTCGGCGAGGCACCGGCCAGGGCGTGGGAGCACGGCCGCTTCAACGCGCCCTATCTGCGCGACTCGCTGCTCGGCGCGGGCGCCCTCTGCGAGACCCTGGAGACCGCCACCGACTGGCGCCGCCTGCCCGCCCTCCGGGCCGCGGTGACGTCGGCGCTGACCACCGCGCTCCCCGGCTCCCTCGTGCTCTGCCACATCTCGCACGTCTACCCGACCGGCGCCTCGCTCTACTTCACCGTGGTCGCGGCGCAGGGCCCGGACCCGCTCGCCCAGTGGGCCGCCGCCAAGCGCGCCACCGGGGACGCCATCGCGGCGGCCGGCGCCACCATCACCCACCACCATGCCGTCGGCGCCGACCACCGGCCCTGGATGGCCGACGAGATCGGCGAGTTGGGCGTCCGGATCCTGCACGCGGTCAAGGCCGCCGTCGACCCGGTGGGCATCCTCAACCCCGGCAAGCTGATCCCATGACCGGGCCGGGGGGTCCCGTCAAGGAGCCGGGTCACGCCGACGGCCCCGGACGGATCGGCCGGGTGGCCGTGCTCACCAACCCGGCGGCGGGCGCCGGTCACGCCGAACCCGCCGCCCGCCGCGCCACCGCCCGGCTGCGCGCGCTCGGCGTCGACACGGCCTCCCTGGCGGGCGGTTCGGCGGACGACACCCGCCGTCTCGCCCGGCAGGCCGTGGCGGACGGCTACGACGCGGTGGTGGTGGTCGGCGGCGACGGCATGGTCAACCTCGCCCTCCAGGCGGTGGCCGGCACCGCCGTCCCGCTCGGCATCGTCCCGGCGGGCACCGGCAACGACCACGCCCGCGAGTACGGTCTCCCGCGCCGCTCCCCCGAGGCCGCCGCCGAGGTGATAGCGGGCGGGCACACCACGGCCGTGGACCTCGGCCGGATCACCGGCGCCGACGGGGCGTCCCGGTGGTTCGGCTCCGTCCTCGCCACCGGGTTCGACTCGCTGGTCAGCGACCGCGCCAACCGCCTGCGACGGCCGCGCGGCCGGATGCGCTACAACCTCGCCATCCTCGCGGAGTTCGCCAACCTGCGCCCGCTGCCGTTCCGCCTCACCCTCGCCGACGGCACCGTCATCGAACGCGATCTCACCCTGGCCGCCATCGGCAACACCCGCAGCTACGGCGGCGGCATGATCATCTGCCCGGCCGCCGACCACACCGACGGCCTCCTCGACCTCACCCTGGTCGCGGCCATGCCCCGGCTGCGGATCGCCCGCTTCTTCCCCAGCATCTTCAAGGGCACCCACGTCCACCACCCGGAGGTCACCACCCACCGCACCGCATCGGTACGCGTCGAGTCCCCCGGCATCACCGCCTACGCCGACGGCGAGTTCATCGCCCCGCTCCCGATCGACGTCACCGTCACCCGGGGCGCCCTGCACGTCCTGACGCCCCGTCCGGCCGCGCCACCGACGATGCCGCGCCCGGGCGTCACCCCTTCCGGGAGTATTTCGTGAGGTAGTCGGGGGTCTTGATACCGGATTTGAGATTGCTCGCCGGGCTCGGGGGTCCGTAGACCTCCGTGATCGGGAGCGTCCCGGCCCAGTAGTCGCTGTCCACATCCACCTTCTCTTCGCTCTTCGGCCCGCCGGTACGGGCTTTGAACGTGACCTCGGCCGGCGTGTCCAGGCCGAGGCGCAGGACCACGGTCCCGGGGTACTTGTCCGGATTCTTCGAATCCCCTTCAACCTCGTACTCATTGGGCTTGCGCGCGGTTTCCCAGCTGCCCGGGACGACGTGGTCGACGAGCGTCTTCAGCGCGTCGCAGACCTCTTTCTCCTCGATCGCGTACGCGGTGCCCTTCACCACCACCGATCGGTAGCCCACGGAGTTGTGGTACGGCGAGCGTCCGATGATCAGGCTGTCCAGCAGGGTCACCGTCAGGCAGACGGGCACCCCCTCCTTCCCGCTTCTGCTCGCCAGGACATGCAGTCGAGAAGGATTGGGGTACTTGGGATGGTCCTTCGCGCCGTGCACGTACAGCGTTCCGAGTTCGGGGTCTTTGCCCTCCTTGTACCCGTACACCATCGGCACCGCCAGTGGGCGGTTGGGCGTTGACGTGGGGTCGATGTACGCGACGTGACAGACGAAGCCCTCTTTGAGGACTTGCCTGATGTCCTTCGTGTCCTTCGAAGGGGGCGTGTGCTTGGCAAGACCGGCGGCGGACAGCTCCATGACATCTCCTGTTTGGTGGTTACTCGTTGCTCCGCGGGCGTCGGCCGGATTCCGGTCCGGCCGACGCCCGACGTCCCCGTGCCGCCGGTCCGCGGCTCGGGGCCGTACCGCTACTGCATGCCGCGTCCGGTGATGTGGACCAGCCCGATCGGGACGGCCCCTTCGGCGAGTTGGGCGATGGGCCGCGGGGTGGTGGGCTTCAGCGCCGGCGGCTTGGTCAGCACCGGGTCCTTGCGGAGGTCCGCCACGAGCTCGTCGATCTGCTTCTTGCTGGCGCCCGGCAGCGCGAAGGCGTGTGCGTAGGGGCGGTCGATCTGGCCGCCGCTCTTCTGGTCCGGGTACTTCACGGTCAGCGTGGAGAGCGACCACTTGGCCACCGTCTCGTCACTGGGCCGGCGGAAGCGGACGGCGAGGGTGCCCTTGGTGCGCGCGGTCCACAGCACCAGGCCCCCCTCCTTCTCCAGCGTCTTGAGCTGCTGCTCCAGGTAGTCCGTGAGCTCCTGGGCCTCCTTGATCCGCTTGACCTGGTCCTTGTACGAGTGGCGGGCCAGGTGGTCCCAGAGCACCAGCGGCGAGAAGCCGTTGCGCGACCCGGCGAAGGTGGTGTCCGGGGAGCCGATGTACTGGGTCTGGCTCGGGGGCTTCATCTGGTACTTGACCTTGGTCATGTAAATGCCGCACGGCCAGGGCGCGCCCGGCCACTTGTGGCCGCTCAGCGACATGGAACAGACCATGTCGATCTCGCCGTGCTTCGCGCTCTTCGCCTTGAGGCCGAAGTCGAACTCCGGCAGGTCCACGTCCGGGGTCCAGCCGAGGTCCTTGTCCTTGAACGCCATGCGCTGGAAGGGCGCGTACCCGGCGCCGAGCGCCCCGTCGACGTGGATCCAGAAGCCCCGCCGCTTCTCGGGCTTGGCGTTGCCCTTCGCGTCGTTCATGTAGAGCACGTCGCGCTCGATCAGGTCGTACTTCTCGAAGATCGGGAGCAGGCGGTCGCACACGGCCCGGACGTCGTCGTGCGCGCCCTTGAAGGTGGAGCCGTAGTTGAGGCTGACCAGGATCGGGTGGCCCTCGGCGGCGAAGAACTCGACCAGGGTCGCGAGCGCGTCGACGTCGATCTCGCCCGGACCGTCGGCGGAGGTCCCCGACTCTCCGTTGCGGGAGGGCACCTCGGTGGGCCACTTGCCCTGCGAGCCCTTGAGCGGGCACTTCCCCTGGTACAGCCGCTCGCCCAGCGTGGAGAAGGTGTCCACATCGAGGATGCGCACCGCCTTGGCGAAGGAGTAGTGGGCGTCCTCGGAGTAGAAGACCACGGGCTGGTAGTAGGTGTCGGGCTTCCCCTGGGGAACGGCCGCCTGGACCCACCGCAGCGGGGCGGTCGACGACTTGGGGTCGTGCTCGGAGAACAACGCCTTGCCACTGAGGTAGTCGCGCCCGTTCCACACCCCGTACATGTTCCCCTCGGTGGAGCCCATCGAGAGCATGTAACCCCAGTAGGAATCAAGATTGTCGGGGTCGTGCGGCCAGGTGGCGCGCCACAGGGCGGCGTAGTAGTCGAGGACGGCGCGCTCGGCGATCCGGGTGTTGACCTGGTAGCCGCCCTTGATGACGAACGGGTCGCCGATGTTGTTGGTGTGGTTCGCCAGGAAGCGGCCGAGATCCTGCTGGTAGCCGTTCATGTCCTGGGTGAACTGGTAACCCAGCATGTGCTTGTGCTTCTCGGCCAGGTACTTCTCGAGCGCGGCGAGGGCCTCGTTCCGCTGCTTGTCCGTGAAGCCCGAGATCTGGAGTTCGAAATCCTGGTACTTCAGGCCCGGGTCCCCCGTCTTGTACACGTCGCGCGGGTCCTCGAAGGGCGCCGACACGAGATCGGCCTTGCCGTTGTGCACGCCCTGGTCCGACAGGGCCTTTTCCCAGGTCTGGCCGTCGGGACCGAACGGGAACGGGGCGAGCTTGGAGCGAGTACGGACGTTCGTCATGGCAAATCCTGAAGAGATGGGGAGATGGGGTTGGCGGTGGCGTCGGGCGAAGCGCGCTGTCGGCCCGCGGAGTCCCACGGGGAGCACGGCCGACCACCGGCACACCGAGTCTTCGCCAGAACCCCCGTTCCCGCCGCCCCACAAGCCGCCCCGCCACCGGATCGACGGCGGCGTTTCCTCCCAACCACCGCCGCCCGGGCCGGTGATGGCGGCGCACACCGGCCCCGGCGGCCAGTCACGCGAACGGCCGAGCGATCACGCGAATGGCCGACCGCCACGCGGCGCCCCGACCAACCACCCACGCCGGCTTCCGGCGCCGGGGCGGGGACGAGCGCCGAAAACCGGTTGTGCGGCCAGGTGGCTTCCGATAGCAATACCGGGTGATCACAAGTGAAAAGATCGGGCTGCGGGCCCGGCACGAGGACGACGTGGCAGTACTCCACGCCGAGCTGTACAACGACGTGGCGACCCGCTCGCGCGCCGACTCCCGCCCTTGGCGGCCCATCCCACCGCTCCCCGAACACTCCCCGTACTCCGTCAGCGAGCCGTCCGACGACGTCGCCTTCTTCTCCGTGCAGGAGCTGGCCACCGGGGACCTCGCGGGCGAGGCGCTGCTCTGGGGCATCGACGCGCACAACCGGACGGCCCACCTGGGCATTTCGCTGCGCCCGTCGTTCCGTGGGCGCGGGCTCGGCGGCGACGTGGTCCGGGCGCTCTGCGAGTACGGCTTCGCCGTCCGCGGGCTGCAGCGGCTGCAGTTGGAGACGCTGGCGGACAACGCCCCGATGATCAGCGCCGCGACGAAGGCCGGCTTCACCCTGGAGGGCACGCTGCGCCGCAACGCCTGGGTCTACGGCACCTTCGCCGACGAGGTGATCCTCGGCCTGCTCGCCGAGGAGTGGGGCGGTCGCCCTTAGGTGCCGAGCAGTTCGCCGCTCTCCCGGTACTCGGCGTTGAACGCCTCCTGCTCGGCGATCGTCTCCGGGCCCGCCTCGGCGGGGAAAGCCTCCCACGTGACCTGGTTGCCGTAGACCGTCGCGAGGTACTTCATCCCGGGCGTTCCTTCCACCCCGCGCGCCCCGTCGGCGCGCTGTGGTCGGATCCCACGACGGGCCCTCGACATCGGCCGAAGGGGAGTTCCCCGGAAAACAGCGCTGCCGCGCCGTCCGGGGCATCCGGACGACGCGGCAGGCTTCCACCACCGGATCAGCAGACCCCGTGGGCTCAGCGGGCTCAGGCCGAGAAGTAGCCGATCAGGTCGGCGACCACATGAGTGCTGCCCCACTGGTTGGTGAACGACACCCGCCCGTCCACCACCGGAACCATCACCAGCGCGGAAACGACGTCGCCCGGCCGGTAGTTGATGTTCGAGGCATCCGGACGGCCCGTCCCGTGCGGGTAGACCGTCAGGAAGCTGGTGTTGGTGGGCCACACGACCGTGACGTTCATCAGCACCTCGGTGACGCCGGTCAAGGGCACGCCCTCGACCCCGGCCACCTTCAGGCTGACCACGTCGCCCGCCCCGCCCAGGGTGCCGATGCGGGCGCCCTCACCGGTACGGGTGTCCATCAGCCGCACGAGGTTGGACGACGAGTAGGTGGCGCCCTTGTCGGAGTAGTACCCGACGACGTCGACGCCGAGGTCGACCTCGCCCCAGGC
The DNA here is from genome assembly GCF_044753005.1 of Kitasatospora sp. NPDC088548. Lineage (NCBI taxonomy): Bacteria > Bacillati > Actinomycetota > Actinomycetes > Kitasatosporales > Streptomycetaceae > Kitasatospora > Kitasatospora sp. NPDC088548. The sequence goes on from NZ_JBIVMI010000001.1 coordinate 627,620, forward strand.
GTTGTACAGGTCCACCTTCCCGTTCGCGCCCACCGGGACGGTCACCAGGTTGGAGACGTTCTGCCCGGCGGTGAAGTTGACGTTCGACGCGTCGGGCACCCCCTGGCCGTCCGGGTACACGGTGACGTAGCCGGTCCGCGAGGGGTTGACGGCGGTCACGCTCATCACGACCGCCGTCACGCCGCTGGCCGGGACCCCGGCGACCCCGGTCACCTTCAGCGGCACCACGCCGCCCCAGCCGACCCGGCCGGCGGGCGCGCCGACGCCCGAGACGGTGTTCAGGATGCGCGTCGGGTTGATCGGGCTCAGCAGGGAGCCGGCGCCGCCGTCGGTGTAGTACCCGGCGACGTCGACGCCGAGGTCGACCTCGCCCCAGGCGTTGCGCAGGTCCACCTTGCCGTTGGACAGCGGCACGGTCACCAGGTTGGGCACGTTCTGCCCGGCCGCGAAGCTGACGGTCGGCAGGTCGGGCACCGCCTGGCCGCTCGGGTACACCGAGATGGCGCTGTTGCGCGTCGGGTTGACGGCCGTCACGTTCATCACGACCGCGGTCACGCCGCTGGCCGGGATCCCGCCGGCGCCCGCCACCTGCAGCGTCACCACGCCGCCCTGGCGGACCCGGCCGGCCGGCGCGCCGACGCCCGAGACGGTGTTCAGGATGCGCGACGGCGGGACCGGGACGAACTTGCCCTTGGTCGGCGTCTGGGCCGCCGTGACGGTGAACCCGTTGGCGAGGAGCGGCCGGTAGCCATCGGCCTGGATGTCGTAGCTGCCCGGCTCCAGGCCGTTGGTGTCCACCAGGGCGTGCAGCGAGGTGCCGTCGGCGTTGACCGAAAGCGGCTTCATGGCCGGCTGGGTCGAGACGCCGGCGCGCCACAGGTTCAGCTTGCTGCCCAGGGTGAGGCCGCTGCCACGGATCTCCACCTGGACCTGCGTCCCGGCGGCGCCGGTGGCGGGGCTCGCCCCGGCCACGGTCAGGGGCGCGGCCGGGCCGGTGCAGTTGGGGTACTCGCAGGAGCCCTGGATGCTGTACTCGACCGGCGTCGCCGCACCGGACGGGATGATCATCAGGATGGCCTGACCGGCGTCGGCGCTGCTGAGGCTCTGGCAGCGGGCGCCGAACTCACCGTAGTTGTTGGAGCACTGGTAGGTGTAGTCGTCGCCGGTCCACTTGACCGGGCTCAGCAGCCGGATGAACGGCTGCGCGGTACCGGTCGCGCTGCTGATGCCGAAGACCTTGAACGCCTGCGAGGGCTTCATGTCGAGCACCGCGCAGTAGGCGGAGGAGGACTCGGTGAACACCCCGCTCTGCCCCGGGAACCCGGCGATCGACGCCTGGTGCGCGGTGCACTCCGGCGCCCAGCCGCTCGCCGTGCCGACCTTCCAGGTGTCCACGTTGGCGTGGATGGTGGTGCCGTTGTACCCGGCCGCGAGCACGACCATGGTGTACGAGGTCGAGCCGGTGAGCAGGCAGGGGCTCACGCCGCCGGCCCACTGGGTGCAGACGTACTTGCCGTTGGCGTCGATGACCTGCGACTCGACCGCGCCGCCCGTGGGACGCGCCACCAGCCACATCTTGTCCGAGGCGGCGGCGGTGACCCGGACGCACCGGGCGTCCAGCGCCGAGGAGAGGTCCATCGGGAGGGACTGCCCGCCGACGGCGGTCGACCTCGGGGTGAGGCAGTTCGCGGTGGGCGAGATGTCGCGCCGCACCACCTTGTAGCTGTCGCCCCAGGCGTTGTTGACCAGCAGCGCCGTGTACGCCACACCGGCGTTGAAAACGCAGCTGAAGGCCGAGCTGGTGCTGGTGGAGCAGACCACAGTGCCCTGCGGGTCCACGACCTGCAACGAGGCGTTGACCCTGTTCTGGGTGTTGGTGTAGTCGAACTGCTCCATGGTGGAGTGCTGGTTGGCCGGCAGGCCCAGGCAGGCCTGCTTCACGGCCGCGGTGACCGTGAACTCCGCGCCCCAGCTGCCGTCGAAGGGGCTCTGCGGCCAGGCCTGGCAGCCCGCCGTGTTGCCGGTCCGGTGGACCACCAGCTGGTAGGCCTTGCCCGGGGTGCCGGTCAGCACCAAGCGGAACGGCGCGGTACCGGTCAGCTTGCAGACCTGCGACGGGTAGCCGCCGTTGTCGCACTGCCTGGCACCGGCCGCGTCGAAGACGGCGGCGGTGGCGCTCTCGCCGTCCGTGGGCGGCCGGTTGAGCAGGTAGACGCCGTTCCCGGTGGCCGTCGGCAGGGTCAGGCAGTCCGCCTGACCGCGCGCGCCGAAGGTGCCGGCGGCCGGGCCGGAGACCAGGCCGTCGTCCTTGGTGGCGGTGCAGCCCCGGGTCTCGCTGTCCGAGCGGAAGACCATGCCGAACGCAGGGGTGTCGAAGTTACGGGCCTCGAGCGCCCAGGTGTAGTTGCCGGGCGTCAGCTCGCAGCCGACGGCCTTGTAGCAGTCGCCGTACAACCGGGTGCCGTCGGCCGTGTACAGCTCGCCGGCGAGGGTGGAGCCGTCGGCCGTGACCTGGGCGAAGGAGTACTTGCCGGCCGCGGTGACGTGGAGGAGGCGGCAGCGCACCGTCGACGTCAGGTCCGGGGCGGACCCGAACGGCTGGGGCTCGACCGTCAGACAGCCCTCGGCCGGGGAGAGCCGCTCCATGGCCAGGTCGTAGGCCACGGAGTCACCCCCCGTGCGCTGCACCAGGACCCGGAACGGTGCCGTCCCCGTGAGCTTGCAGACGATCTGGTCGCCGAAACGGTGGTCCTTGCACAGCTCGGTGCCGGTGGCGTCGAAGATCTGCTCGTTGGGCAGGCCGGAGACATAGGTCCGCAGCGTGTCGTCGGCAGCGAGGTCCAGCGTGTAGCAGTCACCCGCGGAGCCCTGCGCCAGTGTGTTGTGGAAGTTCTTCCGCGCGCCGAGGTTGCGGTCGGCGGCGGCCACCGTCGTGCAGCTGGGACCGGAGAGCAGCGGGAGGTACGACACCGAGACGCCGTTCGACCGGAAGTCGCCGTTGCGGAGCTGCAGCGTGTAGGTGCCCGCTTGGCTGGTGGCGCAGCGCAGCACGCTGGAGAGGCTGTCACAGCTGACCGCGGTGCCGTCCGGCGCGGTCACCTGCGGGTAGACCGTCCAGTAGACCGCGACGGCCTGGATGTAGACCAGGTCCTTGGGCTGCGTCACCGTGAACGCGACGGAGACCGTCCCGTTCGGGTCGATCGCGCAGCTGGAGACCGTGCCCGGGGTCAGGGACGCCGGGCAGGGGCCGGTCGGGTCGGCCTCCTTGAGCTGCTGGACGGCGGCCTCGTGCTCGGCTTTCGGATCCGCCTTGGGCGTGGCCGTCGGACCGGCGGTGGGCGCCGCGCTCGGGTTGGCGCCCGGGTTGGCGCCCGGGCTCTGCTCGGCGGGCGCGCTCGTCGGCGATCCCGCCGGTGCGCTCGCGGACGAGGTGGCCGCGGGCGGGTTCACCGCTGCGGCGGCCGGGTTGATCTGGCCTCCCAATGTGGCCAGAACTGCGAACAACAGGACCCCCGGAGCGGCTATGCCCGCCCGTCTCCTCCTGTGTCGCATGCTTCTGCCTGACGGCAGAATTCTCATGCTTCCCCCATCTCAGGAAATGCCCGACTCCCATGACCATCACGGGAGCTCAGGGCAGCCGGAGTCTAGCGAGCCGCACTCACACCTTGATCACGGACTCCGGCGAAGATGAGAGTGTCATGAGAAACCCTCGTGCGCGATGCGAATATTTCGGGCCATCAGGGGCCTCGGGCTTGGCGCTCAACGCCGGTGGGTTTGGTGTTCCTTGACCGACCCGGCGCGTTTGACCGTCTTTCCGGCGTCGTGCCGTTCGGCCCGGTGCGGTGCTTGTTCTTCGAGCCGTCAGGGCGCGATGCGGCCGAGGCGCCGCACCATCGGCTCCACCGTGTCGGTGGGGGGCCAAGGGAAGTCCGGCAGGTCGGCGCGGAGCATGACCTGGCCGTGCAGCGCCGTCCACAGGGTCACGGCGTCGCCGAAGGGGTCGGTACTGGCCGACCGTCCGGCGCGGGCACAGGCTTCGAGGTTGTCGACCAGCGTCTGGAACGCGTCGAGCCCTCGGTCTCCCGCGTCCTCACCGTCGGGCGACTTCGGCTTGGGCCGGGCCCATCCGAACAGGACGCGATAGCGCGCCGGTTCCCGGACGCCGAACTCGACGTACGCGCCACAGCCTGCGAGCAGCGCCTCGACCGGGTCGTCGTGCGCGGCGACGGCGGTGGTCACCATCTCGTGCAGCTGCGCGATCGCCTCCGCCACCACGGCCTCGACGATGGCGTCCCGATCGGCGAAGTGGGCGTAGATCGAGGGGGCGGCGATGCCGACCTCACGCGCCACGGAGCGCAGGGTGACCGCCTGATCGGACCCGGTGCGCACGATCAGCGCGGTCGCCGCCCGCACGATCTCCTCGCGCAGCCGCACCCCTTCGCCACGCCGGTTCCGGGGCCGGGCCGGCGGCTCCTCCTCCTGGCCGGGAGCGGGTTCGGCGACTGCGGAGACCTTCTTCATGAGCCTGACTTTACATGCGTTAGCCGAGTGGACTAGCTTTCCCTCCGAAAACTTACATACGTAAGGTTACGCAGATGAGGAAACCATGAGCCTCCAGGAGAACCCCGATCCCGACGACGGCCACCCGCGCCGCTGGTCGGCACTGGCGGCGCTCTGCGCCGCCCTGGTGGTCACCACCATCGACAACACGGTGCTCAACACCGCCCTCCCCACGCTCGCCGAGGCGCTCCGGGCCTCCACCGCCGATCTCCAGTGGATCAACAACGCCTACACCCTGGTGTTCGCCTCGATGCTGATCGCCGCCGGCGGTCTCGGCGCACGGATCGGCCACCGCCGCGCCCTGGTCGGCGGTCTGGGGGTCTTCGCCGCGGGCTCGATCGCCGCCGCGACGACGACCACCGTCGGACCGCTCATCGGGTACCGCGCACTCATGGGCCTGGGCGCGGCGTTCGTCATGCCGGCCACCCTGTCGATCATCGTGATGCTCTTCGGCGCCCGGCAGCGCGGCAAGGCCATCGCCATCTGGGCCGCGACCGCCGGTCTGGGCATCGTGCTCGGCCCGGTCACCGGCGGCCTCCTGCTCGACCACTTCGCCTGGGGCAGCGTCTTCTGGATCAACGTGCCCCTGGTCGCCGCCGCGCTCGTGGCCGCCCTGGCCCTCATCCCGGCACTCCCGGGCCGCCGGGCCGGCCGCCTCGACGGCCCCGGGCTGCTGCTCTCGGCCGGCGGTCTGGTCGCGCTCGTCGACGTCATCGTCCGGGGCCCCGAACGCGGCCGGCTGTCCGCGACCTCCCTGGTCGAGACCGGCGCCGCCGTCGCCCTGCTGACCGCGTTCACCCTCTGGGAACTGCGGGCCCCCCACCCCATGGTGGACATGCGGATGTTCGCCAACCGCGCTTTCAGCACCGCCTGCGCCGTTCTCGCCATCACCTTCTTCGCCCTGTTCGGCGTGCTGTTCGTCTACACCCAGTACCTGCAACTGGTGCACGGCTACAGCCCGTTGGAGGCCGGTCTCGGCGCCCTGCCGTTCGCCCTGTCGATGGCCGTCGCCGCCGGCACCAGCGACCGCAGCGCCGCCCGTTTCGGCCACCGGCACACCATCGCCGCCGGGCTGGCCACCGTGGCCCTCGGCCTCGCCGGACTGTCACTCGTCACCACCGGCACGCCGTTCGCCCTGCTCTCCCTCACGATGGGGGTCGTCGGCGCCGGGATGGGCCTGATCACGGCACCGGCCAGCGCGTCCATCGTGGCCGCGCTGCCCCGCGAGAAGGCCCCGATGGCCGCCTCGGTCAACAGCGTGGTCCGCGAACTCGGCGGCGTCCTGGGCATCGCGGCCGTCGGCACCATCGTCTCCGCCTCCTACCGGGCCCACCTGACGACCGCACTGCCGGGGGCGCCCGAGGCCGCCGGCCACGACCTGACCGCCGCCCACCTGCTCGCCACCGGGCTGCCGCCCGCCCAGGCCGGCCGGCTGGTCGCCGCCGCCGACGAGGCCTTCACCACCGCCATGACCGTCGCCACCCTGAGCTGCGCCCTGCTCGCCCTGGCCGGCGCCGTGGCGGCGCTCGCCTGGCTGGGCCGGCCCGCCGCCACCGCGCCCAGCACCGGCGCCGCTCCGACCCCGACCGAGAACGCGGCCGAAAGGGCGGCCGCCCGGTAGCGGCGTCAGATGCCGCGCCGCGCCTTGACCGAACCGTTCTCGATCGCCGCCAGCAGGGCCGCGTGGTCGAGAACGGTCTGGTCCGCGTAGCGGACGGCGAAGTCGGCGACGGCCTCGGCGAAGGTGTCGGCGCCGCCCAGGTAGCCGGCGATGGAGAGGCGGTCGCCGGAGCGGGCGTGGGCGCGGGCCAGGGTGCGGCCGCAGAGGTCGGCGTAGGCACGGAAGCCGCCCGGCGTCAGGTCGGCGACCTCGACGGAGCCCTTCATGTCGCGGAGCTGGCGGCCGTAGAAGTGGCGGCCGGCCGGGCCTGCCGTCCAGCCGAGGAAGATGTCGCTGGCGGCCTGCATCAGGTGCTGGCCGGTGACGACCCGGTGTCCGCCGTGGGCGACGGGCACTTCGGCGTCGGGGCGGACGGCGGGGAGGTGGTCCTCCAGGACGGAACGGCCGGCCTCCTTGATCTGGAGGAAGAGCGGATCGCGCTCGTCGCGCCCCTCCAGCAGGAGGATGTAACAGCGGGTGCCGACGCTGCCGACGCCGACGACCTTCCGGGCGGCGTCGACGAACCGGTACCGGTCGAGCAGGACGCGGCGGTCGTCGGCGAGGGTGGCGCGGTAGTCGCTGAAGACCTGGCCGACAGCGCGGAATTCGGTCCTCGGGAGCGACTGGATGAGCGGCGGGTCGCTGATGATGCGGCGCCGGCCGTCCTTCGTCTCGGTGAGCTTGCCGAAGGCCTGGAGGCTGGTGCGCCGCCGGGCGCGGGCGAGGCTCGCCTCGGCCCGCTTGCGCTGCCTGGGCTTCCGGAGCAGCGGCAGCAGGTCGCCGGTGTCGATGCGGGCGTACCAGACGTCGAGTTCGCCGTGCCCGGCGAGCCGCCGCATCGCGGTGGCGTAGCCGTGGGCCGCGGCGAGGGCGGCGCGGCGGGCGCTGTCCTCGTCGTTGCCGTTGTCACGGGCCGCGACCGCGACGCTCGCCGCCAGCCGCTTGACGTCCCATTCGAACGGGCCGGGGTAGGTCTCGTCGAAGTCGTTGACGTCGAAGAGCAGCGCGCGTTCCGGCGAGGCGTACACGCCGAAGTTCAGCAGGTGTGCGTCACCGCAGAGTTGGACGATCAGCCCGGTGTCCGGGCCGGCCGCGAGGTCGGCGGCCATCACGGCGGCGGAGCCCCGGAGGAAGGCGAAGGAGGAGTCGGCCATCCGGCCGTAGCGGATCGGCAGCAGTTCGGCGACCCGGTCGGCGCCCTGGCGTTCCAGCACCCCGACGGGGTCGGGGCGGTCGGCGGCCGGGATCCAGCGGCCGTGGGAGGAGCGCGACACCCGTTCGCGGGCCGCGCGGCCGCGCCGGCGGCGTTCGGCGGGACTGGTCATGCGCTGCTCCTCGGCCGGTGGAAGGGGTTTTACCTCCTCGCGACGCTAGAACAACGGCACAGGCCCGGCATGTCGAAGCGCGGGCGGGCGTGCGACACGCCCACCCGCGCTCAGCCGAACGGGTGAATTCAGAAGAGGGATCGACGGGGGTGGGACCGTGGTCCCTACTCCACGACGAAGTCCGCCATCATCGCCATGTCCTCGTGCTCCAGGTTGTGGCAGTGCATCATGTACGTCCCCGGGTAGTCGGTGAAGCGCACCAGTACCTCCACCGCCTCGGCCGACCGCAGGTCCACCGTGTCCTTCCACCCGGCGTCGTACGGGCCCGGGTCGGAGCCGTTGCGCGAGAGCACCTGGAACTGGTTCAGGTGCACGTGGACGGGGTGGTGCAGGTCGCTGAAGAACCGCCAGCGCTCCACGGCGCCGAGGGTCGGCCGGGCCAGCGCCCGGCCGGGCAGGTAGAGCCGTTTGTTGATGGTCCAGCCGTCGCCCTTGCTGAGGCGGAAGCGGAAGTTCCGGGTAATGACGGCGTCCGCGGGGTCGAGCCACTCGATGGTGGAGAGCCGCTCGGGCACCCTCGAGTCGTCCGAGACGGTACGGGAGGACACGTCGAACCGCATCACCTCCCTCGCCGAGCCGGTGCCGAAACGGTTCATCAGGCGCACCGACGTCCCCGGCTCGAAGCGCGAGAAGTCGACGACGAGGTCGAAGCGCTCGGCCGGAGCGATGTCCACGACATCGTGCGCCCGTGGGGCCTCCAGCAGACCGCCGTCGCCGCCGATCTGCACCAGCGCGTCGCCGCCGGGCGGCTGCGGGTCCAGTTCGAGGCGGTACACGCGGGCGTTGGAGGCATTCAGCAGGCGCAGCCGGTAGCGCGCCCGGTCCACCGGGTGCCGTGGCCAGGGCGCGCCGTTGACCAGGATGACGTCGCCGAGCACCCCGTTCATGTAACCGGCTCTGACGCCGGGGACAAGGCGCTCGGCGTCGACGGTCGGGTAGCGGAAGGCGCCGTCCTCCCCGAACGAGCGGTCGACGAGCATCAGCGGGAGGTCGCGTTCACCGCGCGGCAGTGGCAGCGCGTCCTCCTCCTCGTCGTGGATCAGGTGGAATCCGATCAGGCCGCTCCAGATGGCGAGGCCGGTGAAGCCCATCCGGTGGTCGTGGTACCAGAGCGTGGCCGCCCGCTGCTTGCCGGGATAGGTGTAGGTCCGCTCGCCGTTCGAGGTGTTGCCGAGCGGGGTGTCGGCGGGGTCGTCGGCGTACCGCTCCATGCCCGGCATCCCCGCCATACCGCCCGCGCCACGGGAGCCGGTGGCCCCGGCCGGCAGGGTCAGGTCGATCGCGTAGCCGTCGCTGTCCGCCGGGGTGTGGCCGCCGTGCAGGTGGACCGTGGTCGGCACCGGCAGTTGGTTGCGGTGGAGCACCGCCGTCCGCCGGCCGGCCCGGACCGACAGGGTCGGCCCGGGAAAGATACCGCCGTACGTCCAGACGTCCGTCCGCAGACCGGGCAGGATCTCCAGCTTGGCGACCTGCTGGGTGATCTCGTAGAAGTCGGTGGTGCCCTCCGTGCGGACCGGTGCCAGCACCGGCGGCACCGGCAGCGGCAGCCGGAACGGCTCCGGCAGGTCCACCTCACTGCTCAGCAGCCGGCCGGGGCTGCCCTTGCGGAACATCCGGGCCGCCGCGGGGACGGCGACGGCCGTCAGCGCGCCCGCGCCGACCGCCGCCGAGCCGAGGCCCAGGAACCGGCGGCGATTCACTTGGCCACCTCGACTGGTCCGCCGGGCCGGGGCAGCCGCCCGGTGCCGTCCCCGCCGTCCGGCTCGGCCGCCACGTCCGCGCGGGCCGGCAGCGGCGCCCGCCAGGCGCCGACCGCGCCGAAGAAGAGAGCGCTGACCAGCAGCACGCCGAGCGTCACATGGGCGCCCACCTCGCGCTCGTACCCGGCGAAGGTCTGGCCGGTGACCGCCACCGCCAGGAGCGCCGTCGTCCACAGTGGCCAGAGCGGCCCGCGGCCGACCCAGCGGACCAGCGCCGCGACGGCGAACTGGCCGATCACCACGGTGGCGAGGGTCATCGCGGCGACCTCGTGGTCCTTGAGCGACTCGTACGTGCCGTTGAGGAAGCTGCCGGCCAGCATGGTCTGCAGGAGGCCGAGGGCCGCCAGCGAGGTCGCGGTGGTGCGCAGCAGGATCAGCGGCCAGCGGGGCGCGGGGGCCGCGGGAGGACTGCTCATGTCGGGCTTCTCTCTGCTCGGCGGGGCGGGAACGCGCCGGTCGGGGCGGCCGGCGGCCCGAGGAGCGGGCCGGGCCGGAAACCGCCGGACGGCGCGACGGAGGGCGTAACTGACATCACGTCACGGCCGTTGTCAATCAACGATTGTGACGTCTTCGGACACCCCATTGCGCCTGGTTGCGGCAGGTTTGTCACCCGGACGGGCGGTGCGCCGCCGCGCACCGCCCGTTCGGCCTAGGGCCGGTCGTCGAACTCCCGCCCTCCGCTACTGGCGACCGCCGCCGGCCTCCACCGGTCGGGTCCGCAGCAGGGCCCGGACCGGCAGGCCGGTCGAACCGAGGCAGAGCAGCACGGCCCCGACGGCCAGGGGCAGGGCGATGCCGGCCGGGATGTGCGGGGCGACGCCGGCGATACCGCGGGCGATCGGCAGCAGCGTGATCCAGGCGATCGCGCCGCCGAGCACCAGGCCCGTCGCGGCGACCAGCAGCGCCTCCCAGCGCATCATGCCGCGCACCTGCCGCCGGGTGGTGCCGGCCAGGCGCAGCAGCGCCACCTCGCGGCGCCGGTCCAGCACCGTCATCACCAGGGTGTTGGCGGCGGTGACGGCCGCGAAGCCGCCCAGCACGCCCGCCATCACGGTGTTGGCCCAGGCACTGAGCTCCTGCGCGCGGTCGGCCTGCGCGGCGTAGCCGGCCCGGTCGGTGACGGTGGTGCCGGCGAGGCCCGCCAGCTTCGCCGCGACCGCGGCCCGGTCCGCGCCGGGGGCGTCGGCGACCAGCACCTGGCTGTCGTACCCGGCGGTGACGTGTTCGGCGACGGCCGCGCGGGGCAGCAGTACCTGGCCGAAGGCGAGGCCGCGCTCGTAGGTGGCGACCACCGTCGGCTGGACCTTGGTGCCGTCCCCGAGCCAGAGCGGAGCGCGCCCGCCGACCTTGACGCCGAGCGTGTCGGCGAGGCCCGCGTCCAGGGCGACCGTGTCCGCGGAGCGGCCGAGGTCGGCCAGCGAACCGCTCTTCACCCCGAGGTCCAGCACCCGGGGCAGCTTCGCCGGGTCGCCGTTGACGCCCAGCGCGGTGGCGGTGGCCAGGACCTGGCCGGCGCGGTAGACGGCGCCGGTGTGCAGCACGCCGACGGCGGCGTCCACGCCGGGCACCCCGGCCACCTGGCCGGCGGTGGTGGCCGGCAGGCCGGGGCCGGTCGGGCCGACCACGTGGTCGGCGGTGATGCCGGTGCGCACCTGCTCACCGGTGGCGTGGCTGATGGTGGTCTGGATGAACAGCAGGGTGCCGCAGAAGGCGGTGACCATGACGATCGGCGTGATCGCGGAGGCCAGCCGGCGGGCGTTGGCCCGGGTGTTGTCGGCGGCCAGCGAGCCGGGGGCGCCACCGGCCCGCAGCGGGGCGCCGAGCACGCCCGCGGCGATCCGGGCCACCAAGGGGCCGAGCAGGGCGACGGCCATCAGGAAGCACATCACGACGCCGAGCGCGGTGTTGGCGGCGTCGCTGCCGTCCAGGGTCGAGGCGACGACGGAGAGCACCACGGCGCCGGCCGTGAAGACCAGCCCGATGACGGTCCGCACCCTGCCCAGGCCGCCGGGCTCGATCGCGGCCTCGCCGAGGGCCTGGCTGGGCCGCATCCGGGACGGGCGGCGGGAGGCCAGGAAGCCGGCGAGCAGGGCGGCCAGGCTGCAGGTGCCCACGGCGGCGAGCATCGGGATCGGGCCCACGCTCAGCGAGACGTCCTCGGGAACGGCGCCGCGCGTCACCATCTCGCCGAACCACCAGTGGGCCAGGGCCAGTCCGGGGAGGATGCCGAGGGCGCCGGCGACGGGCGCCACCAGCATCGCCTCGGTGGCGATGGTGCGGCGGATCTGGCGCGGGGTGGCGCCGATGGCGCGCAGCAGCGCGAACTCACGGGCGCGCTGGCCGGTGGCCAGGGCGACGGTGCTCATCACCACGAAGACCGCGGTCATGGTGGCGGTGCCGCCGAAGGAGCCGCCGAGGGCGGTCAGCATGGTGCGGCTCTCGGTGAGCTCGGGCTGCTCGACGGTGCCGCGGTCGTCGCCGGTCAGCACCTTGGCATCACCGCCGACGGCCTGGCGGACCTGGGCGGCGAGGGTCTTGGCGTCCACGCCCTCGCGCGGCTGGACGGCGATCGCGTCCACCCGGCCGGGGTGGCCGGAGAGCTGCCCGGCGGCGGCGTCGGCGAACCAGGCGGTGGGGCCGGCGCTCTGCGGGGCGGCGAGGCCGGAGATCCGGTAGCCGCCGGCGCCGCCGGGCGCGGTGAGCGTGAGGGTGGCACCGGGCGCGAGGTGGGCGGCGTGCGCGGTGTCGGCGTCCAGGACGACCTCGCCCGCGCCGGGCGCGCGGCCCTCGACCAGCTTGTCGCCGTTGCCGGCGATACCCAGCGCCGCGAAGGCGCGGCCGGTCAGGGCGGGGTTGGCCGCGGCGGCGCTGTCGGCCCCGCCCTGACCGGCCGTGATCGGGAAGGCGGTGTCGGGGCGGGCGGCCGCGACACCGGGCTGGGCGGCGATCCGCCCGGCGAGCGCGGCGTCCACCCGGGCCCGCTCGGGGACGGCCTGCTCCTCGGTCTCGGTGTCCTCGCCCACCTTGTGGGTGAAGGAGACGGTCGACTCGGCGGCGACGACCACCGGCGTGCCCGCGTACCGCACCGGCGGGACGCTCGCGGTGATGCCGGTCTGCAGCAGGGTGCCGCAGGCCATGATGACGGCCGCGCCGAGCAGCAGGGCGAGGAAGGTGCCCACGAAGGAGGCGGGCCTGAAGCGCACCGAGGCGCGCGCGAGTCCGTTGCTCATGCCGCGATTCCCACCGGGCGGGCGGTCAGGGTGACCATCCGGTCCGCGACCGTCTTCGGGTCGGGGCGGTACAGCTCGTCCACCAGGGCGCCGTCGGCCAGGAAGACGACCCGGTCGGCGACCGAGGCGGCCACCGGGTCGTGGGTCACCATGACCACGGTCGCGCCCATGGTGTCCACGGCGTGACGGAGCAGGCCGAGCACCTCGTGGGCGGTGCGGGTGTCCAGCGCGCCGGTCGGCTCGTCGGCGAAGACCACGTCCGGGCGGGTGATCAGCGCGCGGGCGATCGCGACGCGCTGCTGCTGTCCACCGGAGAGCTGGCCGGGGCGGCGGCCGGCGTGCTCGCCGAGACCGACCTGGGCCAGCAGCTCCTGGGCGCGGCGGCGGTCCTGGCGCTCACCGGCCAGGCGCTGCGGGAGCAGCACGTTCTGCAGCACGGTCAGCGAGGGCAGCAGGTTGAAGGACTGGAAGACGAAGCCGATCCGGCTGCGGCGCAGCTTGGTGAGCCGGTTCTCGCTCAGCCGGGAGATCTCCTCGCCGCCGAGGTACACATCACCGGAGGTGGGGCGGTCCAGGCCGGCCGCGCACTGCAGGAAGGTGCTCTTGCCGGAGCCCGAGGGGCCCATGACCGCCGTGAAGGTGCCGTGGCCGAGCGCGAGGTCGATGCCGCGCAGGGCGTGCACGGTCTCGTTGCCGCGGCCGTAGCTGCGCCGCACCGTCCGGAGTTCGATCGCGGCCTGGGCGGGACGCCCGTACTGATCGGTCTGTGAACGGTCGTGGCGGGGTGCCATGGTGGGCCTTCCTTCGGTGATCGTCGCAGGTCGTCGACGTGTTCCACCCTAGGAATGGCGCATGGTCCACACCATGCAGGCCGCTGGCGAGAGAAGGGTGGGGTTATCCCCACCCACCCTGCGACCGGACCTGCCGCCGGGACCGGCGCGGGAGCCGGCACCGGACCGGCTCCGGGGCCGGCTCCGGGGCCGGACGTGGTCCCGGGCTCAGACCTCCTCGCCGTCGATCCGCTCGTACCCGGCGCGCAGCTCGGCGAGGGCGGGGTGGGCGGGATCGAAGCGCGTACCGTCGATCGCGGCGATCGGGCGGACGCCGACGCCCGCGTTGACGGCGAAGGCCGCCTCGAAGCGGTCCAGCCCGGCCGCCTCGACCCGCTCGCGCAGCTGTGGGCCGCGGTGGGCGCGGGCCAGCAGGGCGGCGGTGACGCCGCGCAGGCTCGGACCGTCCGGCCAGACCAGTCGCCGGCCGTCGTGGAAGCCGATGTTCCAGGTGGCCCCCTCGGTCACCCGGCCGTCGGCGTCGACCAGCAACGCGTCGTCGTAGCCATCGAGTTGGGCCAGCCGGCGGTGGCGGATCAGGCCGAACAGGCCGACGTGCTTCACCTCCGGCAGTTCGCGGGTGTACGCCGTCGTGCGGACGCGCAGCGGGCCGGGCGCCGCCGTCGGGGCCGGGCGGGTGGTGACCAGCAGGCGGGGCGCGGCGGGCGCGCCCGGACGCTCCAGACCCAGGGCCGGGTCGAAGACGGTGACCCGGACGATCGCCGGGGCGCCGTCCGCCGGGAGCACCCGGCGGATCCGGTCGCGGAGCAGGCAGCGGTCCAGGTCGGCGGCGAACAGCACCCGGGCGTCCCGGACCAGCCGGTCAAGGTGCAGGCCCAGGCCGCGGACCCGGCCGGCCTCGGCGCGCACCGTGGTGAAGTGCCCGTAGTTCAGCAGCCCCAGCGCGGCGACCTGCCCGGCGTCGGCCGGCTCCCCGTCGATCTCGATCTCAGCCATCCCCCGAGTCTCCCAGCCGCCGGGACGCGGTGACCACCGGGCGGTAGGGGGTGACGACCCGTCGGCCGCCGTCCCGGGCGAGCTGCTCGAAGTGCTCGATCTTGTACGCGAGGCCCTCCGGTTCGCCGGTGTCGGACCAGCGCCACGCCTCCGCCCACCACTGCGGTCCGCGCACCAGCGGGTGGCCGGCGAGGGCGAGATGGAGGGCGAGCGTGGTGCGGGCGTAGCCGCGCACCCAGCCGTCCGCCTGGCGGTAGGCGGCCGTCTCGTCGAGCCGCAGCCAGCGGCCCTCCCGGCCGGCGGCGAGCAGTGGGGTCCAGGAGTGGAGGGTGCCGTGCGGGGCTTCGCTCCGGACGTCCGGGCCGGGTGGGTCGTCCGGGTCCTGCGGGTCGGGCGGGTCGTGCGGGCGGTCGGCGACCAGGAACAGCAGCCGCCCGCCCTCCTCCCGTACCCGGTAGGGCGGGAGTTGGGGCATCCGGGCGAAGCCGATCGCGTGCTTCCAGGAGACCACCCAGAGGCCGCGCCGGAGGTAGTAGCGGACGGCGTGCTGCCAGGTCCAGTGCGCCTCCAGGCGGTAGCCGGGCAGGCCTTCGGCGGTCGCCGCCCGGTACACCTCGGCGAGGGTCTCCCCGGCGAGGCCCAGGCCGCGCGCCCCCGGGCGGAGGTAGAGCGAGGAGACGGCCAACTGGCCCGGCCCCCTGGTCCAGTTGTCCACCGCCACCGTGCCGACGGGCTCGCCGTCCCGGCCCAGCACCCAGTAGCGGCGGCGGTACAGCTCGCCGCACGGCCACTCCCGGCCGCTCTCGCCCAGCCGTTCGCGCAGCCGCCGCTCGGCCGGCGGGGTCAGCGCGTCCGGGTCCACCGGTTCGCCCGACTCCCCCTCGGCCAGGGACGCCAAGTCCCACCGGGCGAACCGCCGCCCGTCATCGCCGGACGCCACCGGTCGCAGCCGGGCCACCGCCCCCAGCCGCTCCTGCGCCCGCTCCACCGCCGCATCCCAGGACCTCACCACACGCCCACGATAGCGAGCTCCGGTCGCCGAACGTAATTCACTGGACACCGAGCGTCAGGGTCGGATACGAATGCCAACGGGCCGGATGCCCCGGTCCGATGCGGTTTGCGGATGCGGTTCACGGGCGCGGTTCACGGATGCGGTTCGCGAGAGGAAGGAAGCACTGCATGCACGCCGGTTGGCGAGTCAGCGTTCCATCGGGCGGGAGTCGTGCTCGGCGTCCGCGATGCCGAACCAGCGCCGCGCGGCGGCCCGGAGCGCCTCCAGGCCCGCCTGGTCCGGGCGGGGTGAGCCGGATGCCCACGCCACGTAGCAGTCGGGGCGGAGCAGCAGGGCGGTGGCCACGGGCGCGGGGGCCTGGGGTTGCGCGGTGACGATGTCCACGCGGTCGCGCCACGGCGCCATCGCCCGGGCCGCCGAGGAGTCTTCGGTGAGGTCGAGCAGCAGGGGCCGTGCGGATCTGGCGAGTTCCGTCAGCCGGACCGTCCCGGCCGGGGTGCGCAGGTCCAGGTCCGGCGCGAACCGGCCGACCAGCGGGTGCCCGTCGTTCCCGCCCATGTCGTACCGGACGTCGGTACCGGCGACGAGGTCGGCGAGGTGCTGCACCGTGTCCCGGTGTCCGAGCAGTTCGGCGAGCAGCTCCCGCAGCGCGGTGACGTCGCTGCCGGGTGCGATCAGCGCGGACTGCGCCTGGGCGTTCATGACCATGCGGCGGGCGGCTTCCCGGCGCTCGGGCTCGTAGCTGTCCAGGAGTCCGGGCGGGGCGCTGCCCCGGATCTCGGCGGCGAGCTTCCAGCCGAGGTTGACGGCGTCCTGCAGGCCGAGGTTGAGCCCGGGCCCGCCTCCCGCGGCGTACACGTGGGCGGCGTCGCCGACCAGAACGATCCGGCGGTCCCGGAACCGTTCGGCGACACGTGTGTTGCCGCCGGACAACCGGCGCAGCACATGCGGCCCCGCACCGGCGGGCGGGTCGAGCGGGACGTCGGCGCCGAGCACCCGGCGGACGCTCGCCCGCAGTTCGTCGAGGCTCATCGGCCCGTCCGGCTCGGGCTGGTCCCACTCCATGGTGCTGACCAGCGGCGGGTGGCCGGGGAACGGCGCGTACGAGAACCCTCCCTGCTCGGTGCGGTGCGGCAGGAACGGCAGGACGGCACCGTAACCGGGTACGTTCAGCGCCCCGGTCGCGGGATCCACCCACTCCGCCGGGACGGTGGCATGGGCCGCCCGGCTGGTCGTCCGGTCGTAGCTGACGCCGGGGAAGCCGATGGCGGCCTGCTTGCGCGTGATGCTGTGCGCGCCGTCCGCGCCGGCCAGGTAACGGGCCCGCAGCCGGTAGGCGCCGTCGGGGCCGTCGATGTCGACGGTGACGCCCTCGTCGTCCTGCGCGATGGCGACGACCCGGTGCCCCCGCCGGATGTCCACGTCGAGTTCGGTGGCGCGTTCCTCCAGGACCTGGACGATGCGGCGTTGCGGCACCGGCAGGCCGTGGAGCGGACTGTCCTTCAGCATGCCCAGGTTCAGGGGCAGCGAGGCGAACATGAAGTAGGCGGAGTTCGGCCGCGGCGGCCCCGGGTCGCCGCCGAGGCGCTGGTACAGGCCCCGCCGGTCGACCATGGGGACGACCTGGCCGAGCAGCCCGTTGGCCTTCGGTTCCTCGCCGGGTTCGGACAGGCTTTCCAGTACGACGGGCCGGACACCGGCCAGGCTCAGCTCACAGGCCAGCATCAGCCCGTTCGGGCCTCCTCCGACGATGACCACATCGGCGGTCATTGGCGCGTCCTCTCTGTTGGGCCCGGAAAAGGGCAGGACGGATCGGCCCGGCGACGGCCGGGCCTGATCGGTTCGCACGGGTTCCTACGGGGTGGGAAGACCGGCGGCGAGCCGGTCGAACACGTCGCGCAGCACGGGGACGAGCGGGGTGGGCGGATCGGCACGCAGGCAGTGCTCCACGGCCACGGCACTGCCCGCCCCGATCACCGCGGCGACCAGCTTCGGGTACACCTCGCGGGCCGCGTCGGTGCCGGTGCGCTCGGCGACCGCCTCGGCCAGCACCTCCTGCGCGGCCGCGTTCGCCTTGACGACCTCGCCCTGCAGTGCCGGTTCGGCCAGCATCAGCCGGAGTCCGTCCCGCCAGCGCTGGTCCTGGGCGGACCTCGCGCCCGCTTCGTCCCCCTGCGCGAACTGGGCCAGCACGGCGTGGAGGACCGAGTCCCACAGCGGCTCGGCGGCCGGACGCGCGCGCAGCGTGTCCGCGATCCGCAGCATGCGCTCCAGGTGGCCGGCCGCGATCGCCTCGGCCTTGCCGGAGAAGTAGTTGCGGAACGTGCGCACGGACACGTTGGCCGCGTCGGCGATGTCCTCCACCGTCACGTCGTCCCAGCCGCGTTCGACGCACAGCCGAATCGTGGCCTGGCTCAGCGAGACGCGCGTCTCCCGCTTCTTGCGCTCACGCAGCCCGATCCGGGCGTCTTCCCCCTGCGTCATGCCAGCCACCGTAGACCATCTTGCCGGAATGGAAAAGTTGCCGATACGGCAAGATTTTCGGGGTGGTGGTAGGGGAAACCCGACCACAAGTCTCGACCTGACCGTCATGACCGCGCTGACCTGGGCCGATGCAATGAAGGGGTGATGAATCAGCAAGCCCGGCAGGGTCGGTGGGCGCGGTGGGACCGGTGGGATCCATGGGCGCGGGGCGGCTCGGGCCGCAGGGCGCTGTGGTGCGGTGGCTGGCTGGTCGCGGCCGGCTGGGCCGGGGCCCTCCCGCTCGTCTCCGGGCTGGGACCGCACCGGAGTTGGGGCGTCTGCGCCGCCATCGGCTACCTGGCCGCGGCGGTCGCCGTGGTCGTGCTGCCCCGTCGGCGGGCCCGGGCGGCGTCGGTGGCGGTCGCGCTCTGCGGGGCCGTCCTCGTCCCGCTGCTGCTCCTGGTGCTGACCGGGCAGGGGCAGAGCGAGGTCGGCGTGATCGAGCGCTCGGCGGCACGGCTGCTCGACGACGGCACCCCGTACGCGGCCGAGCCGCGCACCCTCGCCGAGTACACGCCGTACCTGCCGGGCATGGCCGCCTTCGGGCTGCCCCGGGCGCTGTCCGAGGCCCTGCCCTGGGCGCAGGCGCTGCCCTGGGTGGAGGGGTGGCCGGCGCGGCTGCTGGGCGACGCCCGCCTCTGGTGCGCGGCCGTGTTCCTCGGCTGTCTGCTGCGTGCCTCGGGCCCCCGGCGGGCCGGGGTCGCGCTGCTGACCGCCTCCCCGGTGGTCGCGCTGCCGCTCTGCGTCAGCGGGGTGGACCTGCCGATGACCGGCCTCTGCTGCCTGGCGCTGGCCGGCGCCGCCCGGGGCCGCCCGGTCGGCGCCGGCCTGGCGCTCGCCGCCGCCTGTTCGCTCAAGTGGACGGCCTGGCCGGCGCTCCCGGTCGTCGCCGGGCTGCTGGCCGCGACCACGGGACGGCGGGCGGCCCTGCGCGGAACCGCGGTCGCGGTGGCCGGCACGGCCGTCCTCGTCCTGCCGGGCGCGCTGCGCTCGCCCGGTCCGATGCTCCGGCAGGTGTTCGCCTTTCCGACCGGGCGCGGCGATCTGCCGACCCCGGCCGGCAGCCCGCTGCCCGGGCGGCTGCTCGCGGACCTGGGCCCCGTCGGCTGGTCCGCCGCCGTCGCACTGCTGCTGCTCGCCGGGCTCGCCGTCGCCGTGTCCCTGGTGCTGCGCCCGCCCCGGGACGTCGTCGGCGCCGCCGACCGGCTGGCCCTCGGGCTCTGCCTGGCCTTCCTGCTGGCCCCCGCCGGGCGGTTCGGGTACCTCGCGCTGCCGCTCGCCCTCGCCGTCTGGGCCCGGTCCCGGTCCGCCGGCCGGCCCGCTCCCCGCTCCTTCGAGCCGAACTCCTTCGCCCCGCATCCCTTCGAGCCGAACTCCTTCGGACCGAACTCCCCCGTCGACCCGCGAACCGAGGTTGTACCGATCCCATGGGCACCACTCTCGTCGTCACCAACGACTTCCCGCCCCGCCAGGGCGGCATCGAGACCTTCGTCCACGCCCTGGCCACCCGCCTGCCCGCCGGCGAGGTCGTCGTCTACACCTCGGACGAACCCGGCGCGGACCGCTACGACGCCGCTCTCCCCTTCCCGGTGATCCGCGACCCGTCCCGGACCCTGCTGCCCACCGGCCGGGTCACCCGGCGGGCCGCCGAGATCGCCCGCGCCCACGACTGCGACCGGGTCTGGTTCGGCGCCGCCGCCCCGCTCGCCGCGATGACGCCCGCACTGCGCCGCCAGGCCGGTGGGATCCGCCGGACGGTCGCCACCACGCACGGCCACGAGATCTGGTGGGCGCGCACCCCCGGGGCCCGCCGACTGCTGCGGCGGATCGGCGGGAGCGTGGACGTGGTCACCTACCTCGGGGCGTACACCCGCGAGCGGATCGCCCCCGCGCTCGGTCCGCAGGCCCGGCTGGAACGGCTGGTCCCCGGCGTGGACGCCGCCCGGTTCCGCCCGGCCGGGGGCACCGCCGAGGACACCGCCCTCGCCCGCGCACGGCCGGCCGCGCCGGTGATCCTCTGCGTCGCCAGGCTCGTCCCCCGCAAGGGCCAGGACACCCTGATCCGCGCGCTGCCGCTGATCCGGCGGACCGTCCCGGGTGCCGTCCTGGTCCTGGTCGGCCGGGGCCCGGACGAGCGGCGGCTGCGCTCGCTGGCCCGCCGTCACACCGAGCCGGGCTCCGTGGTGTTCGCGGGCGGCCTGGAACACGCGGCGACACCCGCGTACTACGCGGCGGCGGACGTGTTCGCGATGCCCTGCCGCACCCGCCGGGCCGGGCTGGAGGCGGAGGGCCTGGGCATCGTCTTCCTGGAGGCCGCGGCCGCCGGGCTGCCGGTGGTCGCGGGCGACTCCGGCGGCGCGCCCGACGCCGTGCTCGACGGGGTGAGCGGAACGGTCGTCGACGGGCGGAGCCCTGCGGGCGTCGCGGCGGCGGTCGGCCGGATACTGCGCTCACCGGCGGCCGAGCGCGCCCGGACGGGGGCGGCCGGGCGGCGATGGGTCGAGGAGGAGTGGTCGTGGGAGGCGTCCGCACACCGTCTGGCCCGGCTGCTCGACCCCGAGGAGACCGAGCAGGCCGAGGACGCCGTGGGCCCCGCAGGCTCCGTGGGCTTCGTGGGTGCCCAGGACACCGGCGAGGCGGCCTCGCCCACTCACTCCCCGCGCAGATGAGCCAGGACCGCGAGGACCCGCCGGTTGCCCTCGGCCGGATCGAGGTCCAGCTTCATGAAGATGTTGCCGCAGTGCTTCACCACCGAGGCCTCGGTGATGCTCAACCGCCCGCCGATGGCCTGGTTGTTCAGCCCCTCCGCCAGCAGCGTCAGCACCTCCCGCTCCCGCGGGGTCAGCCGGGCCAGCGGCCGCTCCCCCGACTGCTGGCGGAGCAGCACCCGGACCACCTCCGGGTCGATCACGGTCTGCCCGGCGGCCACCCGGCGCAGCGCGTCCAGGAAGTCGGCCACCTCGCCCACCCGGTCCTTGAGCAGGTAACCGAGCCCGGCCGGCTGCGCACCGGCCGCCCCCAGCAGCCGGGTGGCGTACGGGGTGGCCACGTACTGGGAGAGCACCAGCACCGGCAGGCCAGGGTGCCGCTCCCGCAGGTCGAGGGCGGCGCGCAGGCCCTCGTCGTGGAAGCCCGGGGGCATCCGGACGTCGGTGATGACGACGTCCGGGCGGTCCGCGTCCACGGCGGCGGCCAGCGCGTCCGCGTCGCCGACGGCCGCGACGACCTGGTGGCCGCCCCGGGTGAGCAGTTCGACCAGCCCGGCGCGGAGCAGCACCGCGTCCTCGGCGATGACTAGCCGGAGCACGGCACCTCCACCCGGAGCCTGGTCGGCCCGCCGATCGGACTCGTCACCATCAGTCTTCCTCTCAGGATCGCCACCCGGTCGGCCAGCCCCTGCAGTCCGGCCCCGGTGGCCGGGTCGGCCCCGCCGCGGCCGTCGTCCGTCACCTGGAGGACCAGCCGGGCGGCCTCGACCCGGCCGTGCACGGTGATCGTGGTGGCGCCGCTGTGCTTGGCCGCGTTGGTGAGCGCCTCGGTGACGGTGAAGTAGGCCGTCGTCTCGACCGGGCCGGGCAGCCGCTCCGGGAGGTCGATGTCGACCTCGACGGGGATCGGGTGGCGCAGCGCGACCTCGGCGACGGCAGCGGCCAGTCCGTGGTCGGTGAGCACCTGCGGGTGGATGCCGCGGACCAGGCCGCGCAGCTGCTCCAGAGCCCGCCGGGCCTCGTCGCGGGCCCGGGCGACCAGCGTGGCGGCCGGGTCGTCGCCGCCCCGCCCGCCCCGCTCGCCCAGCTCGTAGGCGGCCAGGCCCAGCGTCATGCTGAGCGCGACGAGCTGCTGCTGGGCGCCGTCGTGCAGATCGCGTTCGATCCGGCGGCGCTCGGCCTCGAAGGCGTCGACCAGCCGGGCCCGGGAGCGGGTGAGTTCCAGCACCCGGCGGCCGAGGTCCTCGTCCCGGGGCCCGAGCAGGAGCCGGGCGAGCAGGACGTGGGCGGTCGTCAGCAGCGCACCCGTGTAGGCGCAGAACAGCAGGCCGGCCAGCCCGGCGGCCGTCGCGGGCAGGGCCTCGACCGGGCCGGGGATCGCCCGGCCGGGGATGACCATCACGGTCTCCGGGGCGAGCGCCCACACCACCACCGGGGTGGTGACCAGCGCCGCGGAGAACAGCAGCAGGGCGGTGAAGCCGAGGCAGACGGCGCTCAGCACCGTGCCGAGGAGCGCGGTGTGGGCGAGTTCGCGCCAGGTCGCGCGCTCCCGCAGCCGGGTGCGCAGCCAGGCCGGGCGGCCGGCCCCGGGCAGCGGGCGGTGCGGGTCGGGCACCACCACCGGCTCGACCAGGCGCAGCCGGCGCCGTTCCAGGGCCGCGGCCGGGAGGCCGGACAGGACGAGGGCGGCCAGGACCGGCAGGCCGATGCCGACGACGGACAGCGGGAGGCCCACCAGCAGCAGCCCGGCCAGCACCACCAGCACCACTGGCCCGAGCAGCGCGCCGCTGAGCAGATAGGCCCAGCAGCGCAGCGCGCGGACGGTGAACGGGAAGCGCCCGGGGTGCGCGCGCAGCGCCGCCCAGACGGCCACCGGCTGCTGCTCCTCGCTCATCCGGCCACTCTAGCCAACCGGCTGACGGGCCTTCCGGCGGGCGGCGGGCACCGTCGGCTGCCTGGTCAGGGCGACGGCGGCGATCACGGCGAGGCCGCCGACCAGGGCGTTCCAGCCGACCGGTTCGGCGAGCAGGAGGGCGCCGAGGGCGGTCGACCAGAGCGGCGTCACATAGGTGACGGCGGCGGCGACGGCGGTGCCCGCGGTGCGGACCAGGCCCAGGTTGAGGATGTAGGCGACGCCGGTGCCGAGCACACCCAGCACCAGCAGGGCGGCCGCCGGGCCGGGACCGGGCCAGTGCGGGGCGCCGGCCGCGAAGGGGGCGACGACGGCCAGTTCGGCGCCGCCACAGGTGATCTGGACGGCGGAGAGGGCGGTCGCCGAGTAGGGGCGGGCGGCGAGATGGCGGCGCAGGTAGGCGAAGCCGGCGCCGTAGCAGCAGGCGGCGGCCAGGCAGAGCAGACCGCCGGCGGCCTCCCCCGCGCCGAGTCCGCGCCACACCCCGAGGACGGTCAGCACCCCGGCGAAGCCGAGCCCGAGGCCGACCAGTCGGCGCGGCCCCGGGTGGCGTTCCTCCGCCACCGTGACGACCGCGAAGAGCAGGGTGAACAGCGGGGTGGTCGCGTTCATCACGCCCGCGAGGACGGAGCTGACCCTGGTCTCGCCGTAGGAGAAGAGGACGAACGGCGCGGCGTTGAGCAGCACCGCGACCACCGCCGAATGACCCCAGGTGGCGGCAGTGCGCGGGACGGCCTCGCGGCGCAGCGCCAGGATCGCCCAGAGCGCCGCCGCCCCGAGGACGCACCGCCAGCACGCCACCCAGAGCGGTGGCACCCCCGCGTCGACGGCCACCTTGATCAGCGCGAAGCTCGCGCCCCAGATCGCCGACAGTGCCACAAAGCCCGGCCACCAGCGCCGCACCGCACCTCACCCGCCCTCTTCCGTCCGGTCGCCCCGGCTGCTGTCTCCGCCGCCGTGGCTGTGGTCCTGGTCACCGCGGCTGCTGTCCTTGTCGCCGTGGCCGCGTGGACAGAGCGTGGCGCGCGGGCGAATCATGAGTCCAACAAGTTCCAGTGCGGGAGAGATGAGGAAGTCTCATGACCTCGGAGGTCAATCTGGCCCAGCTCAGAGCGCTGATCGCGGTCGCGGACGCGGGCGGGTTCGGCGCGGCGGCGGGCGAGCTGGGGATCAGCCAGTCCGCCGTCTCGCACGCGGTGGCCGCGCTGGAGCGCACCCTCGGCGCGCCCGTCCTGCACCGTGGCACCCCGGCCCGCCCGACGGCGCTGGGCGAGCGGATCCTTCCGCACGCCCGGACGGCGGTCGCCTCCGCCGCCGCCGTCCGGTCCATCGCCACCCTGCACTCGGGCGGCCTCACCGGGACGGTACGGCTGGCCGCGCCGGCCACCGTCTGCCAGGGGCTGCTGCCCGGACTGCTGCGGGACTGGCGGGCGGCACACCCCCGGGTCACCGTCCGGGTCTTCGAGGGCGAGGACGACGAACTGGCCGTCTGGCTGGAGGCCGGCACCGTCGACGCCGCCGTGCTGGTCGACGCAGACCCGGCACCGCCCGGGGCGATCCCGCTCGGCGCGGACTCGATGCACGCGCTCCTCCGCCGCGACCATCCGCTGGCCGGGCAGCCCGCCGTCGACGTGGCCGACCTGGAGGACGACGACTTCCTGCTCTCCGAGGGCGGCTGCGAGGCCCGTATCCGCGAGGCGTACCGGCGGGCCGGCGCCCGGTTCGCGCCCCGGCACAGGATCCGCGACCTCAACACGCTGATCGGCATGGTGCACGCGGGCGTGGGCGTCTCGGTGATGCCCGCCCTCGCCCTCACCATGCTGCCGCCGGACTGCGTGCTCGTCCCCCTCCGCCCCGCCGTCCACCGCACCCTCACCCTCACCGGCCCGGGCAGCCGTCCGTGGTCCCCGGCCGTCGCCGGTCTGCTGGCCACCGCCCGTGACCGCGGGGCGGCGGCGGGGGTGCCTGCGGCGCGGGGCTGACCGCCCGACCGGGGGCCGACCGCTGCCCCGCCCGACCGGGGCGCTGACCTGCCGCGATAGATTTCGGGGAGTACTGACGAGGCGTCCGATCGAGGGGGACAGATGGAGAGCCGGCAGCGCCGGGCTCCGGTCCGGGTGATCCCGCCCGTCGCGCCGCCCGGCCGGTTACCATCGCCCCTATGCCAGCGCCGTACCACCTCGCCGGGGACCCCGAGCGGCTGCCCGGGCACCCTCGACAGGGGGTGCTGAGTTGTGGTATACCACAGCCTGGCCAGCCAGCCAGCCAGCCAGCCAGCCAGCCAGCCAGCCAGCCAGCCAGCCAGCCAGCCAGCCAGCCAGCCAGCCAGCCAGCCAGCGGGCGGGCCGGTCGGCGGTGGCCGACGTGCTGTTCGCGGTCCGGTCGGCGGCCGCGCTGCACCGGCTGCTGGACCTCCTCCCGGTCTTCGAGGGCGACGAACGCGTCCGCTGCCGCTTCACCCTCGTCCCCGGCTCGGAGTTCGACACCGACGCGCTGGCGGCCGTCGAGTCCTCCGGCGCCCGCTGCCTGCCCTGGCACCGGGCGCTGGCGTCCCGGCATGATCTGATCCTGACCGCCAGCCCCAAGGGCGACCTGGGATCCCTGCGCGGCCACCAGGTGCTGCTGCCGCACGGCGCGGGCTTCAACAAGGCGCTCCCCGACGAGGGTTCGGCCGCCCTCCCGTCCGGCCTGGACCCCGCCTTCCTGCTCACCGACGGCCGCCCGACCGCCGCCCTGCACGCCCTCGCCCACCCTGCCCAGGTCGAACGGCTGGCCGACCAGTGCCCGGCGGCCACCGACCGCGCGATGGTGGCCGGCGACCCGACCCTCGACCGCGTCCTGGTCTCCCGCGACCGCCGCGACACCTTCCGGGCCGCGCTCGGGACGGGCGGGCGCCGGCTGGTGGTGCTCTCCTCCACCTGGGGCCCGGAGTCGCTGCTGGCCCGCCGCCCCGAACTGCCCGCGCTGCTGGCCTCCTGCCTGCCGCACGACGCCTTCCAGCTGGCGCTGATCGTGCACCCCAACGAGTACAGCAGGACCGGCCGGATGGACCTCGCCCGCCGGCTGCGGCCCGCACTGGACGCGGGCATGGTGCTGGCCGGGCCGTACGAGCAGTGGGCGGCGCTGCTGGTCGCCGCCGACACCGTGGTGACCGACCACGGTTCGGTGGCGCTCTACGCGGCGGCGCTGGACCGGCACCTGGTCGCCGCCTGTGACGGCCGGGGCGAGCTGGTGCCGGACAGCCCGATGGCACGGCTGCTGGCGGCGGTGCCCCAGCTGGACCTCGCCGACCCGGAGACGGCTCCGGCCCTGCTCGACCCGCCCACGGACGCCCCCGTCGGCACCCGCCGCTTCGCCGAGGCCGCCTTCGCCCTCCCCGGGGAGTCCCTGGACACCCTCCGCCCCGAGCTCTACAAGCTGCTCGGACTGGTCCCGCCGCCGTACCCGGTCCAGCCCCGGCCGCTGCCCGTCCCACCGGCCGCCCCGCCCGCCCCGTCGGCCTTCGCGGTCCGGGCCCGGGTGGACGGGCGGGAGGTCGGCATCGACCGGCTGCCGACCTGGACGGACCTGCCGTTCCACCACCGGGCCGCCGAGTACGGGCGTGCCGGGACCCGCCAGCTGGAGAGCGCCGCCCTGCTCTACCGCCGCGTCGGCGCGCCCTCCCCGGCCTGGCACCAGGAGTACCGGACGGCCGCGGACTGGACCGCCGTGATGCTCGCCGAGTACCCCGGCTGCCGGACCGCGGGGATCGTCCTCTCCCCCACCGTCTGTCTGCTCCGACGCCGCGGCGGCGAGCCGTTCACCGTCCGGATCGAACCGCACCGGGACGGCGGCCGGGTGCGGCTCACCGACCCGGCCGCCGTGCTCTCCGCCGTCCACGCCTGGGCCGGAAGCGAAACCGGGGGCGGCCCGGAGCACTGGCCGCCGACCGAGCTGATCTGCCGCATCGGCGGCACACCCTACCGCGCCCGGCTGGAGCCCGCCGCCGACTCCGATCTACAGCAGCCGATCTGACGAAGCGTCAAGCGAACGCCCTACTCGGCCGGCCGCGCATCGCCCGTCCGTTCGCGCAGCTCCCGCACGGCGGCCCGGTGCCCGTCGGCGCCGCCCTCGTCCCCCGACTCCTCGCAGAACTCCACCAGCGTTTCCAGGACCCGCAGTTCGTCCTGGACGGAGTCGCGCGCCCGGGCCCCGGCCAGCGCCGCCTCGTACAGCCGGGCGGCCTCCTCCCGGCGGCCCGCCAGGCGCAGTGCCCCGCCCAGTTCGAAGCCGGTCCGCGAGGTCATCCGCTCGCGGCCGAGGGCCGTCGCCATGGCGTGCGCCTGCGTCAACAGCTCGACGCCACGCCCCGGTTCACCCATGCCCACGGCCGCCCGGCCCAGCAGGTAGGTCTGCAGCATCACGCCGTAGTCGTTGCCGATCGCCAGGTGCTCCTGTCGCGCCGCCTCGAAGTCCGGTGCGGCGGCGGCCCAGTCGCCCTGCACAGAGGCCAGCTTGCCCCGGAACTCGATCGCCGAGGCCCGCAGCTTGCGCGCCGGCGGCTCGTCGCCGAGCAGCCCGGAGCCGTTCACCGCCAGGCGCAGCTCCTCCGCCGCCTCCTGGTAGCGGTGCTTTTCCCAGAGCGGGCGGGCGAGTTGGCAGCGCATCCGGACGATCGCGGCGATGTCCCCGGCGCGCACGGCGGCCGCGACACCGTGGCCGAAGGCGTCGGTCACGTCCGCGTAGTGCTGGTGGTCCAGGAAGTGCGTCCAGAGCGCCTCGCAGAGCGCCACCGCGTCGGCGTCCAGCCCGTCCTCGTACGCGATCCGCACGCAGCCGTAGAGCGCCAGCCGCTCGGACTCCAGCCAGTGCATCGCCCGGTACTTGTCGGTGAACTCCACGTCCGGCGCCTCGCCCTGGGCGGGCCCGTCCGGCACCGGGCCGGAGACCGTCAGCCTCGGCCCGGCGGCCAGCAGGTCGGCCCGGCCCGCCTGCCGCCGGTACCAGCGCACCAGCCGGTGCCGCCCGGCCGCCGCCTCACCGTCCTCGGACCGCCGCCCGGCCCGGCGCAGGGCGTGACCGCGCAACAGGGCGTGCATGCCCAGTCCGTCCGGCCGCCGTTGCAGCAGTCCGGCGGTCTCCAGCTCCGCCAGCGCGTCCTCGGCCCGTTCCAGCCCGACGCCGAGCAGCGCGGCCGCGACGTGCCCGGTGACCACCGGCCCCGGGTGGTGGGGCAGCAGCCGGTACAGCCGCGCCGCGTCGGGGTCCAGGCCGGCGTACGCGGCGTCCCAGACGGCCTCCACCACGGGCAATCCGTTCCGGTGCAGCTCGGCGGTCAACTCCTCCACCAGGCGGCGGAGTTCCCGGTGACGGTGCTTGCGCACCCAGCGGCCGGCCACCTGCAGCGCGGCCGGCAGGCCCTCGCAGCGGCGGGCCAGTTCGGCGGCGGCCTCCGGGTCCGCGACCAGCCGGGAGTCGGCGACGGTCGCGCGCAGCAGGCTCACCGCGTCCTCGCCGGACAGCGGCCCGATCGGCAGTTCCACCGACCGTGCCCCGTCCAGGTCGTAGAGCGGACCGTGGCTGGTCACGATGACCACACCGGCGGACGAGGACGGCAGCAGCGGCTGCACCTCGGCCCCGCTCTGGGCGTTGTCCACCACGACCACCAGGCGCTTGTCCTGGGTGAGATCCCAGTACTGGCGGGCCCGGTCGGCGAAGCTCCGCGCCACCGCGGTCTCCGGGTCCAGCGAGCCGATGAGGCCGCCGAGCGCGTCGGCGACCTCGACCGCGCCGTCCCGCCGCAGGTCGTCCAGATCGACGTGGAGCACACCGTCCGGGCAGCTTCCCCGCTGCCGCAGTTCACGGGCCAGCCGGAACCCGAGCGCCGTCTTCCCGACCCCGCCCATCCCGCTCAGCGCCACCACCAGCGGCCCGCCCCCGGACCCCGACCCCTCCGCCACCGCCTCCAGCACCCGAGCCTGCTCGTCCGCCCGGTCCTCGAAGTGCGCCAGCTCCGGCGGCAGCTGGCACGGGGCCGACACCGCCCCCTCCGGCCCGTACACATGCAGCTGCCCAATGCTCTGCGCCTGCACGATGGACCCGGCCCGCGCCTGCCCGTCCACCCTGTTCCACGTCTCCTTGGCCACCCGCCAACTCTAGGGCCGAACCGTCCGGCACGGTGCCGGTCGACACGGTTCGGCGCACGCAGTCCGACCGTCAGGCACCGCAGGCCGCACGCCGGGGCCCCGGCGGCCGGGGGGGACGGCGGGTCTTGACCAAGACGGGGTTGACGGCGGTTTCCGGACAGGTCTATACCAGTGAGGACCCACGGCAAGTACGGCCCGCCGGTGGGTTGTTGAGCCCGGCGCGCCGCCCCCACAGTTGGCGCGGGTGGGCCTTCCCCTGCCGTTTCCTGGAGAGGTTTCCGATGGAACGCGCTCTTCCCCCACAGCGGAATCCCCAGCTGTTCGGACAGCAGACCCCCGAGCGGACCGGGCCCGGACGGCGCCGGAGCGGGCGGCGGACCGCCGTGGCCGTCGCCGGGGTGCTCGGGCTGGTGGCCGGCGGGCTCGCCGCGCTCGCCGGGACCGGGGCGGCGCTGGCCGCGGCCGGGCCCGCCGACGCGGGTACCGGGCTGGGCAGCAACTGGTACGCGTCCGCGCCGTACCTCATGCCCGAGGACAACAGCCCGCCGGACGCTGCGGCGGTGATGGACGCCACCGGGCAGAAGGCCTTCCAGCTGGCCTTCATCCTGGACAAGGGCGGCTGTAGCCCGGCCTGGGGCGGCACCTCCTCGATCGACACCGACACCACCATGCCCGCCGTGATCCAGACCATCCGCGCCAAGGGCGGCGACGTCTCGGTGTCGGTCGGCGGCTACGGCGGCAACAAGCTCGGCCAGGGCTGCGGCACGCCCGAGGCGACCGCCGCCGGGTACCAGAAGGTGATCACCAAGTACCAGCTCAAGGCGATCGACATCGACCTGGAGGAGCCGGAGTACGAGAACTCCGCCGCCATCCACAACGAGATCGGCGCCGCCCGGATCCTCCAGCAGAACAACCCGGGCCTGTACATCTCGATCACCACCGCCGGCACCAGCGCGGGCACCGGCTGGTTCGGCCAGCAGATGCTCAACGAGGCCAAGTCGCAGGGCTTCACGCCCGACAACTACTCGATCATGCCGTTCGACGGCGGCTTCAACGGCGCGTCCGCGCAGACCGACGCGCTGGTCAAGTTCAACCAGATCCTCCAGACCACCTTCGGCTGGACGGAGTCCAACGCCTACGCGCACGAGGGCGTTTCACTGATGAACGGCCGCACCGACGCCGCCGAGTACTTCCGGCAGGCGGACTTCCAGACCGTGCTCGACTTCGCCACCGCGCACAAGCTGGCCCGGTACACCTACTGGTCCGTCAACCGCGACCGCCAGTGCCCCGGCCCGGTCGACCCCGGGCTCTCCGGTTCCTGCTCCAGCGTGGCGCAGAACGACTGGGACTTCACCAAGTACACCGTGAAGTTCGCCGGCGCGACCCCGCCCACCAGCCCGAGCACCCCGCCCACCAGCCCGCCGCCGACCAGCCCGGGCACCTGCGCCGACCCGGCGTGGAGCGCCGCCACCACCTACACCACCGGCAGCAAGGTCTCCTACAACAGCCACGAGTACCACGCCAAGTGGTGGACGCTGAACGAGAACCCGTCCGCCAGTGGCCAGTGGGGCGTCTGGTCCGACGACGGCCCCTGCTGAGCGGCCGGAACCGCGTGCGAGGGGGATCTCCCGGGCCGCCTCCACCCCGACGGCGTCGTGGACGGGCAGCACATCGATCTCTCCGATTCTCATGACCGGGCGAACCCCCCGCGCGGCCGTGCCGCATTCCCGGGTGGCGAAACCGCGGCACGGGCTCGGAAACGGTCGCAGGGACGGCCACGGGAAACCGGCTCAGGACGGCGAATCGGCGAGCCGGTCGCGCAGGTTGGCCAGGATGCCGGCCGCCTCCCCGAGGTCGGCCCGGCGGCAGCGCTCGATGGCGGTGCCGAGCCTGGCCCGGGCGGCGTCGACGCGGCCGAGGTCGGTGCCCTCGATCAGCGCGGCGACCCGGACCGCCTCGGCCCGCGGCAGTTCCGCCTCGGCGCCGCCCGCCTCGTAGGCGGTGATCGCGAGGTCAGCCGAGGCCAGCGCCTCCTCGTGACGGCCGGCGACGGCGTAGACCCGGGCCCGTTCGAAGTGGGCGGCGCCGCTCTGGTGCCAGGCGGTGAACGGCTGGCCCTCCTCCTCGGCCCGCGCCCGCACGGCGTCGGCCTCGACGAGGCGCTCCAGCGCCGAGTCCAGCCCGCCGGGGCCCTCCGCGTGCATGGTGAGCCGGGCGAACTCCCGGAGCGTGGCGGCCATCTGGTCGGCGCGCGGCGCCTTGGCGTGGGCGGCGAGGGCGCGCTCGCGGGCGGCGTGCGCGGCCTCCCAGCGGCCCGCCTCGGCCAGCGCGACGGTCGCCTCGCAGGCGACCACGGTGTGGGTCTGCTGGTCCTCCCAGCCCGCGACGAGGTCGGCGAGCCGCAGGTACTCCTCCGCCGAGTCCCGGAACTCCTCCAGCGCGAACAGCCCCCGGGCGAGGTCCAGCCGGACCTGCGCCAGCATCCGCTCGTCCAGCTCCGCCGCGCCGGCGTCGTGCAGCACCGACTCCAGGACGGCGACCGCGTCGGCCGCCCGGCCGCTCTCCCGCAGCTGGTCGGCGAGTTGCAGCCGGACCTGGGCCGCCTCCTCGGCGCCCGCCGCACCCTTGCGGTCGTACCTCGCGGCGGCCTCGGACAGCGCCCGGACGGCCGCGCCCGTGTCCCCGAGGTGCGCGCTCGCGTGGCCGAGCATCATGTACGTCGGCGCGAACGGGTAGGAGTCGTCCGCCCACCGGGTGGCCTCGGCCAGGGCCCGGTGGAGGACCGTCACGGCCTCGGCGGACTCGCCGCTCTGGAGCAGCACCTGGCCCAGCAGACCGAGCACCCGCGGTGTCTGCCAGGGCAGTTCGGCGGCGTCCAGCTGCTCCAGGGTCCGCCGCAGCTCGGCCGCGGCCTCGGCCAGCCGGCCCTGCCGGGCCGCCGCGTCCGCGCTGTACTGGTGGGCGGTGGCGGCGCGCCGGGCCGAGCCGCGCTCGGCGCTCTCCCGCCGGTACGCGGCGACGGCCGTCTCGAAGCGCTCGACGGCCTCGGCCGGTGGCTCCGGCAGCGACCGCACCAGGTCGTGGTGGGCGGCGAAGGCCCGGCACTGAAGGACGATCAGATAGTCGTCCGCGGCCAGACCGTTCTCGTCGGCCAGCAGCTCCTCGGCGCGGTGCAGGGCCGCGTCCAGGGCGGGCCAGTCCACCGTCACGCCCTCGACGTCGCCGAGCTCGACCACCAGGGTGCGGGTGCGCACCACCAGGGCCTGGCCGAGCAGCCCCTCCTGCTCGAACAGCTCGGCGGCCTCCAGCAGTCCGGCCTTGCCGGCGGCGAAGTCGTCCCGGTCCAGCGCGGTGTGGGCCCGCTGCTCGGCGATCTCCGCGCGCAGCAGCCCGGCCGGGCCGGCCTCGGTGCCCTCCGTGTGGACGTAGTCCTCGGCGGTGAAGCGCGCGGTGACGCTCCGCCAGAGCCGGTCCGCGTCCGGGTGGCCGAGGGCGTCCAGCTCACGGGCCCTTACCACCAGGGCGGCGAAGTCCTCGGGCTCCGGCTCGGTCTCGCGGCGCGGTGCGGGCGCGGACGTGACGGCCGGGGCTCCCGCCAGCTCGGGCGAGGCGGCGGCCCGCACCCCGAGGGCGAGCGGCTCGGCGAGCAGCGGCTCCCGCTCCAGCCGGGCCCGGCGGCGCGCGCCCACCGCGTCGGTGCCGTTGCGGGCGTCGAAGCGGGCCGCCAGCGCGTCCGCCTCGGTGCGCAGGTGGGCCAGCAGCGAGTCGACCGTCCAGGAGACCCCGGGCGGGCCGCTGACGGTGAGCTCGCCGTGGCCGCGCCGGGCCAGACCGGCGATCAGCACCTCGACGCCGGTGAGGAAGTCGAGCCGGCCGATCGGGTCGCCGGTCACGTCGAACAGGTCGCGGTTCTCGGAGAGGATCTCCAGCCCGCGCGGCTCGTTGCCGGACAGCGCGCAGAACTCCACGTGCAGGCCGACCGCCCGCGCCATGCCGGACTTGCCCCGGGCGAAGCGGTAGCCGACCAGGTGGCTGGAGCGCGCCTCGTCCAGCCGGCCCTGACGCAGCAGCGGCAGCAGCGCGTAGGCGTGGCTGAGGTACGGCTCCTCGGCGCAGGTGCTCTCGCCGGCGAAGACCGGCCGCCAGGCCTCCAGCGCCCGCCGGTCGTCCCCGGCGCGCAGGTGGTGGGCGGCCTGGGAGCGGATCTCGCAGGCGTGGCAGTCGCTCAGCTCGGTACGCGGGCGGGCGGCCCACAGCTCGAAGGCGTCCTCGGCGTCCACGCCGGTGTGCGCGGCGAGGTGGAAGCGCTGGGCGTAGTAAGGCTGGAGGCCGTACCCGGCGGCGCGGTAGCGCTCGCGCATCTCGGTGTGCCAGCGGCGGACGGCCGCCAGCGGGACGTCGGGCGTGCCGATCAGCGCGGTGGCCACCCACTTGAAGCGCCAGAACACCTGGTGGCGGGCCCAGTCGCCGAAGCCGTCCGGATCGGTGTCCCAGAGCTTCAGCACCCGGGCGAAGACCACCGGGGCCTTGCTGCGCTCGCCGTCGTACTCGTACGCCTCCATCAGCTCCAGCAGCGCCATCGAGCGCACCCCGGTGTCGTCGAACTGCTCGGCGGCGTCGACGATCTCCTCGGCGGTGACGGTCCGCACGCGGCCGTACGGGCGGGCGTCGTTCTCCCGCAGGGCGGCCATCACCGCGTCGGTGGTGTCCAGCATTACGACTCCTTCTGCGGGCCGGCCGACTCGTGGCCGAGCATGGCGTGGTCGAGCAGGCTGATGAACGACCGGTTGAGCAGGGCGCTCTCGCTCGACCGCAGCGGGCGGCGGGTGAGCAGCACCGCCTGGCCGTACAGGGCCTCGACGGCGGTGACGGCGAGTTCGCGGCTGGTGATGGACGCGGCCCGGCGCACCAGCGGGTTGAGGTGGTTGAGCACCAGCTGGGCGCGGGGCACCTCGGCGCGCAGCGAACCCAGGATGTCGGCCCAGAGCCCGTCCGCCTCCTCGGCGAGCTGGGCGCGGGTGCGCTCGTGCCGGGCCTCGCGGTTGTCCAGCAGCAGCGCCGGGGCGCTGGTGGGGTGGAAGCTGCGCAGGGCGACGTCGCAGTCGAAGCGGCCGACCACCTCGCGGGCGATGGTGAGGAAGGCCGAGGCGGCGAGTTCGGCGGCCGGGTCGACGGTGTCCAGGTGCGCGGTGACCGTCCCCGGGTCGAGGTCGGCCACCGAGGTGCCGGGCCGGATCTCGGGCAGCCGGTGGACGAGGTCGCGGTCGTAGGTGTAGCCGCCGTTGACGACGCCGAGGCCGGCCGCGCCGGCGATCGGGGCGACCTGGCGGAACTCCTCGACGGTGCGGGTGACCAGGACGACCGGGTGGGCGCGGGCGAACTCGTCGAGCGTGACGTTGCCGTCGGTGGTCTCGAACGGCAGCCACGGCAGCAGCATCCGCAGCAGTTCGTCGTCGTAGCGGGCCAGTTCCTTGACGGCGAGGTGGTGCACGCCGATGAAGCGGTGCAGCAGCGCCGGGTCGCTGGCGGACAGGCCGGTGAGCCAGTCGCGGATGCGCGCGCCGAGCGCGTCCCGGACGGCGGCGAGCGTCTCGTCGGCGTAGAGGCCCTCGCGGGAGGCGGTGGGGCGCAGGCTGTCGGTGTCGACCACGCAGCGGACGAAGAACGCCCACTCGGGCAGGAGTTCGTCGGC
Source organism: Kitasatospora sp. NPDC088548 (assembly GCF_044753005.1). Taxonomy (NCBI): domain Bacteria; kingdom Bacillati; phylum Actinomycetota; class Actinomycetes; order Kitasatosporales; family Streptomycetaceae; genus Kitasatospora; species Kitasatospora sp. NPDC088548. Next base: position 661,974 of record NZ_JBIVMI010000001.1, read on the forward strand.
CTGGTCGGAGAGCAGCATGCCCTTGAGGTGGACCCGGTGGCCGGAGCGGCGGGACGGCGGGGCGGCGTCCGGCAGGACGTAGGCGACGCCGCGCAGGCCGACCAGCGGGAGGTCCAGCTCGATGGTGTCCAGCGGGGTGAAGTCGAAGGTGGCACGGCAGTACTCGGCCAGCGCGTCGCGGCGGGCCAGCGGGGAGCCGTGTCGGTCGGCCCACGGCGGCGTCCGGTTGACGGGCGTGGCGGTGCCGCGGGCGTCCACCACGGTCACCTCGTGGCGGAGCAGGCTGCCGAAGTCCCGGGCGAGCGCGAGGACCCGGTCGGAGCGGGTCCACTCGGCGGCGTCGGCGCGCGGCGCCAGCCGGACGGTGGTGCCGGGCTCGGGCTTGGCCTCCGGCGGCAGGGTGCGGATGGTGTAGCGGCCGTCGGAGCCGCCGCGCCACTCGATGACGGGGGCGTCCGGGGTGGCGGCGGAGCGGGTGACGACGGTGATCTCGTCGGCCACCACGAAGCAGGCCAGCAGGCCGATACCGAACTGGCCGATGAAGTCGCCCCGGGCCCGGGCCAGCCCCGCGCCGTCGAGGCGGCCCTCGGCGTCGCGCTTGGAGCTGCGGCCGATGGTGGCGAGGAAGGTGTGGACGTCGGCCTCGGTGAGGCCGATGCCGGTGTCGGTGACGGTCAGGTCGTCGCCGGCCACGACGGTGATCCGGGCGGGCGCGGCCGGGTCGAGCGCCTGCCGGGCGGAGATCGCGTCCACCGCGTTCTGCAGGAGTTCACGCAGGTAGACCCGGGGGCTGGAGTAGAGGTGGTGGGAGAGCAGGTCCACCAGGCCGCGCAGGTCCACCTGGAAGGTGTGCGCACTCGTCGGGTTCTCGGATGGGGACACCGGAGGCTCTTTCGCTCGCGTGGGTGTGGAGGTGTTCGGGGGTGTGCAGGCGTTCGGGGCGGGGCCGGGGTGCGGCCTCGGGCGGGCGGTACCAGGTCGGGCAGCTCGGGTGGCGGTCCTAGCGGGCGCACCGGTCGCGGTGGGCGCGGAAGTTGGCCACGGGGTCGCCGGCCAGGTAGCCCCAGGGCGAGTCGGTGACGGCCCCGTCGAGCGCTTCGAACAGGGTGTGCGCCGTCTCCCGCTCGTCGGCGAGCGAGAAGGCCATCGCGAAGGTGTTGTAGGCGCTCTGCCAGCCGCGCGGACGCGGGTACGCCGGGTGCAGGACGGACCGCCGGGCCGCCTCGTGCAGTTCGGCCCGGACGGCCGGGCTGGTGAGGTAGGCGTGGTCCTCGCCGTCCGCGAGGTCCAGCCAGCGCTCCAGGTGCGCGAGGGCGACCAGCTCGCCGAGCGGGCTGCCCTCGGGTGCGGCGAGCATCGAGGCGCGGGCGAACTCGTGCATCTGGTCGTGCGAGCCGCCCCACTTGGCGCACAGCTGCTGGAGCCGCTGCTTGTGCGAGGCCAGGTGCCCGGGGTGGCGGCGCAGCGCGGCCTCGAACCGGTACCGGGCGACGTCCCGGCCGAGCGAGGCGCCGCGGGCGCTGATCTGCAGGAAGTACCAGGGGGCGAGCCAGCTCGGCTCGCGCTCGGCCACCTCGAACAGCTGCTCCTCGGCGGTCTCCAGCCGCTGGTGGAACAGCTTCCACTGCTCCTCCGTCACATGGGCGGCCCGGGCCCGGGTGCGGGCCTCCCACGCCCAGGAGACGTGCCGGGCTCCGGAGAGCAGCAGCGGCAGCGCGTCGCCGGGCTCGGCGGCGACGGCCCTGTCCGTCCACGCCTCGACGCCGCCGACCTCGGACAGCGCGATCAGGATCCGGGTCAGCTCGGTGGCGTCCTCGACGGCGGCCAGCGCCGGGCCCAGCGCGACCCAGTCCCCCGCGGCCGCCTGGGCCAGCATCAGCCGCAGCTCCTCGTCGCCGAGGGCCTGGTCCAGCACCGGCTCGACGGTGCCGCGGGCGGTGGTACCGGAGGCGGTCCGTCTGCCGAATCCGAGCCCCCACCGGCCGGACCGACCCTCCGGAGCGTCCTCGTCGGAGCGGCGTCGGAAAAGCGGCATGGTGTGGCCCCCTCGAACATCATTGGCATCTTTCGCATGGCCGCACGCCGGCCACCCCAGACGCAGTACATATCACGCGCCGCCGACCCGCCGCCCGGCAGCCCCGGCCCTCCCGACCGGTGCTCCGGCCCAGGTCACCGCCGATGGGCATACCGCCGGGTGGTATCGCGGAAGGGGCTGGGGTGTGGCGGGGAGGAGGCCGGGGCGTGACGGGGGAAAGCGGGTGGCCCGGGGGGACGCAGGTGGCCCGGTGCGCGAACCGTGCGGGGAGGCAAGCCGGTCGGCCGCGTGACCACGGTAGTGAAGGCCACCCGCCCACGCGTTACGGTGACATGTTGCTGCCAGGCAGATTTGTGACGGCGGCGGGCGCGACCGGCCGGGCCGGCGATCCGTCACTCTGTGGAGCATGTACGCGATTCGCATCCATCTGGACACTCCGGATGGGCGGCCGCGGCCCGGCGGTCCGGTGGCGGCGCCGGCCGTGCGGGACGGGCTGGAGCGCGGGCTCCGGGGGCCGGCCCGACTCGACCACGCCCGGATCCGGGTGACGGCGGACGCGGTGGACGCGGTGGTGTTCGTGACGGCCGGCTGCCTGCTGGAGGCCGAGGCCGCACTGCGCGCCTCCTGCCTCGAACTGGCCGAGGCGGGTGGGACGTTGGAGGGATGGCGGCTTCGACACTGCGAGGCCGACTCCTGGTTGGCGCTGGGCCTGCCCGAGTTGCCCACCTGCCGCTGAGGCCGAAACCCAACCTCCTTGCAGGTGAACGCAGTTGCGGCGGGCGCGGCGAGGGCTCCGACCGACGGGCGTACCGGGCTCGGCCGGGGCGCGGCCGGGCTGGCCTCAGGGCGTCACGGCACTCCGGCGCCGGCTCCGGATGCCGACACGGACACCCGCCGACGGCGAGCCGAGCGAGCCGAAGCCCCGGACCACTGGCGCTCGTACGGTGGCCCGGGGCTCGACGCGCTCTGCCCGAAGCGTCGTCACACCACGGTCGGGGTGCGCAGCGACGCGAGGGTCTCGGAGTACAGCATCTCCTTGATCCGGCCGCGCGCCGGACGGGTCTTGCCGGCCAGCGCCCGGGCCCGCTCGACGGCGGCGGCCAGCAGCCCGGCCTCGTCGGCGACCTCCTCGACGATCCCGGCCGCGAGCGCCTCGCCGCCGCCGTAGCGGCGGCCGGTGGTCATCGCCTCGTGCGCGACCTGCGGAGCGAGCCGCGCCCGGATCAGGTCCGACATGCCCCGCTCGAAGGACAGGTCGAGATCCACCTCGGGCAGACAGAAGTAGCCGCGGTCCACCCGCATCACCCGGCTGTCGTGGGCCAGCGCCCACATCGCCCCGGCGGCGAAGGTGTGCCCGTTCAGAGCGGCGACGGTGACGACCGGCGAGGCCAGCGTGCGGGCGAGCAGCGCGTGCACCCGGTCGAGGTAAGCGGCGAACCGGTCGCCGTTGTTCAGCAGCCAGTCGAGGTCCAGTCCGTTCGACCAGAACTTGCCGCTGCCCGCCGTGACCAGCGCCCTCGGGCCCGACGCGGCCTCCACCTCGTCGAACGCGGCCTCCAGCACCGTGAGCCGGTCGGGGTGGAACCGGTTCTCGTCGTCGGCGTCGAGATGCAGGACGAAGACCTCGCCGTCCCGCTCCAGCTTCGGCATGCGTCACTCCTGTCGCGTGATGGTGGCGTCCGTGCCCCACGGCACGGACGGTGAAGCGCCGGGGACGGCGGGGGGTGGACGACGGGCGGCGGCAACAGATGACAGGTTTCAGATAACAGATAACAGATTTCGAAATCTGTTATCTGAAACTTGTCATCCGTCAGCCGTTGCCCGCCCAGCACCCCGCAGCCCCGAACCCCGGTGTCAGCCCGCCGACCCGGTCAGGGTCAGCCCCTCCAGCCGCCCCTGCTCGTACGCGGCCACGATGGCGCGCCGCTGGAGCTTGCCGCTGCTGGTGCGCGGCAGCTGTCCGGGCTTGAGGTAGTGCACGTCCTCGGCCCGCACGGTGACGCCGATCGCGCCCGCCAGATACTCGACGATCCGCGCCCGGCTGCCCGGTATGTCCTCGCGGGCCTCGCGGTCCACCTCGGCCAGGACGACGATGCCGGTGCCGATCTGGGCGACGGCCGTCCGGCCCTCGCGGACGAACGGCAGCCGCTCCAGGGCCTGTTCGAAGTCGGCGGCGAACAGGCTGCGGCCGCCGACTTTGATCCGGTCGCTGATCCGGCCGGTGATGAACAGCTCCCCGCCGTCGAGGAAGCCGATGTCACCGGTGGCGTAGTAGCCGTCCGCGCCCCGGATCGGGTGCGACCGGTCGAAGTAGGCCTCGGCCAGGCTGCCACCGGCCAGTTCGATCTCGCCGAGCTCGCGCTCCCCGCAGAGCCGCCCGTCCTCGCCCCGCAGCCGGACGGTGAACTCCGCCATCGGCGGGCCCACCGAGATCGCCGGCACACCGGACGGCGAGTCCACCACCCGGATCTCGCCGCCCACCGGCCTGCTCGCCACCAGCAGCACCGCCTCGGCCATGCCGTAGCAGGGCATGAAGACGTCCCGCCGCAGGCCCGCCGGTGCCATCAGGTCCAGGAAGGCCTCCAGGTTCGGCAGGTTGATGGGCTCGCTGCCCAGGTAGACCGACCGGATCCCGGAGACGTCGATCGCGGCGATCTCCTCCTCGTCCAGGCCCTCCATCAGCTTCAGCGAGTAGTCCACGGCGAAGTTCGGGATCACCGTGCCGATGGCCCGCTCCCGCCCCAGGTGCTCCCACCAGCCGCGGGCGTCGAACAGGAAGGTCACCGGCTCGGCGAGCAGCAGGTCGCAGCCGGCCGCGAAGCAGGACAGCATGCCGCCGACCAGACCCATGTCGTGGTAGAGCGGCAACCAGCTGCTGACCCGCTCCTCGGGCCGGCGCCCGTCGGTACGGGTGATCATGGCGAGGTTGGCGCGCAGCCGCCCCTGGGTGACCGGGACGCCCTTGGGGAAGGACGTCGACCCGGAGGAGAACTGCACGAACGCCGGCTCGTCCGCCCCCGGCGTCCGCAGTCGGGCACCGGCCTTGCGGATCCCGGCCGGTGGCAGCGGCAGCGGCAGCACGTCCGCCGGCGGGTCGACGGCGGCCAGGGTCGGCACGGCCAGGATCCGGGCCGCGCCGAAGTCCGCCGCGATCCGGGCCAGGAACTCCTGGTAGCCGTCCCTTGGCGTGTTCAGCACGAACGGCTTGACCGAGAGCGGGACGGCACCGAGCTCCATCAGCCCCAGGAACGCGAGGATCACCGGTAGGGAGGTCTCGTACGGGAAGACCACCCGGGTGCCGGGCTCGATCCCCTGCTCACGGAAGAAGTCCGCGTAGGCGGCGACCTGTTCGGGGAAGTCCCGGTAGGCCGTGAACTCCGGCGGGTCGTCGAACTTGTCGTACAGATAGAGCCCCCGCTCGGGCGGGCACTCCTGGTTGCGCTGGATGTACTCGAGCACCTGACCCCTCCCACTCCTCCGTCAGTGCGCACATCACGCCTTCACCGCACAGCTGTTGATGATCCATCAGAATTTGGCGGAAGCGGCGATGAAGTCCTGCAGGGACACCAGGCACCGCTTCCCGGCGTCCAGGAAGGCCACCGTCACCAGCGCGTCCACCGCCGGGTCGCCGGAGCCGCCGGCCTCGGGCAGGTGGATCCGCTGGCGGAACCGGGCGCGGAAGGTGAGGCCGTCCTCGTCCCATTCCTCCACCGAGGGCGACTCCAGGGCGGTCCGGACCTCGACCCGGCCGCGCGGGATCTCCGCCCGGTAGTCGATCTCGGCACGGGCGACCACCGCGATCACTCGGTCGCCGTGGACGAGACCCTGTCCGCCGAGCCAGTCCCACCGCCCGGCCTCCAGGTACTCGAGGGCGACCGCGTTGTTGACGTGCCCCAGCGCGTCGAGGTCGTTGGGGCGCACCGGGAGCATGAGGCGTGTTTCGCCGAAGAACACGTCGGACCGTCCGTTTTGCTCGTGCCGAAAGAATCCTGGCCGGCCGGATACCCCGCCGGCGCCCCGCGGGCGGGGCCGCGACAACCGGGACCGCGACAACCGGGGCCGCGGCCACGTCAGTTGTCGAGGAGGTCCATCCAGGTGTCCTCGACCTCCTCGCGGGAGTGGACCTCGATTCCGGTGATCTTCTTCAGGGCGCCACAGACCAGCTGCTCCTTCTTCTCCAGCGCCTCGGGCCGGTAGCCGGTGTCGGCCGTGTCGAGGTGGTCCCACCAGTTGACGTGGGTGCCCCGGTCCTCCTTCTGGTCCCGGGCGCTGCCCTGGAGTTCGCCGTCCTCGCGGAGGAAGAGGTGGGCCACCGCGAAGGCGTCCTTGGCGGGGTACTCGCCGCTGTCCACCAACGCCTTCGCGAACGACACGAAGTAGTTGCGGTGCTGGATCTCGTCGGCGGCGACCTGCTTGAAGATGCGGCGCAGGCCCTCGTCCTGGATCACGTGCTGGCACTGGCCGTAGTTGACCGCGGCGGTGATCTCGGAGATCGCGAGCAGCACCAGGGTGCGCAGCATGTCGTCGTCCGGGAACACCTTGCGGAACGCCAGGAAGGTCTCGTCGTCGATCGGTTCCATCCCGCTGACGTCGGCCAGCCGGTTGAAGACCGTCTCGTGGTGGGCCTCCTCCTCGTTCCAGTACCGGCTCCAGGTGCCGCAGGCCTCCATGACCGCCGCGAGCGCCGGGTTGGTCCTCTCCCAGCGGCGCACCTCGGCCTCGGCCTGGCGCTCCAGCCGGTCCGCGCCGGGCTTGGTGGTGAGTTCGGCCCGGCCGGCGTTCCAGACCAGGTTGCGGTCGAGCGGGGTGAGGCTGTCCAGGTCGACGGCGGACAGCAGCTCGACGACGCTCCACCGGCGGGACTCGTGCAGCCGCTGCTGCTCCCAGACCACGTCGACCAGGGACATCCTGCGGACGGTCAGCGCGTCCCAGAGGTCGGTGATGATGGCCGGCGGCGCGCTGGAGACGATCGGCTTTCGGATGACCGGAACGGCGGTGTCCGCCTCGCTGATGCTCACGCGGCCTCCTCCTTGGCCTTCTGCTTCTCGAACTCCGCCAGGAAGACCTGCAGCACCGTGGTGGTCGGGGTGTCGAGGGGCAGGGAAGGCAGCCGCACCCGCACGCCGTAATCCTTGCGGAGGCCGTTGGCCGTCCGGGCGAACGCCTCCATGAGGTCGATGCTGTTGGTCATCTTCGGGCTGCGGCCGATCACCGCGGCCAGCGTCACGTCGTCGGCGAAAACCTCGTCGTCCGCGAGGCCGGCGTGCTCGCCGAATTTCTGCCGGATGTAGGACTCAACTTCGGGCGTCACCATGGCTCAGAACCATACTGGCTGGTAACCGCAACAGCCAAGTGATCCAAGTTACATAATAACTGACGATTCATCAGTCAAAATATCCAGGCATGCCGGATCAACCCCTTTCTCCTGCACCGGGGTTGGTGACCGCCCTCCTCCCGGCCGCTAGGCGGGTGCCGGCCGGGCACCGCGGCGGACGGTCAGGGCGGTGAGCACCGCGACGGCGAGCGCGAAGCCGATCGCCAGATACCAGGTGGTGCGGGCCCCGCCCAGCACGTCGGCCGCGGAGGAGGTCACGATGGACACCGCGAGGGCCGTCCCGAGCACCGCGCCGAGCTGCCGGAAGGCCGCGTTGGCCGCGCTCGCGGTGGCCAGCCGGGCGGGCTCGACCCCGGCCAGGGCCACCGCGCCGAGCACCGGCCAGACCAGGCCGGCCCCGAGGCCCATCACCGCCGCCCCGGGCAGCCAGTGGGTGAGGAAGTCGGGGCTCCGTCCGCCGCCCCAGAGCAGCAGCAGGGTGCCGGCGATGTAGATCAGGCAGCCGGCGACGACCACCGGGCGGTCCCCGAACCGGTCCGCGAACCGGGTCGCCGGCCGGGCGATCAGCGCCGTGGCGATCGGCGGCGGCGTGGTGGCCAGGCCCGCCGCGATCAGCGACCAGTGCCAATGCCCGGTCAGGAAGAGGATGTTGTTCAGGATGACGGCGTAGAAGGTGACCGAGAAGAGCATCGAGCCGATGTTGCCGCCGACGGCGCTGCGCGAGCGGAGCAGGTCGAGCGAGATCACCGGCGCCGGGTGGCGGGCGCTGCGGGCCACCGCCGCGACCGCAAACAGCGCGCCCACGGCCAGCGAGCCGAGGGTGCCCGCACTCGTCCACCCCCAGTCCGGGCCCTTGACCAGCCCCAGGGCGAGCAGGCCGAGCGCGGCGCCGAGCAGGGCCGCGCCCAGCACGTCCGGGGTCGGGCCACGGGGTTCACGCTGCTCGGTGAGGCGCCGGGAGGCCCACACGGCGACGGTCCCGATCGGGAGGTTCACCAGGAAGACCGCCCGCCAGGACCAGTGTTCGGCGAGCAGTCCGCCGAGGCCGGGGCCGATCCCGGCGGCCAGCGCCGCCGCCGCGCCCCAGATGGTGATCGCGATCAGCCGCCGCGCCATCGGGAACATCGGCATCAGCAGGGCGAGTGAGGTCGGCACCAGGATCGCGGCACCCACCGCCTGCACCAGCCGGGCCGCGATCAGCACCGCCGCCGAGCCCGCGGCCCCGCAGACCACCGAGGCGAGGGTGAAGGTGGTCAGGCCGACGGCGAAGGCCCGCCGGCAGCCCAGCCGGTCGGCCGCCCGGCCGGCGGGCATCAGGAAGGCCGCGATCACCACGTTGTAGCCGTTGAGCACCCAGGAGAGGGTGGGCAGGTCGGAGCCGGAGAAGGTCTTGGCGATGTTCGGGAACGCCACGTTCACGATGGTGCTGTCCAGAAAGGCCACGAACGCCCCCAGGCAGCAGAGCAGCACCAGTCCGACGGGCGGCCTTCCGGGTGAACTCGCCACGATGTCAAGGCTCTTGTCGGAGCCGACGGGCAGGTCGGCCATGCATGCGTCCTTCCCTCGGCGGACGGGCGGACGGGCGCACACCGGTGGGCCCGATCACCATGCGCTTTGTTACCCGCCAGTGTCAATCCCCACCGTCCCGTCCAATGCCCATGCCTGATGGACCGTCGGCCTCATGCCGATACGGCTGCCGCACCACTGCTCGCACCGGTTCAGGCGCGAGGGACGGCGAGGCCGTCGGCAGGGGCGTTCGGCGTCCGGCACACGCCGGGGAAGGCCGGCTCAGGCCGCGCCGAGGGCGGCGTCCGGGGTCCGGCCCGCCTGGGCCTGCTCGATGCGCTGGACGAACAGCACGGCGAGGCGCTGCGTCACCTGGGGATCGACGGGCTCGCCCTCGGTCGTCACGGTGGCGACCACCGTACCGGCCCGCAGCACGATTCCGACGCCCTCGCGACCGGCCAACTGACCCCGGAACGAACGGCTTTCGCTGCCGAGGGCGGCCAGGTCGATCGGCTTGTACTGCTCGCCGCCGAAGCCCGCGTACGCCTCCTTGAGCTTGTCCTTGGCGGCGGCCTTGCTCGGCAGGGTGTCGACGGCGAAGCGCACCGTCACGTCGCCGGAGGAGAACCGGGCCGTCCCGCTGAGCGGCTTGCCGCCGCACGGTTCGGCGCCGGTGCAGGTCAGGGTGTGGTCCGCGGTGTCCACCCGGCGCTTCTCCTCCTCCCAGCCGGTCATCGCCTTCTGATCGGGCAGCAGTTGCAGGACGAGCTTGTCGTCGAGCAGCGGCGTGTCCAGGTCGGCCCCGGCGGCCGGCTGGGCACCACCGCCCGTACCGGCACCGCCCGTACCGGCACCGCCCTTACCGGCGCCACCCGTTCCGGCGCCACCCGTTCCGGCGGCCGGCGCGCTCGCCCCGGGCGCGGGCGTCCCGCCGTCGGCCGCTCCGGCGGTGGTCCCGCCCGCAGCGGCCGAGGGCGAAGCCGCCGCCCCGGCCCCGCCGTTCGTACCGGCGGACGCGCTCGTGGCGGACGCACCGCCCGCCGCCGCCTTCGCCGTGTCCCGGGACGAACCGGACCCTCCGGACCCGCAGGCGGTCAGGACACCCAGCAGAACCCCCGCCGCCGCCACCGCGGCCACCCTCCGACTGATCGTCCCCATCGCCCGCTCCCTCTCGTGTCAGTGGACCATCAAGATAGCCAGCCCACCCCGGCCGGCGGACGGGAACCCCTCCCCGGCGAGAACACCCCCGGAGCTCAGCCCCGATCCGGGCCGGTCGGGTTCAGGCGCCGCAGTCGGCGCAGAGGTGCTCCTCGCTCAGCATCACCACCGGCTGGATCGCCGAGCAGCCCCGGCACGAACCCAGGCACGGACGGCAGTACGGTCGCCCCTGCCAGCGCAGCGCCGGCACGACGGTCTCCTGGCAGCCGGCGCACCGCATCGTCACCGGGACACGGCGCCCGTGCTCGTCCCGCTCCGCCCGGGCCCGCTCCTCCGCCGCGTGCAGCGACCGGTGCCCGCTGCGCAGCTGCGCCCGCACGGACGCGGCGGCACGCCGGTACGTCTCCGGTCCCGCCTGCCGGCCGTGGGAGAGGTTGTCCGCCACGTCGACCACCGTCGCGTTGGGCAGGCACTCCGGGCAGCTCCCCGAGTCGTCGAGCAGCCAGCCGTCCTCGCACGCCCCGCGCGGGCACTGCGGCGGCAGAACCAGCTCCAGGGCGATGTCGTCGGCCCGCGACAGCAGGGCCTCGCCGGTCAGGTGCGAGTAGCGCAGGAACCAGCGCCGCTCGACACGGTCACGCAGCCGCTGCGGCGCGACACCACCCTCGATCTGACGGCCGATCTCCCCTCGCACGGTGTGCGGGATACCGCCGCGCTTCTCCAGCGCGACCATCAGCGGTCTCGGAATCGCCGCGCCCACCCAGGTGGCGGGGTGCTGGCCGTGCTCCATGAACGGGGTACTCACCCGACGAATCCTTCCGCACCGGGCCGGGGCGTGTCACCCCACCGCCCGCGCCCCCTGCCGCCCCCGGCCGGCAGGGGGCGACAGGGCGGCGGGACGACGGGGCCGACGACGACGTCAGCCCCGCGCTCCGGTCAGAACCGGACGTCGGTGCAGGAGTAGAAGGAGTTGTCCGTGTCGGCTATCTCCCAGACCGCCACCACCACCTGGTGTCCGGTGCGGCCGCTGGGAACGGTCGCGGTGTGGGTGGTCGTGGCGGCGGGCTGTCGGCCGTTGTAGGCGACGGTCAGGAACGGGGTCAGGTCCAGACCGGCCCGCGTGATCTTCTGGGTGGCGTCGTAGCCGGGCTTGGTGAGGTAGTACTTGAACGTGGTGGTGGCGTGCCTGGCCTCGATGTTCCAGGTGAAGGTGAGCTGCTGACCCGCCGTCACCTGGGTGGTCGGCCAGTTGCCGTTGCGCGGGGCGTCCAGCGGGGCCCATCGCGCGTCTCCGCCGGCGCAGATGGTGCCGTCGGCCGGGCCCCGGCCGGGGAAGCCCTTCGGCCCCTCGACGCTCTGCGGCTCCCACTGGATGTCGCCGCAGTTGGTGACGACGCCCGCGCCGCAGAGCGCGGACCGGCTGGGCGGCAGGTTGATGAAGCCGTGCGACTGCGCCGGCAGGGCCAGCGTGAGCGGTATCGCGATCGCGGCGACGGCCGCGCCGGCGAGATGACGTTTGCGCATGATGCTCCTCCGTGGGGGTGGATGGAGAGTGCGCCGGACACAGACGCGCGCGCGTGGGGGTGCGGCGGCCTCCGGAGATCGCTGGCATGCCTGCGCCAGGTCGGTGCCCACACCGTAGAATCCGCCACCCGGGCCGTCAATGGTCTGAACCATTTCCGGCTCTGCTCCCGGCCCGCTTCGCACGACGTCGCCCCGCCGAGCAGCTGCCCGGCGGGGCGACGTGATCAGGACTCCGTATTCACCGACAGCGCCCGCTGCACGGGGCCGGGGCCATCGGTCGTGGACTCGGACTCGGGCTCGGACTCGAACTCCGGCTCGGGCTCGGGCTCGGGCTCGGTCAGTCGCTCCCGCCGGACTGCCCGACCGGCGCCACGACAGGGGTGACGAGCATCCGCCCGGCCAGGGCCGCGCCGGCGGTGCCGGCCGTCAGGGTGGCGTCGTAGAACGGGCGCAGGTTGCGCTCGTGCCACAGGGCCTGTGCGGTGGCCCAGGCGGCGTCATTGGCCCGGACCATGGCGAAGCTGCCGACGATGTGCTTCAGCGGTTCGGCGGCCCGGGTGGCGACCTTCCCGATCTCGGCCTCGAAGGAGGCCCGGACCTCGGCCTCGGCCTGGGCGAGCAGGTCGTTGACCGTCAGATAGTCGGCGTGGACGGGCGGGGTCTCGGGCGTGGTGCGGCATTCGATGCAGGTGGTGACGAGCGCCAGCGGGAGGTCGTGGCTGATGTGGGCGTTCATCCCGGCGAAGGCGAACTGGATCGGCCAGACGGTCCGGTCGGCGCGGGCGTCGTACAGCGGCTGCCAGGCCTCGTTCGGCTGCCGGCCGGCCTCGGCGGCGTCCACGGTGTCGAAGTAGAGGTTGGCGAAGATCACGTCCAGGCGCTCGACGAACGTCCGGTCCTGGAAGGTGCCCGCCCGCAGGTTCCGGCCGACGAGTTCGGTCACCCGCAGGTACATACGGTTGAAACAGGCCACGCCGTCCCGCGGGTCCAGCCGGGCCTCGATCGCCCGCATCCGCTCGATGACCTCCTCGACGCTCCGCGCGGCCCGGATCTGCGAGTGGGTCATACCTGTTCCTTCCGTGGTGACGGGCGAGCGGCGTTCGGCTCGCCTGCCACGTATACACACCGCCCGCCACCACGAAAGGCCGCGCTGCGCGGACACCGCCCGGCATCACCCGAACCGCCCCACCACGCCGCGCCCGGGACCGCCCCGCCGCCCGGCTCAGGACGGCACGGCGCCCGGCGGGAACGGCTCGACGCCCACCACCCGGCGGATCCGCGACGGCTCGACCAGGACGACGACACGCCGCTCGCCGGGCACGATCCACTCGTAGTGGTCGGCCCCGAGGTAGACCCCGGCGAGGTGGTCCATGTTCCGGTCCGCCTCCGGCCCTTCGACGAAGCGGACCACCCGGCCCCGGATCTGCACCCGGTCGTAGGGGTCGGCCGCGTCCGCGTGGGAGAGACAGACCCGCGGATCGCGGCGCAGGTTGCGCTCCTTGACACGGCCCACCGAGGTGTTGAACAGCACCAGGTCCCCTTCGGTCCCCACCCACATCGGGCTCACGTGCGGTGAGCCGTCGGCGTTGACCGTGGCGACGTACCAGATGTGGCCCGCTTCGAGCCGTGCGCGCACGTCCTTCGAGATTTCGACCATGCGCCCAGCCTGCCCGACGCCGGCCCACACCATGCGGAGCCGGGGCCCGCGTCGGAGCCGGGGCACGCCGTGGAAAGCCACCGCGACGGCCGCACGACGGCGCGGGGCCGGGCCCCGAAGGACCCGGCCCCGCGAGACCGCCTCCGCCCGGACGTGGCCTCCGTTCAGGCGCCGGCCTCCGCCATCCGCCGGCGCAGGCTGAGCGGACGCATGTCCGTCCAGATCCGGCCGATGTGGTCGAGGCACTCCTCCCGGGTGCCGGTGGTGCCCTCGGGGTGCCAGCCGCTGGGCAGTTCGCGGTCCGTCTTCCAGATGGAGAACTGGTCCTCGTCGTTGCGCACGACCAGGTAGCCGGTCCCGTCGGTGTCGGTGTCGCTCATCGTTGTGTGTCCTCCTGTACTCGCTCGTCTGCGAGCCCAGCGTGCCCTGGGCCGGCCGGGCGGGCCCAGGGGCAAACACGCGGCGGGAGCGGCGCGCGTCGCTGCCGGTTCTTCTCTGGTGGGTGCGGTGCCCGGCCCGGCAGTGTGCTGCCAGAGGGCGCGTCTCACGGATCGGACGGGCCCGGGCCGATCCGTAGCAGGCGCCCAAACCCGCCGAACCCCCTGGAAGGAGTTCCGCCATGTCGGACGTCCCGGAGAAGGAGCACGTCCCGGTGAACGTGCAGTTGCCCGCCGGGGGGTGGCGGCTGTGGGAGCACTTCGCGCTGCGCGGCCCCGGCTTCCCGGCCGAGGGGGTGCTGCGCCTGGCGCCGGCCGGACTCGGCCTGGCCGCCGACAAGTTCGGCCCGCAGGACGCCCTGGCGGGCCCGGAGTGGCGGGCCTTCGGCGCGGCCTTCGACACCGCCGCCGTGCACACCGCCGAGCTGCTCCAGGAGATCGCCGCCCTGCCGCGCTTCCGGGCGGCGGTGGCCTGGCAGAACCCGGCCGTGCTCCGTACCGGCATCGCGCCGTTCCTGAACTGGACGCCCACCGCCGCGGGCCGCACCAGCATGCCCCGCCAGCGCGAGGAACTCGTCGCCCACTACTGGCAGCGGTTCTGCGTCAAGAACGACACCATCGGCTTCTTCGGCCCGGTCGGCTGGGGCCGCTGGGACCTCGCGAGCCGCGGCGTCACCGTCGATCCCGGCACCGGCTTCCTCGCCGACTCCCGGGTGTACTTCGCGAGTTGGGCGATCGACGCGCTGGCCAAGGCGCTCGCCGAGGACGAGGCGCTGCTGGCCTGGATCCCGCCCTACCGGGTGTCGTTCGTCCGGGTGGTGGACGGCGCCGTCCGGCTGCCGGGCCGGCCGCCGCAGGAGATCACCGAGGCGGCCCGGGCCGTGCTGGAACTGTGCGACGGCACCCGGACGGTGGCCGCGATCGCCGGGGCGGTCGGGACCGGGGTGGCGGAGGCCACCGAGACCGTCCGGTGGCTGGCCGGGAAGCGGTGGGTGCACTGGCGCCTCGACGTACCGGCCGACACCTTCCCGGAGCGCGCGCTGCGGGCCGTCCTGGAGCGCGTCGGCGACCGGGAGCCGCGCGAGCGCGCGCTGGCGAAGCTGGCCGTGCTGGAGCGCGGGCGCGACGCGGTGCAGGCCGCCGGGACGGACGCGGACGCCCTCACCGGGGCGATCGCCGCACTGGAGGCGGACTTCGCCGCGCTGACCGCGACCGACGCCCAGCGGGCCAAGGGCGAGCGGACGGCGCCGTGCCGCGGGCTGGTCTACTCCGACGCCCGACGCGCGGCGACGGCCACCGTCGGCACCGCCGTCCTCGGGGAACTGGCGCCGCTGGAGCTCTGCCTGACCGCGGCGCGCTGGATGACCAACCGGTTCGCCGAGGCCGTCGGCGCCCGGATCCGCGCGGTGTACGAGCGGCTGCGCGCGGCCGGCGGGCCGGTGGACCTCGGCTCGATGTGGCTGGAGTGCCTGCCCTCCCCGCACCCGGAGGCGGCGGCGGACATCGCCGCCGTCCAGGCCGAGCTGCGCGCCAAGTGGGCCCGGATCCTGGCGGTGCCCGAGGGCGCGCGCACGGTCCGGTTCGCCGCGGCGGACCTCGCCGACCGGGTGGCGGCGGAGTTCGGCGAGCCCGGCGCCGGCTGGTCGCTGGCCCGCTACTTCAGCCCGGACGTGCTGGTGCTGGCCGAGGACCAGGAGGCGGTGGCGCGCGGCGAGTTCGAGCTGGTGCTGGGCGAGATGCACTGCGCGCTGAACACCATGGGCGCCTCGCTCTTCGTCCACCAGCACCCCGACCGGGCCGAGCTGGTCGCCGAGACCACCCGGGACTTCCCCGGGCCGCGGCTGCTGCCGATGCTGGCCAAGGAGCTGCCGCTGAAGTGGTCGGCGCGCAGCCGGCCCTCGCTGGACCGGCCGCAGGACTACTACGTCGCCCTGGTCGACCAGACCGGCGACCCGCACCGGCCGCGTACCGTGCTGAGCGGCGACGTCCTGGTCGAGGAGCGGGACGGGCGGCTGGTCGCGGTGCTGCCGGACGGCGCGGAGTTCCCGCTGCTGGACGCCTACGCCAACACGCTCACCCAGCGGGTGATGGACCGCTTCACCCTGCGGCCCGAGGGCGACCACACGCCCCGGATCACCATCGACAAGATGGTCGTGGCACGGGAGACCTGGACGTTCCCGGTGGCCGGCCTCGCCTTCGCCGAGGAGAAGACCGAGGCCGGGCGCTTCGTCCGGGCCCGGCACTGGCAGCGGGAGCACGACCTGCCCCGGTTCGTGTTCGTCGTCTCGCCGGCCGAACCCCGGCCGTTCTACGTCGACTTCGACAGCCCGGTCTATCTGACCATCCTCGCCAAGGCCGCCCGCCGGCTGGCCCGCAAGGACCCGTCGGCCCGGCTGAAGATCAGCGAGATGCTGCCGACGCCGGAGCAGGCCTGGCTGACCGACGACGAGGGCGACGGCTACACCTCCGAGCTGCGGTTCGTCGCCGTGGACCGGAGCGTCACCGAGGCCACCGGCACCGGCACCGACGCCGCCACCCCCGAGGGGGCGTGATGCGCACCTTCGTCGACGACCTCGCCGCGCACGCCGCCCGGCACCCGGGGCGGGTGGCGCTCAGCACCCCCGAGGGCGACCTCAGCTACGCCGGACTCGTCTCCCGGATCGACACCCTGGCAGCCGCCCTGCGCGCCCGCGGGGCCGGCCCCGAGGTGGTCTGCGCGGTCGCGGTCGAGCGCGGCGCCGACGCCGTGGCGGCCGTCGCCGCCGTGGTGCGGGCGGGGGCGGCGTTCCTCGCCCTGGACGTCGAGCAGCCGCCGGCCCGGCTGGCCGCGCTGGTCCGCAGCGGGCAGGCCGATCTGCTGCTGACCACCTCCGGCCTGGCCGAACGCCTCGAACTGCCCGTCCCCGGGCGGCCGTTGCTGCTGGACCGGCTGGACCGGCTCTCCCCCGGGGCAGCCGCCCCCGGCGGGTTCCCCGCGCCCGGGCCCGACACCCTGGCCTACGTCAGCCACACCTCCGGGAGCACCGGCGAGCCCAGTGCCGTCCTGATCGAGCACCGCGGCCTGGACTCCTATCTGCGCTTCGTCGCCCGCGACTACGGCCTCGGCCCGGACACCACCGCCCTCCAGGTCGCGCCGCTCGGCTACGACGCGTCCGTCCGGGACACCTTCGCCCCGCTGCTGGCCGGCGGCCGGCTGGTGATCGTCCCCAGGGCGCGGCTGCTGCGGCCCGAGCCGTTCGGCGAGGCCGTCCGCGCCCACGGCGTGAACACGCTGCTGAGCGTCACGCCCTCCTTCCTCGCCTTCCTGGCCGGGCAGCCGGAGCCGCGGCGGCTGCTCGCCGGGGTCCGCCTGGTGGTCTCCAGCGGCGAGTCGCTGCGGCCCTTCCTGACCGCCGGCGGCCGGTCGCTGGTCGACGGCGCCCTGGTCAACCAGTACGGCCCGACCGAGTGCACCATGACGTCCACCCGCTACGCCGTGCCGCCGGAGCCGGACACCACCGCCGACCTGGTGGGCACGCCCATCGACGGGGTGGTGGTACGGCTGCTCGACGACGCCCTGGCGCCGGTGCCCGAGGGGGCCGTCGGCGAGGTGTGCATCGGCGGGACGGGGGTGGCGCGCGGCTACCGGGGGCAGCCCGCCAGGACGGCCGAGCGCTTCGTCCCGGACCCGCTGGGCCCGCCCGGCAGCCGGCTGTACCGCACCGGGGACCTCGCCACGGCGGGGCCGGACGGCCTGCGCTACCTGGGCCGCGGCGACCGCCAGGTGAAGATCCGCGGCTACCGGGTGGACCCGGCCGAGGTCGAGGGCGCGCTGCTGACCCACCCCGGGGTGGCGGGGGCGGTGGTCACCGCGCCCAGCGACGAGCAGGGCCGGGTGTACCTGGTCGCCCATGTCACCGGCGAACTGGCGGAGACCACCGACGCCGCGCTCCGCGCCCACCTGGGCCGCACCCTGCCGCCGCATCTGATGCCGCGCCGCTTCGTCCGGCTGGCCGAACTGCCCACCACCCGCGGCGGCAAGGCCGACCGCCGCGCCCTCACCCCCGTGGGAGGCACCGCATGACCACCGCCACCGGTCTCGGCCCGGCCGACGTCGGGGCCGCCGCCGAACGGATCGCCGGGCACGTCCTGCGCACCCCGCTGCTGCCGGCGCCGCCGGTGCTGCCCGGGCTGCTACTCAAGGCCGAACACCTGCAGTACGGCGGCTCGTTCAAGCTGCGCGGCGCGGCCAACGCCGTCCTCGCGCTGGGGGCCCGGCGCATCGTCACCGGCTCCTCCGGCAACCACGGCATCGCGCTGGCCGGGCTCGCCGCCGGGCTCGGAATCCGGCTGACCGTCGTCATGGCGGCCGGTGCCAACCCGGCCAAGGCGGCCCTGATCCAGGCCCTCGGCGCACACACCCTCGCGGTGGCCGGCGGTGTGGCCGAGCGGGAGGAGCGGGCCCGGTCGCTGGCCCGGGAGACCGGCGCGGTGTTCGTGCCCTCCTCCGACGACGCGCTGGTGGTGGCCGGCCAGGGCACGGTGGGCGGCGAGATCCTGACGCAGGCGCCCGACCTGGACACCGTCTACGTCCCCACCGGCGGCGGCGGGCTGCTGGCCGGCGTCTGCCTGGCCGCCCAGGGCCACCCGGTGCGGGTGGTGGGCGTCGAGCCCGCCGCCGCCGCGCGCTACGCCCGTTCGCTGGCCGCGGGCCGCCCGGTGCGGCTGCCGCCGAGCAGCACCGTCGCCGACGGGCTGCGCGGGCAGCAGCCCGGCGCGGTGACCTACCCGATCATCCGGGACCGGGTCGACGACCTGGTCGCGGTGGACGACACCGACATCCTCGCCGCGGCCGCCCTGCTGGGCCGGTACGGGATCGAGGCCGAGCCCAGCGGCGCCGTCGCGCTGGCCGGGGTGCTGGTCGCGGGCCACCGGGGCCGCGCCGTCGCCATCGTCTCCGGCGGCAACACCGCCGCGGCCCTGAGCGCCGCGGCGGCCCGCTCCCACCCCGGCGCGCACCGCGATCCGCCTACCGGTTCCCACCCGGATTCCCATCACGTCACCCCCCTCGATTCCCGCCTGAAGGAGATCTCATGAGCACCGCCACCACCCCGGCCGGCACCGCCGTCAGCACCGAGGACCTGCTGGTCGCCGTCTACCGGGAGACCCTGGGCGCGGCCCGCCTCGACCGGGACAGCGACTTCTACGAGGCCGGCGGCGACTCGCTGAGCGCCTTCCAGATCACCGGCCGGCTGCGCGAGGCGCTGGGCGTGGAGGTCCCGGTCGCCCTGGTCTTCGCCTACCCCTCGCCCGCCGACCTCGCCGCCGTCGTCGACGCCGACTTCGCCCAGTCCTGAGGAGCCCGCCGTGACCGACACCTTTCTGCCGGGCGGCCGCTGGCGGCTCTGGGAGCAGTTCGCGCTGCGCGGGCCGGGGTTCCCGGCCGACGGGGTGCTGCGGCTGGCCCCGCCCGGCGTCGCCGAGGCCGCCGACAAGTTCGGCCCGCGGGACGGGCTTTCCGGCGGTGACTGGGACGCGTTCGCCGCCCTGTTCGCCGAGGCCGCCGTGGAGACGGCGCACACCCTCCAGGAGATCGCCCGGACCCCCGCCTTCCGGGAGGCCGTGGCCTGGCAGAACCGGCCGGTGCTCGACTCGGGCATCGCGCCGTTCCTGAACTGGACGCCCACTGCCGCGGGCCGCACCAGCATGCCCCGCCAGCGCGAGGAGCTCGTCGCCCACTACTGGCAGCGGTTCTGCGTCAAGAACGACACCATCGGCTTCTTCGGCCCGGTCGGCTGGGGCCGCTGGGACGCCGGCACGGCCGGGGTCGCGGTGGACGCCGGGACCGGACTGACCGCCGGGTCCACGGTGTACTGGGCCAGTTGGGCGGTCGACGCGCTGGCCGCGACGGTCGGCGCGGACCCGGCCCTGCGGGAGTGGGTGGCGCCCCGGCGGGTGCCGTTCGTCCGGCTGGACGGCGACGGCACCCGGGTGACCGTCCCGGGCCGCCCGCCGCAGACCGTACCGGCACGGACCGGCGCCGTGCTCGCGCTCTGCGACGGGGTCCGCCCGGCCCGGGAGATCGCCGCCGCGCTGCCCGGGACGGACGTGCCCGCCGTGCTGGCCGACCTGGTGGCCCGCCGCTGGGCGCACTGGCGCCTGGACGTACCGGCCGGCACCCACCCCGAACGCGACCTGCGGGCCTGGCTGGACACGGTCGGCGACCGGGCGGCGCGGCAGCGCGGCCTGGCCGTGCTGGACGCCCTGGAGCGTGGCCGTGCCCGGGTCGGCGCTGCCGCCGGAGCGGACCAGCTGGTCACCGAACTGGCCGCGCTGGAGCAGGAGTTCGCCACCCTGACGGAGACCGCCGCGGTGCGCGAGAAGTCGGCCGGGACGGCCCCCTGCCGGTCCCTGGTCTACTCCGACTGCCGGCGTGCCGCCACGGCCAGGCTCGGCCCGGCCGTCCGGGGCGCGCTGGCGCCGCTGGAGCCGCTGCTGACCAGCGCGGGCTGGCTCACCGCGCGGCTGGCCGAGGCGGTCATGGCCCGGGCCCGGGAGGTGTACGCCGAGCACGCCGCCCGGGGCCCGGTGGACCTCGCCAGCTTCTGGTTCGCCTGTATGCCCGTCCTGCACGGCGACGCGCGCACCGCGACGGCCGGGCTCCAGCAGGCGTTCCGCGACCACTGGGCGGAGATCCTGGCACCCCCGCCGGGCGCCCGGCGGGTCCGTCTCACCCTGGCGGACATCGCCGGCCCGGTCCGGGAGCGGTTCGGCGGCCCGGGCGGCGGCTGGACGGCGGCCCGCTACCTCAGCCCGGACGTGATGATCGCCGCCGACGGGGCGGCGGCGGTGGCCCGCGGCGACTTCGAACTCGTCCTCGGCGAACTGCACCTGGCCTCCAACACGCTGGGCGCCTCGCTCTTCGTCCACCAGCACCCCGACCGGCGCGAGCTCACCGCCCTCACCGACCGCGACCACCCCGGCCCCCGGCTGATGCCGCTGCTGCCCAAGGAGCACCGCTCCCGGCTCTCCGCGCGGGTCCGGCACGCCCTGGTCCGGCCGGAGGACTACCAGGTGGCCCTGGTGGACTTCACCGCCGACCCGAACCGCCCGCGCACCGTGCCCAGCGCGGACGTGACGGTCACCGAGCGGGACGGCGAGCTGCTGGTCGTGCTGCCCGACGGCGCCGAATTCCCGGCCGTGGACGTGTTCTCGCACGTCCTGACCACCCTCGCGATGGACCTCTTCCAGGTGCTGCCGGAGAGCGAGCACTCCACCCGGGTCACCGTGGACCGGCTGGTGGTGGCCCGGGAGACCTGGCGGCTGCCGGCCGCCGGGCTGGACTTCGCCGCCGAGAAGGACGAGGGACGCCGGTTCGTCCGGGCCCGCCGCTGGCGCGAGGAGCACGGCCTGCCACGGTTCGTCTTCGTGCTCTCGCCCACCGAGTCCCGCCCGTTCTACGTGGACTTCGACAGCCCGGTCTACGTCACCGTCTTCGCCAAGGCGATGCGCCGGCTGGCCCGCAAGGACCCGGACGGCCGGGTCGTCCTCACCGAGATGCTGCCCACCCCCGAGCAGACCTGGCTGACCGACGACCAGGGCCGTTCCTACACCTCAGAACTGCGCTTCGTCGCGGTCGACGAGGGCCGGCAGGGGGAGCCTGGAGAGCAGAGCTGACAGGGACGACAGCACCGCCGGCGCGGCGGGCGGACCGGAGGCCCCGGTCGGCCCGCCGCGCCGGCGTGTCCCCCGGCCGGGACGGACGCGCAGGGCGGGCTGCGTTCGGGGCTGCGTCTTCTTCCCTGGTGACCGGCCTCCCCCGGACGGCAGTCTGCTGGAAAACACGGCATGGAGGCCCACAGTGACTGCAGGCGCAGCCGCCCCCGGCGGGGCGAAGCACGGTGACGACACGCGTAAGGCATCTTTCGCCCAGCGGCGGCTGTGGTTCACGGACCAGCTCGCCCAGGACTCCTCCGGCTCGCTGCTCCCGCTGGCGCTGCGGATCCGGGGCCCGCTCGACGAGCCGGCGCTGGAACGGGCGCTGACCGGGATCGTGGACCGCCACGAGGTGCTGCGCACCCGCTTCACTGCGGTCGGCGGCGAGCCGGTGCCGGTGGTGGACGGGCCGGGCGGCGCCGTGCTGGAGCGGACCGAGGCCGGCAGCGTCGAGGAGCTGTTCGCCCGGGAGCTGGCCCGCCCGCTGGATCTGGCCACCCAGCACCCGCTGCGGATGACACTGGCCCGGATCTCCGCGGACGAGCACCTGCTGCTGGTCGTGGTCCACCACATCGCCGTCGACGGCTGGTCCTGGGACGTGCTGCTGCGCGAACTGGCCGCCGGCTACCGGGGCGAGACGGTGGCGCCGCCGCCGCTGCAGTACGCGGACTTCGCCCGGGCCCAGGCCGAGCGGCTGAGCGGCCCCCGGATGGAGCGGCTGCTCGGCTACTGGCGTGACCGGCTGACCGGGGCCGCCCCGCTCACCCTGCCCTCCGACCGTCCCCGGCCCCGGTTCTGGGACGGCTCCGGTGACGTCGTCCGGTTCAGCCTGCCGGCCGAGCTGGTGGCCGGGGTGGACCGGGTTGCCCGCGAGCACCGGGCCACCCGCTACATGCTGCTGCTCTCCGTCTACCAGGCGCTGCTGAGCCGGTGCAGCGGCCGCAACGACATCGCCGTCTGCACCACGCTCGCCGACCGCGGCCACGGCGAGGTGGCGGATCTGATCGGCCCGTTCGTCAACACCGTGGTGCTGCGCACCGACCTCTCCGGCGGGCCGTCGTTCGGCGCGCTGCTGGACCGGGTCCGCACCGATGTGCTGAAGGACCTCTCGCACGCCGACGCGCCGTTCGACCGGGTGGTCGGCGCGGTGGGCGGTGAGCGCGACCTGTCCCGACACCCGCTCGCCCAGGCCTCGTTCACCCTGCTCAACGCCGCCCACCAGCCGGTCCGGCTGCCCGGCCTGGACGTGGAGCTGGTGCCGCCGCCGCTGACCGGCACCGCGCTGGACGTCTTCCTGGACCTCAACCTCCTGCCGGACGGCAGCATCGCGGCCCGGCTCCAGTACGCCACCGCCCTGTTCGACCCGGAGACCATGCGGGCGTTCAGCGCCGCCTACGTCGAGCTGCTGCGCGCGGTGCTGGCCGAACCGCAGGCCCCGGTGCGGGAGCTCGCCGGGCGGCTGGACCCGATGCCCGGCGCGGCGCACGCCCTTCCCGCCGAGAAGTGGTCGGCCGCCGCCGACCGTCCGCTGGGCGGGGCGCCGCCGGTCACGGTGGCCGGCCGGCCCGGGGACGTCGCACTGGTCTGCGCGGACCAGGAGGTGACCTACGCCGAACTGGACGGTCTGACCGGCGGGCTGGCGGCCGCGCTGGCCGCCGCCGGGGTCCGCCCCGGGCGCCCGGTCGGGGTGCTGCTGCGGCGCGGGGTCTGGTCGGTGGCCGCGCTGGCCGCGGTCTGGCGGGCGGGCGGCGTGTACGTCCCGCTCGACCCCGATCTGCCCGTCCAGCGGCTGGAGTTCATGGTCGAGGAGGCCAATCTGGCCTGCCTGGTGGCCGACCCGGCGACGGCCGCGCTGGCCGCCTCGCTCGGGCCCGCCGTCGTCCGGGTGGACGCCGTACGGCCGGATCCGGACGGCCCCCGGCACACCCCCGACCCGCGCGAGCTGGCGCACGTCATCTTCACCTCGGGCTCGACCGGCCGGCCCAAGGCCGTCGGGGTCGAGCACCGCTCGCTGGCGAGCCATGTCGCCGCCGCCCGGGCCCGGTTCGGCATCACCGCCGGGGACCGGGTGCTCGCCTTCGCCTCGTTCTCCTTCGACGCCTCGCTCGACCAGCTGCTCCCCGCGCTGACCTGCGGCGCCCGGGTGGTGATCCGCCCGGACGAGCCGTGGCTGCCCACCCAGGTCCCCGAGGTGGTCGAACGGTACGGCCTCACCGTGGTGAACGTCCCGCCGACCTACTGGACCGAGCTGGCGTTCGCGCTGGACCGCCGCGCCGCCGCCGCGCTCGCCCCGCTGCGGCTGCTGATCCTGGGCGGGGAGTCCGTCCCGGTGGGCGCGCTGGCCGCCTGGCGGGCCGCGGTGCCCGAGGTCCGGGTGGTCAACGCCTACGGCCCGACCGAGACCACCGTCACCTCGGCCACCTACGAGGCCCACGGCCCGCTGGAGGGCCGGGTGCCGATCGGCCGCCCGCTCGGCGGACGCCGGGTGTACGTGGTGGACGAGGACGACGAACCCGTCCCCGTCGGCGTCCCCGGCGAGCTGCTGATCGGCGGCCCCGAGGTGGCCCGCGGCTATCTCGGACGGCCCGCGCTGACCGCCGAGCGGTTCGTCCCCGACCCGTTCGGCGGTGACGGCGGCCGGCTCTACCGGACCGGCGACCTCGTCCAGTGGCTGCCCTCCGGCGAGCTGGAGTTCGTCGGCCGCCGGGACGACCAGGTCAAGATCCGCGGCTTCCGGATCGAGCTCGGCGAGGTCGAGGCGGTGCTGCGCGAGTACCCCGGGGTGGTCGCCGCGGCCGTCCGGCCGGACACCGCCACCGGGCAGAGCCTGTCGGGCTACGTCGTCGGCGGACCGTTCGAACCGTCCGCGCTGCGGGCCTGGTGCGCCGAGCGGCTGCCGCGGTACGCCGTGCCCTCGGACTTCCTGACGCTGGACGCGCTGCCGGTCGGCGCCTCCGGGAAGCTGGACCGGGCCGCCCTGCCGGACACCCGCCCGGACCGGTCCGCGAGCGGCGCCGCCTACACCGCGCCGCGCACCGACGACGAGCGGATCATCGCCGCGATCTGGGCCGATGTGCTCGGCGTGGACCGGGTCGGCCTCGACGACGGCTTCTTCGACCTGGGCGGCCACTCGCTGCTCGCCACCATGGCGGTCTCCCGGGTCGCCGAACGGCTCGGCCGCGACATCGAGCTGCGCACCCTGTTCGAGAACCCCACCGTCCGCGCGTTCGGCCCCCGGGTGGCCGCCGCCCGGCAGGCCGCCGGCGGCGCGGTCGTCCCGGTGGACCGCTCCGGCCCGCTGCCGCTCTCCTTCGCCCAGGAGCGCCTCTGGTTCCTGGACCGCACCTCGGACGTCGGCGACGAGTACGTGCTCTGGTTCTCCTGGCGGCTGCGCGGCGGCCTGGACCGCGCGGCCTGGCAGGGCGCGCTCGACGACATGACGGCCCGGCACGAGGTGCTGCGCACGGCCCTGGTCGAGGTGGACGGCCGCCCCGCGCAGCAGGTCTGCGACCCGATGGGCGTGCCGCTGGAGTGGCACCGTGCCCCGGAGGGCGCGAGCGAGGCGGCCCGGCTGGCCGCGGTCCGGGAGCGGGCCTCGGCGCTGGCCACCCGCCGCTTCGACCTGGACCGCCCGCCGATGCTGCGGGCCGGGGTCTGGGAGCTGGCCCCGGACGACCACGTCGCCGTCCTGGTCTTCCACCACGTGGCGACCGACGGCTGGTCCAAGGACGTCTTCATCGAGGAGCTGACGGCCTACTACCGGGCCCGGCTGACCGGGCGGGCGGCCGTGCTGCCGCCCGTCCCGGTGCAGTACGGCGACTTCGCGGTCTGGCAGCGCGACCGGGCCGAGGGCGGCGGGCTGGACCGGCAGCTGGACTACTGGGAGACGGCCCTGGCCGGCGTCCCGGTGCTGGAGCTGCCGGCCGACCGGCCGCGCCCGGCGGGCTGGTCGGGGCGCGGCGGCGCGGTGGACCTGGCGCTGCCGCCCGGGCTCGCCGCCCGGCTGGACGCCTTCGCCCGGGAGCACGGGGCGACCAGGTTCATGGTGCTGCTGGCGGTGGTGCAGATCGTGCTGGCCCGCTGGTCGGGGCAGCACGACGTGCCGGTGGGCACCCCGGTGGCGGGGCGCGGCCGGGTGGAGCTGGAGCGGCTGATCGGCTTCTTCGTCAACACCGTGGTGCTGCGCGGCGACCTGTCCGGCGGGCCGACCTTCACCGAGCTGCTGGACCGCGTCCGGGGGACGGTGCTGAGCGCCTTCGACCACCAGGACGTGCCGTTCGAGCGGGTGGTGGAGCGGCTGCGGCCGGAGCGCGACCTGTCCCGCAACCCGCTGTTCCAGGTGATGGTGGACGTCCAGGAGAGCGCCACCGGCGGGCCCGGGATCGAGGGCCTGGAGGCCGCCGACTTCACCCTGCCGTGGGGCTCGGCCAAGTTCGACCTGACCACCACCTTCCTGCTGTACCCGGACCGCTTCGCGCTCAACGTCGAGTACGCGGCCGACCTGTTCGACGCCTCGACGGCGAGCCGCTTCGCCGGGCACGTGGGCCGGGTGCTGGCGGCCGTCCTGGCCGACCCGGGCACGCCGGTGGACCGGGTGGACCTGCTCTCCCCGGCCGAGCGCGCCGAACTGGCCGGACCGGCGACGGACGGACCGGCCGTCGCGGTGCCGCCGTTCACGGTGGCCGGCGAGCCGGACGCGGTGGCGCTGGTCTGCGAGGGCCGCTCCCTGCGCTACGGCGAACTGGACGGCCTGACCGGCGGGCTGGCCGCCGGGCTGGCCGCCGCCGGGGTGCGCCCGGGCAGCCCGGTGGGTGTCTGTGTACGGCGCGGGACGTGGTCGGTGGCCGCGCTGGCCGCGATCTGGCGGGCCGGCGGCGTCTACGTCCCGCTGGACGCCGGCCTGCCCGCCGAGCGGCTGCGGTTCATGCTGGACGAGGCCGGGGTCGGCCACGTGGTGGCGGACGCCGCGACCGCCCCCGCGCTGGCCCCGCTCGGGGTGACGCTGGTCCCGGTCGAGGAGGTGCGGCCCGCCCCGGACGGCCCCCGGCACACCCCCGACCCGGGGGATCTCGCCTACACCATCTTCACCTCCGGCTCCACCGGCCGGCCCAAGGCCGTCGGGGTCGAGCACCACGCCCTGGCCGCCCATGTCGCCGCCGCCCGCGAGCTGTTCGGGATCACCGCCGGGGACCGGGTGCTGACCTTCGCCTCGCTCTCCTTCGACGCCTCGCTGGAGCAGATCCTGCCCGCGCTGGGCACCGGCGCCCGGGTGGTGATCCGCCCGGACGAGATCTGGTCGGTGGAGGAACTGGCCGCCCGGGTGCGCGCCGAGGGCGTCACCGTCATGGAACTCACGCCCTCCTACTGGGAGGAGGTGGTGGCCCGGCTGGACGTGGTCGCCGCCGACCTCGCGAGCCTGCGGCTGCTGGTCACCGGCGGCGAGGTGCTGCCCGCCGGGCCGCTGGAGCGCTGGTTCGCCCATCTGCCCGGGGTGCCGGTGGTCAACACCTACGGCCCGACCGAGTCGGTCATCTCGGCCACCGCGTACCGGCTCACCGACCCGGTCGAGGGCCGGGTGCCGATCGGCCGCCCGCTGGGCTCGCGCCGCGCGTACGTGGCGGACCCGCACGGCGCCCTGGTACCGATCGGCGTCCCCGGCGAACTGCTCGTCGGCGGGCCCGAGTTGGCGCGTGGCTACCTGGGCAGGCCGGGCCTGACCGCCGAGCGGTTCGTCCCCGACCCGTTCGGCGAGGAGGGCGACCGGCTCTACCGCACCGGCGACGTGGTGCGCCGACTCGCCTCGGGTGACCTGGAGTTCGTCGGCCGCAGCGACAACCAGGTGAAGATCCGCGGCTTCCGGGTCGAACCGGGCGAGGCCGAGGCGGTGCTGCGCCGCCACCCTGGCGTCCACTCCGCCGCCGTGCTGGTCCGCGAACTGCGCGGCGAGCACGCCCTGGTGGGCTATGTCGCGGGCAGCGGGCTGGCCGCCGACGCACTGGCCGCGCACTGCCGCTCCGAACTCCCCGGCTACCTGGTGCCGAGCGCGTTCGTCCTGCTCGACGCGCTGCCGCTGACCGTCCAGGGCAAACTCGACACCGCCACCCTGCCCGAGCCCGAACTCCCCGCCCCCGCGGTCTTCGTACCGCCGCGGACGCCCACCGAGACGGTGACGGCGCAGATCTGGGCCGAGGTCCTCGGCATCGCCCGGGTCGGCGTCCACGACGACTTCTTCGCCCTCGGCGGGCACTCGCTGCGCGCCGTGGCCGCCGCGTCCCGCCTGCGGGCCGCCTTCGACTGCCCCATCCAGGTGCGCGACCTGTTCGAGCACCCCACCGTCGAGCTGCTCGCCGCCGAGGTGGAGCGGCAGCTCGTCGAACTGATCTCCGCGATGAGCGAGGACGAGATCGACCTCTCCCTGACGGTGGACTACCAAGACTGAGATTGGACGGAACGCGCCATGACCACTTCGGAGATGCAGCCCGAGACCGCTCGCGCGGGACTGTCCCCGGCCGCCCGGCGGCTGCTGGAGCAGCGGCTGCGCGGACTGACCGCCGCCGCGCCGGCCGGGATCCCCCGGCTCGACCCCCGCCCCGAGTACGCCCCGCTGTCCGCCGCGCAGCAGCGCCTCTACTTCCTCGACCAGCTCGACCCCGGCGCCACCACCTATCTGCTGCCCGCCGCCTGGCGGTTCAGCGGCCCGCTCGACCTGGCGGCGCTGGACGCGGCGGTCGGCGACCTGGTCGCCCGGCACGAGCAGCTGCGGACGACCTTCCCGGCCCAGGACGGCGTGCCCGCCCAGCGGGTGCACCCGGCCGACGGGGCCGGCCTGGACCTGGTGGACCTGACCGGCGCCGCGGAGCACGACCTCGCCGAGGCCGTGCGGGCGGCCGCCGTCCGCCCCTTCGACCTCGCCGCCGAGCCCGCCTTCCGGGCCACCCTGCTGAAGGCCGCCGAGGAGGACCACGTCCTGGTGCTGGCCATGCACCACATCGTCTCGGACGGCTGGTCGCTGGACCTGCTGGTGCGCGACCTGCGCGAGCTCTACCGGGCCAGGACGGCGGGCGACGCCCCCCGGCTGCCCGAGCTGCCGATCGAGTACACCGACTACGCGGTCTGGCTGCGCGGCGCCGACGAGAGCGCCGACCTCGCCTACTGGCGCACCCGGCTGGCCGGGCTGACCCCGCTCGACCTGCCCACCGACCACCCCCGCCCGGCCACCCCCTGCCACACCGGCGCGGTGCACACCACCGTCCTGCCGGCGGAGCTGTCGGAGGCGCTCGCCGCCCTCGGCCGGCGGACCGACACCACCCCGTACATGACGGTGATGGCGGCGTTCCAGGCCGCGCTGGCCTTCCACAGCGGGCAGAGCGACATCGCCATCGGCACCGTGGTCGCCAACCGGGACCGGCCCGAGACCGAGCAGCTGGCCGGGTTCTTCGTCAACACGCTGGTGCTGCGCGCCGACCTGTCCGACGACCCGACCCCGGCGGCCCTGCTGGCCCGCACCCGGGAGAGCGTCCTGGGGGCGCTCTCGCACCAGACCCTGCCGTTCGAGCGGGTGGTGGACGAGCTGAGCCCGGAGCGCGACCTCACCCGCAACCCGCTGTTCCAGGTGCTGTTCACGCACGCCGCGGTGGAGCGCGGCTCCCTCGTCCTCGGCGGGGCCACCGGCCGGGCGTTCCCGATCGACCTCACCACCGCCAAGTTCGACCTCGCGCTGGAGCTGCGCGAGAGCGGCGGCGCCCTGGAGCTGGTCTTCGTCCACCGGCCCGACCTGTTCGAGGCCTCCTCGGTGGCCGCCCTGGCCGCGCACACCGTGGCGCTGCTGCGCGCCTTCACCGAGGCGCCGGACGCCCCGCTCGGCACGGTCGACCCGCTGACCGCCGAGGAGCGGGCCCGGCTGCTGGGCCCCGCTGGCCCGGCCAACCCGGACACCGGCGCGGGGCCCGCCCCGCGCACCGCACCCGAGCGGCTGGCCGGGCACATCGCCCGCACCCCGCACGCGGTGGCCGTCAGCGGCGGCGGCCGGACGCTCACCTACGCCCAGCTGGACGCCGCCGCCTCCGCGCTGGCCCGGCGGCTGCGCGCGGCCGGCATCGGCCGCGAGTCGCTGGTCGGGGTCTGCCTGGGCCGCTCGGTGGACCTGGCCGTGGCGCTGCTCGGCGTCTGGCGGGCCGGCGCCGCCTATCTGCCGCTGGACCCGGCCCACCCCCGGGCCCGCCGGGAGTTCACCGTCGCCGACGCCGGGGTCTCCTGGGTGGTCGTCGACGAGGCCGGCCGCGCCGCCGTCGAGGGCCTGCCGGTCGGGGTGATCCCGCTGGACGGCGCCGGACCGGCGGCCGAGGGCCCGGACACCAAAGAGGGCCCGGACACCGGGGACGCGCGGCCCGCGCCGCGCGACCTCGCCTATGTCATCTACACCTCCGGCTCCACCGGCAGGCCGAAGGGCGTCGAGATCACCCACGCCAACCTGGCCTGGCTGCTCGGCGCCGCCGACCAGCACTTCGCGTTCGGCCCCGCGGACGTCTGGACGCTGGTGCACTCCCCCGCCTTCGACTTCTCCGTCTGGGAGCTGTGGGGGCCGCTGAGCAGCGGTGGGCGGGTCGTGGTGCTCACCGAGGACGAGGTCCGCGACCCGGCCGCCGTGCACGCCGTCCTGCGCGAGCAGCGGGTCACCGTGCTCAACCAGACGCCCGCCGCGTTCAAGGGCCTGCGCGCCCATCTCGCCCAGCAGGGCGCCGACTTCGCCGACCTGGCGCTGCGCACGGTGGTCTTCGGCGGCGACGCCTTCGACGTCCGCGACTACCGCGACTGGTTCGCCGCCCCCGAGCGGCGGCGGCCCGCGCTGGTCAACATGTACGGGATCACCGAGACCACCGTGCATGTGACGTACCGCCTGATCACCGCCGAGGACGTGGCGGGCGAGGTCCGCTCCCCGATCGGCCGGCCGCTCGCCGGCCAGCACGGCTACGTGCTCGACGCCGCCGGCCGGCTGGTCCCGCAGGGCACGGCCGGCGAGCTGTACGTCACCGGCGGCGGCGTCGCCCGCGGCTACCGCAACCGGCCGGAGCTCTCCGCGGAGCGCTTCCCCAGCGACCCGTTCGGCCCGCCCGGCGCCCTGATGTACCGCACCGGGGACCTCGTCCGGGTGCTGCCCGACGGCCAGTTGGCGTACGTCGGCCGGGCCGACCACCAGGTGAAGATCCGCGGCTACCGGATCGAGCCCGGCGAGATCGAGACCGCGCTGCGCGGTCAGCCCGGGGTGGCCGACGCCGCCGTGGTGGCCCGCTCCGAACCGCACGGCGGCGCCCGGCTGGTCGCCCATGTGGTGATGACCGAGGGCCGGCCGCTGGACGCGGCGGCGCTGCGCGAGCGGCTGCGGCTCACCCTGCCCGAGTACATGGTGCCGGCGCTGTTCGTCCGCCACCCGCGGCTGCCGATCACCGCCAACGGCAAGGTGGACCGCAGGGCGCTGACGGCGGTGGCCGGCGACGGCACCGCCGCGGCCGGCGGCCACGTCCCGCCGGCCGGGGCGACCGAGATCGCGCTGGCCCGGATCTGGGCCGAGGTGCTGGGCACCGAACGGGTCAGCCGGACGGCGAACTTCTTCGACCTCGGCGGCGACTCCATCCTGGCGCTGCGGGTGATCGGCCTGGCCCGCCCGGCCGGCCTCGGGCTGACCGTGGCCGACCTGTTCCGGGCCCGCACTCTGGCCGACCTCGCCCGGCTGACCACCGAGGCCGTCGAGGCCCCCGACCCGGTCGCGCCGTTCTCCCAGCTGGACCCGGCCGACGCGGCCCGGCTGCCGGACGGCCTCGACGACGCCTACCCGCTGACCATGCTCCAGGTCGGCATGCTGCACGAGATGCTCGCCGACCCCCGGCGCGGCGCGTACCACAACGTCACCGACCTCAAGATCACCACCCCGGAGGGCTTCGACCTGGCCGCCTTCCAGGCCGCGGTGGACGCGGTGGTCCGCGGCCACAGCATCCTGCGCTCCTCGATCGACCTGGTCTCCTACCGCGAGCCGCTCCAACTGGTGCACACCGAGGCCGCGCTGCCGGTCGGCTACACCGATCTGCGGGAGCTGCCGAGGGAGGAGCAGCGGGCCGCCCTGCGGCGCTTCGTCGACGAGGAGTTCGCCCGCCGCTTCGACCTGGCGGCCCCGCCGCTGGTCCGCATCCACCTGCACCACCTGACCGACCACGAGCTGCGGCTGGTGCTCACCGACTGCCATGTCGTGCTGGACGGCTGGAGCCTGACCTCGCTCATCGCCGACCTGCTCGACCTGCACCGGCGGGCGGTCGCGCACGGCCGGCCCCCGGCGCCGCCCGCGGCCCCCGCCTTCGCCGGGTACGTCGCCCTCGAACGGGCCACCCTGCACAGCGAGGAGGCGCTGGAGTTCTGGCGCTCCTCCCTGGCCGAGCTGCGCCCGGTCCGCTTCGCCCGGCGCGGCGCCCCCGCCCCCGACGACGCGCCCGTCCACGAGGTGCGGCGCTCCTACGACGCGCTCGCCGAGCCGATCGGGCGCCTCGCCCAGTCGGCCGGGGTGCCCCGGCGCACCGTGCTGGCCACCGCCTTCCACCACGTGATGAGCCTGTTCGCGGAACGCGACGAGGACGCGGTCGGCCACTCGATCGGCCTGGTCACCAACGGCCGGCCCGAGGTACCGGGCGCGGACCGGATGCGCGGGCTGTTCCTCAACACCGTGCCGTTCGGCGTGGCGCGTCCGCGCGGCAGCTGGCTGGAGTACCTGCGCGCGGTGTTCGCGGCCGAACAGGAGATGCTGCCGCACCGCCGGATGCCGCTGGCGCGGATGGCCCAACTGCGCCCCGGCGAGCCGAACATGGTCGAGGCCGTCTTCAACTACGTCAACTTCCACCGGCTCTCCCACGACGCCTGGGACGAGTCCCTGGAGATCGCCCGCACCATGTTCCCGCTGATGATCAACGCGAGCGTGGGCGCCTTCACCATCGACGTGGACCCGGAGTACGTCTCCCCGGCCACCACGGAGCAGCTCGCGGACGTGCTCCACACCCTGCTCGCGACGATGGTCGCCGACCCGCACGGCAGGGTCACCCCGCCCGCACTGACCGGCGCCGCCCTCGACACGGCGCTGGCCCGGGGCAACGGGCCGGCCCGGGAGAACAGCCCGCTGATGTTCCACGAGCACGTCGCCGCACACGCCGCGCGCACCCCGGACGCGGTGGCCGTCGAGCACGGCGACCGGCAGGTGACCTACCGCGAGCTGGACGGGGCGGCCGGGCGGCTGGCGGAGCGGCTGCGCACGCTCGGCGTCGGCCCGGAGACCCCGGTCGGCATCTGCACCGACCGCGGGCCCGACCAGGTGTGCGCCGCCCTCGGCGTGCTGAAGGCGGGCGGCGCGTTCCTGCCGCTGGACCCGCAACACCCCGCCGACCGGCTCGCGTTCATGGCCTCGGACAGCGGGATGCGGGTGCTGCTCACCCAGACCTCGCTGGCCGGCACCGTGCCCTTCGACGGCCCGGTCCTGCTCCTGGACGACCCCGCCACCTGGACCGCGTCCACCGGCCGCCCCCCGGCGCGGCCGGCCTTCGCCCCGGGCCCGGACACCATGGCGTACGTCATCTACACCTCGGGTTCCACCGGCACGCCCAAGGGCGTCGCCGTCCCGCACCGCGGCCTGACCAACATGCTGGAGGGCCAGCGCGACCTGGTCCAGCCGGGCCCGGACGACCGGGTGCTCCAGTTCGCCTCCTTCGGCTTCGACGTCTCCGTCATGGAGCTGACCTGGGCCCTGGCCAACGGCGGCCGGCTGGTCACCGCGTCCAAGGACGACCTGCGGCCGGGCCCCGACCTGGCCCGCACCCTGCTCGCCCACGGCGTCAACCGGGCCATGTTCCCGCCGAGCGCGCTCACCGTGCTGGGCGAGGACCGCTTCCCCGCGATCGAGGTGCTCCAGGTCGCGGGCGAGGGCTGCCCGGCGGAGCTCGCGGACACCTGGTCGCGCGGCCGGCGCTTCCACAACGCCTACGGCCTCACCGAGACGGCCGTGTGGTCCGTCGCCACCGAACTCTCCCCGGGCCAGGGGCGCCCGCCGATCGGCACGCCGATCCGCAACACCCGGGTGCTGGTCCTCGACGAGGACCTGCGGCCCGTCCCGGTCGGGGTGACCGGTGAGGTCTACCTGGGCGGCCAGGCCATCGCCCGGTGCTACCTGAACCGGCCCGCGCTGACCGCCGCCACCTTCGTGCCCGACCCGTACGGCGCCCCCGGCGAGCGGCTCTGCCGCACCGGCGACCTCGGCACCGTCCGGCCCGACGGCGCGGTGGAGGTGTTCGGCCGCCGGGACACCCAGGTCAAGCTCCGCGGCTTCCGGATCGAACTGGGCGAGATCGAGCACGCGCTGCGGCAACTGCCCGACGTGCGCCAGGCGGTGGTGCTGCACCGGACCGACCTGCCCGGCGAACCGGCCCTGGTCGCCTACGTGGTCGCCCGGGGCGGCACCAAGCCGACGGTCGAGCGCTTCACCGGCGCGCTGCGCACCACCATGCCCGCCTACATGGTGCCGGGCCGGTTCGTCTTCCTGGACGAGCTCCCGGTCAACCGCAGCGGGAAGATCGACAAGCGGGCGCTGCCGCTGCCCCCGGCCGAACGGGCCAGCACCGACACGGCGTACGTCGCCCCCGCCACCGCCACCGAGAAGGTGCTGGCCGAGATCTGGCGGGAGGTGCTCGGCCTCTCCCTGATCGGGGTGCACGACGACTTCTTCCGGATCGGCGGGAGTTCGCTCTCCACCGTCCGGGTGGCCGCGATGGCGGCCGAGCGCGGACTGACCGTCTCCGTCCGGGATCTGATCGAACGGCCCACCCTCGCCCGGCTCGCCGCCCGCGCCGAGGCGACCGCCCCGGACGCCGCCCCCGTGGCGGTCACCTCGGAGGTCCGGCTGCGCGAAGGCGAGGGCGCCCCGCTCTGGTGCGTCCACCCCAGCGGTGGCAGCGCCGCCTGGTTCGTACCGCTCGCCCGGGAGCTCCCGCCCGGCCGCCCGGTGCACGCCTTCCAGGCCCGCGGCCTGCTGGGCGGGGTGGACCCGAGCACCATCGCGGGCATCGCGGCCAACTACGCCGGGGAGATCGCCGACCACGGCGGGCACGGCCCGCACGACCTGCTCGGCTGGTCGATGGGCGCCAACATCGCCCTGGAGATGGCCACCCAGCTGCACGAGGCCGGCCACACCGTCGAGCCGCTGGTGCTGATCGAGCCCTATCTGCCCAACCCGGCGGCCCGGGCCCGCCTCGCCGGCGTCGGCCGCGACATGCGGGACGCGCTGCGGATGCGCGACCGGCTGCGCACCCTGCCGCCGTCCCCCGGGCGCGACACCGCGGCGGCCGAACTCACCGCCCTGCTGCTCGGCGCGGGCATGAGCCCCGGCGAGGCGGCCCTGGTCGAGCAGGCCCCGATCGAGGTCTGGCACTCGCTGCTCACCGCCCTCGCCGACTACGAGGTCCGCCCCTACCCCGGCCATGTGCACCTGGTGGTCGGCACCCAGGCCGCCGGGCTGCCGGCCGGCGAGCCGATGCCCGGGCTCGACGTCGACTACCGGGCGTACGTGGACCACTGGCGCGAACTGGCGCTCGGCGGGCTCACCGTCCACATCAGCGAGGGCGACCACATGTCCATGCTCGCCGAGCCCCTGGTCCGCGGCCTCGCGGCCCTGCTCGACACCATCGGCACGAACGGCACGAACGGCACGAACGGCACGAACGGCACGAGCAGCATGAACAGCACCAGCGACACCACCGGCGCGAGCGGCACGGGCTCGGCCACGACCGGCGCGGAGGCCCGGCGATGACCCTCACCACCGTCCGCTTCACCGAGCGGTACCTGCTCGACCCCGCCGTCAACGCGGACCCGTACGAGTACCTCAACACGCTCCGCGACCACCGGCCGGTGTACTGGAGCGCCATGCACCGGGCCTGGCTGGTCACCGGCTACGAGCCGGTGATGCAGTGCCTGCGCGACCCGGCGGTCTCCGCCGACCGGGTCCGGCCGCTGATGGACGCCGTCCCGCAGGGCGCCCGCGAGGACGCCGAGCGCGCGTTCGGCATCCTCTCCCGCTGGATGGTGTTCAACGACCCGCCGACCCACCGCCGGCTGCGCCAGGTGTTCCAGGAGCAGTTCGCCGCCCGCGCGGTGGCCCGCTACCGCGGCTTCACCGAACGGGCCACCGGCGCCATGCTCACCCGCCGGGCCGCCCCCGGCCGCACCGGCGACCTCGCCGCCGACATCGCCAAGCCGCTGCCGGCCCTGGTCTTCGCCCGCTGGCTGGGCGTCCCGCAGTCGCACAGCCCGTCGTTCTGGTACTGGAACGCCCGGGTCGCCGACCTCGTGCTCGGCGCCGCCCAGGAGGAGCGCGAGTACCGCACCTCGCTGCAGTCCCTGGTCAGCCTGGAGGAGTACCTGGGCGGGCTGGTCACCGAGCGCCGCGCCGAACCGAAGGACGACCTGATCAGCTCCGTCCTCGCGGGCGGCCGGATCGGCGACTCGGTCAGCGAGGAGGAGTTCGTCGGGATGCTCACCCAGATGGCCTTCGCCGGCGGGGAGACCACCAGCAACCTCATCGCCAACACCCTGCTCGCGCTGCTCGGGCAGCCGGAGCAGCTGGCCGCCGTCCGCGCCGAACCGGAGCTGGTGGCGGCGGCCGTGGAGGAGACGCTGCGGCTGGACGGCCCGTCCAAGATGTCGATCCGCAACGCCGCCCGCGACTTCGAGCTGGACGGCCGGACCATCCGCGCCGGGGACCGGATCTTCCTGGTCACCGCCGCCGCCAACCGCGACCCCGGGCGGTTCCCCGACCCGGACCGGTTCGACCTGCACCGCGAGGTCACCACCCACCTGGGCTTCGGCTTCGGCGCGCACTTCTGCATCGGCGCCGCGCTCGCCCGGCTGGTGGCCGGCGTGGTGGTCGCCACCCTGCTGCGCGACTACCCGGGCCTGGCCCTGGACGGGCAACGGCTCAACTGGCAGCTGTCACTGCTCAACCGGAGCCTGACCGCACTGCCCGTCCGGTACTGAGCGCCCCCCGGCAGACCGCTGCCGACCCCGCCGTGGGGGGGGGGGCCCCCCCCCCCCCCCCGCCGCGCCCGCCCCCCCCCCCCCCCCCCCCCACACACCCCCCAACCCCCCCCCCCCCCCCCCCCCCCCCCCAAAGCCCACCCCCCCCCGCCCCCCCC